>NZ_JACJRS010000112.1 GCF_014697375.1 Phormidium sp. FACHB-1136
GGGGCTATCTGGTTGTTCATCCATGACTACAATCGCAACATCCGAGAAAAGCTGGCCAAGCAAGGTCATCCGGCTTTTTCCTCTAGCCTGCACTAAAATGCACTACCCTTTTGGCGACGAGACAAACATCTACCCTTTGAGGTCTATAAGCTGGTTGGGAAGGACTATCACTTGCAGAGCGGTGAACCCTTCTGGATGCCAGAAATTGGCCTAGGTCTGGGGCGCTGCACGTTACCCACCGACCCCATTAACCGAGAAGCCCTGGGCTGGTTTAATCAACAGGGCCAGCGTTACCCCACCCCCGCAGAATTGGCTGAGCAAGGGATCGAACGGGCAGAGCAGGAGCGCCAACGGGCCGAGCGTTTGGCCGAGAAACTGCGGGAACTGGGCATTGATCCCGATTCCCTGTAGGGGCTTGGCTGGGAAAGTGGCTGGTCAGATTTCCAGAGATTCGACGATGGCGGACGCCCTAGGACAGCCCTAGGGGCACGGTGGCGTGGGCTTGCACCAGGGTTTCGGCTTGGTCGGCGGGGAGAGAGCGGGCAATGAGGAATCCCTGGATCGCGTCACAGCCCAGAGTTCGTAGGCGTTGGGCTTGGAACTCGGTTTCGACGCCTTCGGCCACCACGGTCATTCCGAGGGATTTGGCGATTTGAATGATGGCGGTGACGATACTGACATCATCGTGGTCGATGTCGATGTTTTCGACGAAGGATTGATCGATTTTGAGGGTGTTGATGGGGAAGCGTTTGAGGTAGCTGAGGGAGGAATAGCCCGTGCCAAAGTCGTCCACGCTGATGCTGACCCCTCGGCGTTGCAGGGTGGAGAGGGTGTTGAGGACGACCTCCACGTTGGACAGCAGCAGGCTTTCGGTGACTTCTAGGCCCAGGCTGGTGGCGGCTAGCCCGGTGCGCTGAAGCATGGCCTCTACCTGGTCGGGAAATTCGGCTTGCTCGAACTGGGCGGCGGCGACGTTGACGTTCATCCTCAGTCGCCGAGCCGCTGGCCAACGCTGGCACCAGTCGGCCATTTGGTGGCAAGCGGTCTCAAAAATCCAATGGCTGAGGGGAATGATTAACCCGGTTTCCTCCGCCAGGGGAATAAACTCCACGGGGGGAACCAGCCCTCGCTGGGGATGCTGCCAGCGAACGAGGGCCTCGAAGCCTAGAAGGGTGTGGTCGGATAGGCGAACAATGGGCTGGTAGTGCAGGATAAACTCTTGGCGGTCTAGGGCTTGGCGCAGGTGGGTTTCTAGCTCAAAAAGCTGGATGGCGCTTGCGTGCATGGCGGGGTTAAAAATCACGTAGTCCGACGATGGCCCCCTGGCCTTGGCCTGATACATGGCGTTGTCGGCGTCGCGTAGCATGTCTTCGCCCCGGTCGTATTGGGGGCTGGCCAGGGCAATCCCCAGGCTGGCGGTGCTAAAAAGGGTGTGCCCCATCACCGAAAAGGGGGTTTTGATATCGGCCTGGATTCGTTCGACCACATGGATCGCTTCATTTAAGTTGACAATGCGATCCAGCAAAATCACAAACTCATCGCCGCCCAGTCGGGCCACGGTGTCTACCGTCCGCACATGGCGCAGCAGAATTTGGGCAATTTGAATCAGCAGTTGATCTCCCACCAGGTGTCCCAGGCTGTCGTTCACCACCTTAAAGCGGTCTAGGTCAATGAAGATCACCGCAAACATTTGGTCGGGGTAGCGTTTGGCCCGTTGTAGCGCTTGATCCAGCCGTTCGATGAACAGGGTGCGGTTGGGCAATCCAGTCAGGGCATCGTGGAGGGCTTGGTGGCGCAGTTCTTCCTCGGCCAGCTTGCGGTCGCTAATGTCGATAAACGTTACCACCACCTGGGTGATCTGGTGGTGTTCATCAAAGGTGGGGAAGGCGTTGATTAAAGCCCAGGTGCAGTCTCCAGGCTGGTCAGAATGGCGAATGCCCAGCATTTGATTTTCCATGGGTCGCCCCGTCGCCAATACCCGATTCACCGGATACTGCTCCACCGGAATCAGCGTGCCGCTTTCATCCACCAAGGGCCAGGTGGGTTCCAAGGCTCCGTAGCCAACAACGGCCTCTGCCGATACCCCCAGCAGTTTGGCCCCCATGCGGTTACACATGGTAATTGTGGTATCCGGCGCATGAACTACCACTCCGGCCTGAAGGTGATCCACCAATAAACGGTAGTTAGCCTCGCTGTGGCTCAGTTGTTGCAGGGCCAGCGCTAAGGATTGGGCCTGTTCCTGGAGCGATTGGTTAGCCAGGGCCAGGGCTTCGGTGCGTTCCTCTACCCGCTGCTCTAGGGTAACGAGGCTACAGCGCACCTGATCCACCATATGGTTAAAGGCTTGGGCCACCGCCGCAAATTCGTCCTCCCCGGTCATTTCCAGGGGATGATCGAGGTCTTGCTGGGCAATTCGTTCCGCCGCTGCCACCATCAGGGTGAGGGGATGGATAATCCGCCGCCCTAGGATCACACTGGCCCCCACCGCCAACCCCAGGGCACTCAGGGCCGTGGCCATCAGGGCGGCACTGCTTTGGCGAGCGGTGCGGGTGAGGGCTAGTTGGGCCGTTGAGGATTGATTTTCGGCTCGCTGACCAATTCCGGTCAAAATTTGGTTGATGTCTCGGTTAATGTTGCTGGCCACGATCCGGTTCACCTGCACCTGCTGATCGAGCAACAGCACCGCCCGCAGGGAGTCGAGGTAAGTCTGGGCAAGGCGTTGGGGAGAGTCTGGATCCTCGGTGGCCGGAATTTCCGCCAGACTGGCCTCTAGCTGGTCTAGCCCTTGATAGAGGTCATTCAGGTGAGCGGGATTTTGGCTGTTGAGGTAGGTTTGCTGCTGGGCTAGGAGTTGCCACACCTGCCGATCAAGCTCGGCTTGGCCCAATCTACCGTTCTCTGGCAAAGCGGCCAAAACCGCCTGGGCCTGGACATAGAGGTCGAGGTTGGCCTCGCTGTTGACGATCTGATGCACCGTATTTTGAAAGGCGAGATCGTAGTTATTAAATAGAGACTCTAGCAGCGCCAAGGATGGGGCCAATTCAGGGGTTTGAGCGGCCAGGGGTTGGAGATCGGCCAAATTTTGCTGCACCTGGGCCAGATAGTAGCGATGGCTCTGAATGTTCTGTTGGCTGTTGTCCTGATTGTGGACACTCCCTTCTCCCTGTCGCCAGGTGTCGAAATAACGCTTCTCTGCCTGACGGGCCAGCAGAAAATGACTTTTGAGTTGCAAACTCAACTCCTGCACCTGCTGGGCTTCGGCCAGGGTGGCTTGGCTGTAGTAGTAAAACCGCTGCAAACTGACGTAGCTAATGGCTGCACTCAGTCCGTGGAGCACCAAAATGACCCCAAAGCCCAGCCGCAACTGACCGCGCATGGTTTTGGGTAGGCAGCCACGAAGTCGCCCTAGACCCATTGCTCCTCCTGGGCCAGGGCCAGTTTTTGCAGCACTGTGGCTTGAAGCTGGTCAGCCGCCGCTTGTGGATCTTCGCCGTCGTAGATGCGGTGGATGGTAGCGACAATGGCGAGGGCCACCTGATTCCACTGGGGATGGAATACTGCTGTGGGGCGCGAGGTGCGCATGGCTGTCTGCACCGCCAGGGCGTAGTCTAGGGCCATGGCTTCGGTGTAGGCCGAAGGCGTTAACCAGGTGGAAAAACGCGGTGCGCCCCCCGTTGCCACGGCAATTTTGGCCTCCATGGCGGCACTGGTGGCCCACTGAATAAACAACCAAGCCGCCTGGGGATGGGGTGATTGTTTGGAGATGCCTAGCCCCCAAAGCCAATGTCCGGTCAGGCTTTGGGGCTGTACCCTAGGCAGCACGGCATAGCCCACTTCCCCGGCAATGGTGGAGGTTTCGGGATTTTCAAAATCGGGGCCAAACAGGCTGGCATCGATATAAAAGGCCGCTTCCCCATCGCGGAACCGTTGGGTGGCCTCGGCCCAGTCCATCTGTTTAATATGGGCTGGCCCTGCCCGCATCAGGTCGGCATAGGTGGCTAGCCCCTCCACAATGCGCGGATCGGTCATGCGGGGGTGACTCCAATCGCCATCAAACCAGACATTAAAGGGCAGCGGCGTCGGTTCACTTCCCCAGCCGTTCAAAATAATCCCCGTTACCGTATCAATAATCGTGTCGGAGGGAATGCCCCGCAGCACCATGCCGATGGCCTCGCTGCTGGCGTTGATCTGAGCCGCTGCCTGCACCAGTTCCGCCATGGTTGAGGGCACCTGTCCGCCCAAAAACCGATCCACCAGGCGCTTGTTGTAGAACAGGATATAGACCTCCACTGTGGCCGGAATGCCAAACAATTCCGCTTCGGCCTGTCCTGGGGGATACATCGCCGCTAACCGGAACCCCTCTGGGAAGTCGTAGAGGTTGTAGTCGCGGGTGGTGAGGGTGGGGTCGTGGATAAAGGGGGTGAGGGAATGCAGCCGATCTCCCCGCCACAGGCGATAGGCGGTGGAATCCATGGGTAGAAAGAAGGCATCCACCTCCTGGGGACGGTTGTTAAGGGCGGTCTCCATCTCCCTAAAGTAGTCTGGTTCCGCGATGGTCTGAATCCGCAGGGTCATCCCCGTCAGCGATTCAAACTCGTTTAAATAGGGTCGAATGCCCTGCGTCCAAGGGTGATCGTTCAACAACAGCCGCAGCTCGGTGCCCGCAAACTGTTGCCACAGGTCGGCCCCTGGGCGTTGGCCTGCGTCTGGAGTGGGTGGATCGGGAGTGCCCGCGCAGGTGCTGGTTAGCCCCGGCAGAAGACCAGCGGCCAGCGCCAGCTTCAGCAGATACCGTCGGGGAATTTGCCCTAGGGCATAGGCAGGTTTGGGCATGGGACTCAAGCTCAACCACCAAAGAACAGCCGACCAATACTAATGATCACACCTTTCGTCAGGGCAGCCTACCCCTAGGTGTCATACCAGCAGACGAGGTAGATTGCCAAACGCCCATGTCTATAAGAATCCCCCAATTGGAAAAAACCATGCTTTCCATAGCCTAGGACGCAGGTGATCGTTATATTTTGTTACAAATCCCGGTTGTTTGTTACAAGTATTGACCTCAGCGGCTACCCCATTCCTCAGCCACAGATCCGCCCTAGATCAACCCTTACGGAAATGCTGGCGGGACGGAAAACCCTGGGTCGCTCTAAGCCGAGCTTGGGGACTCGCGATAGGTTAGGGCTTTTTATCGTGATCCCCTGAATCTCTCATCAATACTTAATATTTGTTTACAAAAACCCTTGGAGATCGTGGATTGGCCCAGCAAAAGCGGGGTTTCTTATTGAGTTTTGTTAATGCCCCCTAGGGTGGAGTTCAATTTTGTGATCGGAGTATTTTTGGAATGCCCACAGATCAAGGGTTTCCACAGGTTGAATTATTGTTAACCTCTGCCAAGAACCGTCAATTTACGAGACTATAATGCTCAAGAGCAATCACCGTCCTAGTAGCGGTTATACCGACAGGCCCTTGGGTCGTCGATATAGTTCACACAAGGCGATATGATTCTCGCTGTTTGCTTTTGTCTAGAGAGAGGAGAGTCTCCATGACAACTACCCCGCGCGAGCGGGAGGCGAAGGTCAAAGTCATCGTTGACAAGGATCCAGTGCCTACTTCCTTTGAGAAGTGGGGTAAGCCCGGACACTTTGATCGGACTTTGGCTAAAGGCCCCAAAACCACCACTTGGATTTGGAACCTCCACGCCGACGCTCACGATTTCGATAGTCATACCAGTGATCTAGAAGACATTTCGCGCAAGATCTTTAGTGCGCACTTCGGTCACCTAGCCGTCATCTTTATCTGGCTCAGCGGCATGTACTTCCATGGCGCTAAGTTTTCCAACTACGAAGCCTGGATGACCAATCCCACGGGCATCAAGCCCAGCGCCCAGGTCGTTTGGCCCATCTTTGGCCAAGAGATTCTGAACGCCGATGTGGGTGGTGGCTTCCACGGCATCCAAATTACCTCTGGTCTATTCCAGATGTGGCGGGCCGCTGGCTTCACCAACGGCTATCAGCTCTACGTCACCGCCATTGGTGCGCTGGTGATGGCTGGCCTGATGCTATTTGCGGGCTGGTTCCACTACCACAAGGCCGCTCCCAAGCTGGAATGGTTCCAAAACGTGGAATCCATGATGAACCACCACCTGGCAGGTCTGCTGGGTCTGGGCTGCCTGAGCTGGGCGGGTCACCAAATCCACGTTGCTCTGCCTGTAAACAAAATGCTGGATGCTGGCGTGGCTCCCCAGGATATCCCCCTGCCCCACGAGTTCATCCTGAATAAGAGCTTGATGGCGGATCTGTACCCCAGCTTTGCCGAGGGTCTGAAGCCCTTCTTCACCCTCAACTGGGGCGTGTACTCCGACTTCCTCACCTTCAAAGGTGGCATCAACCCTGTGACGGGTGGCCTGTGGCTGTCTGACACGGCTCACCACCACCTGGCGCTAGCGGTTCTCTTCATCGTTGCGGGCCACATGTACCGCACCAACTGGGGCATCGGCCACAGCATGAAGGAAATCCTGGAAGGCCACAAGGGTGATCCCCTGCTCTTTGGTGGCAAGGGCCACGATGGCCTGTACGAGAACCTGACCACCTCCTGGCACGCCCAGTTGGCGGTTAACCTGGCCATCCTCGGTTCCATCACCATCATCGTGGCGCAGCACATGTATGCGATGCCTCCCTATCCGTACATCGCCACGGATTACCCCACCCAACTGTCGCTGTTTACCCACCACATGTGGATTGGCGGCTTCTTGATTGTGGGGGCTGCGGCCCACGCCGCGATCTTCATGGTGCGCGACTACGATCCCGCCGTGAACATGGATAACGCCCTGGATCGGATGCTCCGTTCCCGCGATGCGATTATCTCCCACCTGAACTGGGTGTGTATCTTCCTCGGCTTCCATAGCTTTGGTCTGTACATCCACAACGACACCATGCGGGCTCTGGGCCGTCCCCAGGATATGTTCTCGGATTCCGCTATCCAGCTTCAGCCCATCTTTGCTCAGTGGGTGCAAAGCTTCCACGCCGCTGCCGCTGGCGGTACCGCTCCCAACGCCCTGGCTGGGGTTAGCCCCATCTTCGGTGGCGATGTGATCGCGGTGGCTGGCAAAGTGGCCATGATGCCCATGACCCTCGGCACCGCCGACTTCATGGTGCACCACATCCATGCCTTCACCATCCACGTGACGGCGCTGATTCTTCTGAAAGGCGTGCTGTACGCTCGCAGCTCTCGTCTGGTGCCCGACAAAGGCGAACTGGGCTTCCGGTTCCCCTGCGATGGCCCCGGTCGGGGTGGCACCTGTCAGGTTTCCGGTTGGGACCATGTGTTCCTGGGCCTGTTCTGGATGTACAACTCCCTGTCCATCGTGATTTTCCACTTTAGCTGGAAGATGCAGTCCGACATTTGGGGCACCGTTAGCCCCGATGGCACGGTGTCTCACATCACGGGCGGCAACTTTGCCCAAAGCGCCATCACCATCAACGGTTGGCTGCGCGACTTCCTGTGGGCCCAGGCTTCCCAGGTGATCGGTTCCTACGGTTCCGCCCTGTCCGCCTACGGCCTGATGTTCCTGGGTGCCCACTTCGTTTGGGCCTTCAGCCTCATGTTCCTGTTCAGTGGTCGCGGCTACTGGCAAGAACTGATCGAGTCCATTGTTTGGGCTCACAACAAACTCAAGGTGGCTCCCGCCATCCAGCCTCGCGCTCTGAGCATCACTCAGGGTCGGGCGGTGGGTGTGGCTCACTACCTCCTCGGAGGCATTGCCACCACCTGGGCCTTCTTCCTGGCTCGTATCATCGCGGTGGGCTAGGTTTCTCGTCATGGAATCTCCTGGTTATGGGGGATCTATCCCTAGGTCTCCCATAACTAACCAGCCGCAACATGACTCAAATGTCGTATTAAATCCGTTTTGATTCATGGCAACTAAATTCCCTAAATTTAGCCAGGATCTGGCAGCCGATCCGACCACACGGCGGATCTGGTACGGGATTGCCACCGCCCACGACTTTGAAAGCCACGATGGCATGACCGAGGAGAATCTTTACCAAAAGATCTTCGCCTCCCACTTCGGCCACCTGGCAATCATCTTCCTGTGGACTTCGGGCAACCTGTTCCACGTCGCCTGGCAAGGTAACTTCGAGCAGTGGATCAAAGATCCGCTCAACGTGAAACCCATCGCCCACGCGATTTGGGATCCCCACTTTGGTCAGCCTGCGGTAGATGCCTTCTCCCAAGCTGGTTCCTCTACGCCCGTTAACGTCGCTTTCTCCGGGGTTTACCACTGGTGGTACACCATCGGGATGCGCACCAACACCGACCTGTACTCCGGGGCCGTGTTCCTGCTGATTCTGTCCGCCATCTTCCTGTTCGCAGGTTGGCTGCACCTTCAGCCCAAGTTCCGCCCCAGCCTGTCCTGGTTCAAGAACGCTGAATCTCGCCTCAACCACCACCTGGCTGGTCTGTTCGGCGTCAGCTCCCTGGCTTGGACGGGTCACTTGGTGCACGTCGCCATCCCCGAATCTCGCGGTGTGCACGTGGGTTGGGATAACTTCCTCTCCATGAAGCCCCACCCCGAAGGTCTGATGCCCTTCTTCACCGGCAACTGGGGCGTGTATGCCCAGAGCCCCGATACCTCCAGCCATGTCTTCGGCACGGCGACCGGTGCGGGTTCTGCCATCCTCACCTTCCTGGGTGGGTTCCATCCCCAGACCGAGTCTCTGTGGTTGACCGACATGGCTCACCACCACCTAGCCATCGCGGTGATCTTCATCGTGGCTGGGCACATGTACCGCACCAACTTCGGCATCGGCCACAGCATCAAGGAAATCTTGAATGCCCACAAGCCCCCCGCAGGTGGTTTGGGTGAAGGCCACAAGGGTCTCTATGACACCCTGAACAACTCCCTTCACTTCCAACTGGCGCTGGCCCTGGCTAGCCTCGGCGTGGTCACCTCCCTGGTGGCGCAGCACATGTACGCGCTGCCCCCCTACGCCTTCATGGCTAAGGACTACACCACCATGGCGGCCCTGTACACCCACCACCAGTACATCGCTGGCTTCATCATGGTGGGGGCCTTCGCCCACGGTGCCATCTTCCTGATTCGGGACTACGATCCCGCCGCTAACAAGAACAACGTCCTCGACCGCGTTCTTCAGCACAAGGAAGCCATCATCTCCCACCTGAGCTGGGTGTCCCTGTTCCTGGGTTTCCACACCCTGGGTCTGTACGTCCACAACGACGTAGTGGTGGCCTTTGGCACCCCCGAAAAGCAAATCCTGGTTGAGCCCGTCTTCGCCCAATTCGTGCAAGCGGCCTCCGGCAAACTGCTCTACGGCTTTGATACCCTGCTGTCCAACGCCGACAGCGTTACCCAAACCGCCAACGCCGTCTGGCTACCTGGCTGGTTTGAGGCCATCAACAGCAACGCCAACTCGCTGTTCCTGACCATTGGCCCTGGCGACTTCCTGGTACACCACGCCATCGCCCTGGGTCTGCACACCACCACCCTGATTCTGGTCAAGGGTGCTCTGGATGCCCGTGGTTCCAAGCTGATGCCCGACAAGAAGGATTTCGGCTACAGCTTCCCCTGCGACGGCCCTGGCCGTGGCGGCACCTGCGACATCTCCGCCTGGGACTCCTTCTACCTGGCGATGTTCTGGATGCTCAACACCATCGGCTGGACCACTTTCTACTGGCACTGGAAGCACCTCAGCATCTGGTCTGGTAACGTGGCTCAGTTCAACGAGTCCTCCAACTACCTGATGGGCTGGCTGCGCGACTACCTGTGGCTCAACAGCTCTCAGCTGATCAACGGCTACAACCCCTACGGCATGAACAACCTCGCCGTCTGGGCCTGGATGTTCCTCTTCGGACACCTGGTTTGGGCTACCGGCTTCATGTTCCTGATCTCCTGGCGGGGTTACTGGCAAGAGCTGATCGAAACCATCGTGTGGGCCCACGAGCGCACTCCCCTGGCGAACCTGGTTCGCTGGAAGGACAAGCCCGTTGCTCTCTCCATCGTTCAAGCTCGTCTGGTGGGTCTGGCTCACTTCACTGTGGGTTACATCCTCACCTACGCCGCTTTCCTAATCGCCTCCACCTCCAGCCGCTTCGGCTAAGGTTGGCCTAGTTAGGTAATCGGTTTGGTAAAGCCTGCTCTCACTGGTTGGGAGCGGGCTTTATCGTTTTTAGCGATAGAAATGCCCATCATTTTTTCTTGCTATGCTGAAGCTAGTCATCATCAGGTTGCTCCTATGACAGACTCCAATGAATTTGTGGGTGAGAAAACCTCGGCCATACAGCCCGATCAGAACCGCATCTTTGCAAAAGGGAATCGGGTGATTGCCTTTGCCTCTGGTGGCTCTTTCCTGGGTGCAATGGTGGGGCAGATTCCAGGGGCCGTGTTGCTCGGTGTGCTTGGGGCGATGTTTGCCTTGGTTTACAACCCTGAAACGGCGAATGCTGGCGGAAAGGAATAAATGAGTCAGTCCATTTTGACTCTCTGGGGGTTGCTGTCGGGTTGCTTGATTATCGCTGTGATGGTGGTTAAAGCATCGCGTGGACGACGGCTAAAGATTACCCTAGAAGACTTCATCGCCCTAGCTTTGTCATCCCTTGGGTGCATTTCCAGCATTCACCTAATTTACAAAGCCTTTTCCCTGGAAGAGCTTCGCGAAATCTTAGACGGTGACATCGTAACTTTGATTATTGGCGGACTTGCTGTTCTCTGGGTATCTGGCAAAGAAGTGATCCGAATCATGTTGGATGATTGATGGCAAAAGCACTTGACGACACTCAATTTCTAGAACAGTACCAACGAGCTGTAGAAGCTGCTAACCAAGCTAAGGCGACAGAACCTCAAGCGGTATCAGCCCATTACGACAATGTAAACCGCTTGATCGTGATCCGCCTCAACAGTGGGGCATCATTTAGCTTTCCGCCTGATATTGCCCAAGGTTTAGCGGGCGCATCACCAGAAGACCTAGCCGCCGTAGAGATCACACCTTCTAGAACAGGGTTGCATTGGGAAAAGTTGGATGCCGATTTCTCTGTATCGGGTCTTCTCAGCGGTCGCTTTGGTACAAAAGCCTGGATGGCTACTTTGCAAAATGCGCCTAGCTACTCACAAGCTATACGATGACTATGTTTAACACCTTTGATCGAGCCGTTTACACTGACTTACTCTTACAAGTAACCCCAAAGGTGATTGAAACCCAAGAAGAATATGAGGCAACTCTAGCTATCGTGGAATCTCTAGTGTTCAATCACAATAGAACGCCTGAACAAACGGCTCTTTACCAGCTTTTAGTGATCTTGCTAGAAGCCTATGAGCAAGAACACTACGCACTCGACTTGATCTGTGATTAAGTGAGTCACGTATTTTACAGGAGAAGATGAAATGACTCAATCAATCGAGGAACTGGCGGGTAAGCGTCAGCAATGGGTTGAGGCAAACCGTGAAAATGGTTTTGAATCTGGTCTTAAGCGTCTATTGACGGATCTTTATCCCGATAATGCCCACTTTATTTATGAACTTCTGCAAAATGCCGAAGATGCTCAGGCAAAAGAGGTCAGGTTTATCCTGCACGAAGATCATATTGAATTTGAGCATAATGGCGAAAAGCTATTCTCAATCCAGGATGTAGATGCAATTACCAGTATTGGAACCAGCACAAAGCGTGATGATGTCACTAAAATTGGGAAGTTTGGTGTAGGTTTCAAAGCGGTCTTCGCCTACACGGAGTCTCCTGAGATACGATCAGGTAAATTACATTTCCAAATTAGGGATATGGTGGTTCCCTTTCAAGTATTGGAACCCAAAGAAAGTATTAGTCAAACACATTTTATTCTTCCGTTCAACAATCCTAAGAAGTCTCAAGATCGTGCCAAAAAAGAAATTGAAAACCTGCTAAAAGCCCTAAACGCGACTACCTTACTCTTTCTTACACAGATCGAAAAGATAGAATATCTCCTTCCTGATTCATCTCTTGGATATATTAAACGCATCAATCTTGGGGATAATAAATTTGAAATTCGTGTGCAGCAACCCAATGAATCTAATCCATCTTCATCTTGGTTTCTGAAGTTTGACAAGGAGGTTCAAATCGAAGACGAGGAGGCAGAGAATGATGGTCAAAAACAGAAAAACTGTCGCATTGCTGTAGCCTTTGGATTGTCACCAGTTAAAGCAAAAACAGTCACTAAGGGAAGACAAGATAGTAACACGGATAACATGTCCGAATGGAAACTCATGCCAATGAGTTCAGGGCGCGTCTGCATTTACTTTCCAGCAGAAAAGGAGATCTCCAATCTGCAATTCCATCTCCATGCACCCTTTGCTTCCACTGTTGCCCGCGATAGTGTGCGGGACTTTGCTGGAAATAAAGCACTGCGTGATCATCTTGCTGAGCTGTTGGCTGAGTCTATGATCTCGATTCGAGATCAGGGCTTGTTAACCGTACCAGCATTGGCGATTCTACCGAGTGATGAGGATAAGCTACCAGAACCTTATAAGCCGATCATGGATCGACTTGTTCAAGCATTTCAGGAACATGCTCTTGTTCCAATGAGGAAAGGAGGTCACGCTCCCGCATCGGCTATATTCAGAGGCAAGAAAGCGCTTTTGGATCTTATTGATGATGATGACCTAGTGAGACTTTTAGGCGGTAGCTATAGCAGCCCAATTTGGCTGAAAAATCCACCTCAGCAGAATCAGCGTGAAAATGCCTTCTTGTCGATGCTCGGTATTAAGAACTGGGGAACCGCTGATCTTGTGAAAGCATTAGGAGAGATGAGTGATGAGGATCGAGCGTTATGGATGAGCAGTAAAGATGATAAATGGCATCAAACCCTCTATGAGATGCTGATGGATTATCTAGATGAACATAGATGGTACGGTGCCGAATTGGAAAACAAGGTCAAGTCTATTTCGACAGTAAATCTTATTCTCTGTAGTGATGGAATATATCGAAAAGGAAAAGACTGTTATTTCCCAACCGCTGAGGTCGAGGAAGACAGTGAGTATCATCGTGTTTCAAAGAGAGTTTATCCACCTAGTAAAAATAGGAAAGAGAAAGTTTTTAAGTTCCTTAACGGAGTCGGCGTACGCGAAGTAAATGAAAAGGCCGAAATAGAGAAAATTCTAGAAGATAATTACTCGCAGGAGGCCATTCTCAGTGAAGTTAATAAGCGAGATATAAATCACATTAGATTATTTTCTGAATTTCTCAAGAAGCATCCAGAATGTTCAGGGATCTTTCATAAATATTATATTTTTAACCTTGAGAGAGGTAAGTGGGGAAAACCTTGTGATGTTTATCTTGATTCACCATTTTTGAATACTGAACTACGGGAGTGGTACGAGTCACTTGAGGATTCTGCAAGGTTAAATCCTTTGTCGGAACGATATAAGACATGCAACACAAAACTTAATGAGATTGCTGAGTTTGCTGAGAAGGTTGGGGTGACTACGCACTTAAAAGTGGAAAGAGCAAAAGTTACCCATGACCACCCGGAGTGGCATGACTTATCTTCAAAAGGAGGAGAACGCTTTACTGGATCTGGAACTAATGTAGACTACCTTATTCCTCATCTTAGGGAATTCCTAGCATCTCCATCTATCAGTAAATCTAGGCTTGTCTGGCATACAATAATAAAATTGGATAATGATTGGAGTAAATACTCAAAAGCTTGCTTCAGTCGAAATTCATCTTATTGTGCATCTGCCGAATCAACATTAGTTCATGACTTAAGAATAATAAACTGGATTCCTCAGAAGATAACAGAGGGAGACTATGAGTTTGTCAGCCCCCATGATGCAATAGTGGAGAGACTACCAGAAGGGTTTGGATACCAAACTGGGTGGCAATGGCTGCGTGATATTGGATTTGGAGCCAACATTCAAGCACAAAGAAAATTAGAGCAGCAGGAACTAGAGCGTCAAACTAAAGCGTATAAGCAGAAAGAGGATATTGCTAAAGAATTAGGTTTTGACTCATTAGAAGAAGCAGAAGAAATAACACGACTGAAGAAGGAAGAGCCAGAAATATATGAGCGATTGCTAAAGAGGAGTGCTGATCAGAAAAAACGCCCGTTATTTCCAACTAGATCGGTAGATAACCCTGAACATCGGCAAAAGAATCTGGATAAGCAACTTTCTGTTGCACCCAGAAAGAAATATACGGAAAGACCAAGAAGCACTCGGACTACTAAAAGTAGGATTGACCCAAACACATGGCTGCGAAGTCAATATACGAACGTCTCTGAGGAGATGCCTTGTCAAATCTGCAAAGATGAAATGCCTTTTAGAAAACGTGACGGCGAATACTATTTTGAGGCAGTCGAAATTTTCACAGGAGATATCGCATTACCACAAGAGTATGAAGCTCAATATCTAGCGCTCTGTCCTGTTTGTGCTGCCAAGTACAAGGAGTTTGTGAAAAAAGATAGAAGCGAAATGATTGAACTGAGAGAATCCATCATTAGTACGGAGGATTGTGAAATTCCTATTACGCTTGGCGATACAAGCACTAGCATTCGTTTCGTAGAAACTCACTTTCACGATATTAAACACATTCTGGAAGAGCGAAAAAACATTTATTGACAAAGCTAGGTTTTCGTAAATAGTGATCTGAAAAAGAAAGTAGGAATTCTGAGTCCTAATTCTATGTCAAGCACGATATTAGATTGCTGTCCTTGCTGAATGTGAAATTATGAATCGAGAAGTCGCTCAAACCATTGCATCAGAAGTGCAACTATTCCAGACCCTTGATCAAAAAGAAAACTTTCTCTTTTTGATTGGTGCTTTGCTGGCTAGAGTCATCAGCCTCAAGAAAGCTTCAGAAATCATGCAGCTTGAGCCTTCAGAATTTCTCAAAATCCTCGATCTAATGGGAATTGAGTTCTCCTATCTATCTGAAGAGGATATCGAGATAGAGAAAAGTTGGTGAGCAAATGCGAATAGCATCAATTCATTTATCAAGCCCCCCTTCCAGATCAAATTGATTGCGTCTTCACGCCATGAATTCAGACAAAATCCGCCTAATTCAAGCTATTGACCGATTACCTGACACGTTAATCAAGCCAGTGGTCGATTTCGTGGAGTTTCTGTTGTGGAGACAAAAAGCTGGCTCTGAGGATACAGCCTCAACCGAAAATAGCCCAAATGCAGAGGACTCAGCTTGGCTCAACTCCGACCTCTCAAACTTAGGTGCCCTTGGTGGTGCAGAAAACTCCTAAAACCCTTGTAGACAAAGGATTCTCAGCGAGACAGCGGATTTGGGATTTCTCGGCAACTTGAACGAAGGCAATGGGTTTCAGTCGCCATTTTTGCCGTCTGGGCTGTCCACCATGAGACTCAAAAAAGTTTTCTGCACCACTAAGCTTAGGTGCCTGTGAACCCTACGAATGGGGCGAGGGAGAATTGAAAGAAGGGAAGCCCGTCAAATATATTCCTGGCAAAGGGCTGGTGATTGAAGAATGACGGAACGAATACTTCAATACGGGGAGGCACTGGACTGTAAAGTGGGATGCCTTTTGGAACCCCCGCTATGCAAGGGCTTTGGGTAACGAGGAATCAAGGATCATACTTTTGGGAACCAGTGCCTACGGGGATGTCGTTACGGTTGCTTTCCCTGAACAAATCCCACAGGTGCGTGAACCGGAAGGTTATCGCCCAGCCATTATTGTAGGGATGCCTGAAGAACTTGGTATATCTAGGTTTAGGTTAGTCATTGTTGTGCCAATCACTACAGATAGGGGAATGCCTTGAGCGATCAATTCCCCCAACCTTTATCCCAGCTTCCCAGCCGGAACAGGGGGTTTATCCTCAGCTTCAATTGCCCTACTTGGTCAAGTGTGAGTGGTGGATGTCAGCGGAATTATTAAGTATTGTGGCCCCCTTACTCCCAACCAGTATGCAATTATTGAGAATGGGTTACCTCAACTCCTGATCTCGGTGGAAAAACTCTCATGGATGCCAGCGCGACGGATCGAGACACTGTAAAGCAGGCAGTCACCCATTATACCAAATCTGAGCCAGAAGACCCCGATTTCCAGACCGACGAACCGTAGGGGTGAGGTCTCCTTGCCCGCTGATACCGGGGGCAAATAAGCCGGATTTAGTATTCATGCAGGTCGGTTGGGATAGAGGCCGACGAGTGAGAGGAAACCTGATTTATGGTTGCTTCAAATAAGAATGAGACCGACTAGCTGTTGGGAGTCAAGATGTAGCGGGCTTTCAGGATTCTCAAGCTAAATTGGCATGACTATATCTATACATCGGGCTGTGCGGGGATGTCGTTACGGTTGCTTTCCCTGAACAAATCCCACAGGTGCGTGAACCGGAAGGTTATCGCCCAGCCATTATTGTAGGGATGCCTGAAGAACTTGGTATATCTAGGTTTAGGTTAGTCATTGTTGTGCCAATCACTACAGATAGGGGAATGCCTTGAGCGATCAATTCCCCCAACCTTTATCCCAGCTTCCCAGCCGGAACAGGGGGTTTATCCTCAGCTTCAATTGCCCTACTTGGTCAAGTGTGAGTGGTGGATGTCAGCGGAATTATTAAGTATTGTGGCCCCCTTACTCCCAACCAGTATGCAATTATTGAGAATGGGTTACCTCAACTCCTGATCTCGGTGGAAAAACTCTCATGGATGCCAGCGCGACGGATCGAGACACTGTAAAGCAGGCAGTCACCCATTATACCAAATCTGAGCCAGAAGACCCCGATTTCCAGACCGACGAACCGTAGGGGTGAGGTCTCCTTGCCCGCTGATACCGGGGGCAAATAAGCCGGATTTAGTATTCATGCAGGTCGGTTGGGATAGAGGCCGACGAGTGAGAGGAAACCTGATTTATGGTTGCTTCAAATAAGAATGAGACCGACTAGCTGTTGGGAGTCAAGATGTAGCGGGCTTTCAGGATTCTCAAGCTAAATTGGCATGACTATATCTATACATCGGGCTGTGCGTTGTTGGGAAAGGTGAGGGTGAAGGTGGTGCCTAAGCTGATATGCATTTAAATTGCATTGACTGTGTTTCCTTTGTTTTTGATCTTGCGATCCCAGTTGATGACAAGCTGCCCTTCGTTCAATAGGTTATGAACAAGCGCTTCTAAATCCTCAATCGACTCAAATAGACGATTGGCAATGAATTCCTTTGCAGAGTGCCAAACTAACTCGATTAAATTATAGTCCGGACTGTAGGGTGGCAGAAATTCTAAAACAATGTTGGGCATCTCCTTCGCTATCTTCTCTAGAATCTCTGCCTTTTTATGAATACTTGCATTGTCTAAAATGATAAGAATCTTAGGGCCATCCTGCTCAAAGTCTTCAA
>NZ_JACJRS010000113.1 GCF_014697375.1 Phormidium sp. FACHB-1136
GGTGTGGAACCACTCTGACCCATCCCGAACTCAGACGTGAAACGCACCTGCGGCGAAGATAGTGAGGGGGTTGCCCCTCGTCAAAATAGCTCAATGCCAGGGTATTAATGAGTTCCCCCTATTTTCCTGAGTGAAAGTAGGGGGAATTTCATATGGATGTTGTTGGAAGTGCTTCCAGCAGAATACGAAGAAAAGGGTAGGCTATCTCCAGTGACGGCTCGGTGGAAAGGTAAGATCTGAGTAGAACGGTTGAGGTCGGCGATGGTGACAACAACAGGCTTGACGAGCGATTCTGAAAAGCACATGACGGCCTTTTCAAGTTTTACCCCAGAGGAAATTAAGGGGGATCGTATCCTGGCGGCCATTGATGTGGGTACGAATTCAATCCACATGGTGGTGGTCAAGATTCAGCCAGACCTACCAGCGTTTAGTATTGTTGACCGCGAAAAAGAAACCGTGCGTCTTGGTAATTTTGACGAGACGACCAAAACTCTGACGTCAGAAGCGATGGATCGGGCGGTGTCTGCCCTAAAGCGTTGCTGTGCCATTGCTGCTAGTCTCCAGGCTGAAGATGTCATTGCGGTGGCTACGAGCGCGGTGCGTGAAGCCACCAATGGTGCAGAGTTTATTGATCGGGTCTATCAAGAGGTGGGCCTGACGGTTAATGTGATTTCGGGTACCGAAGAAGCCCGTCGGATCTATTTGGGCGTGCTGTCTGGGATGGAATTCCATGACCATCCCCATGCGGTGATCGACATTGGTGGTGGCTCTACGGAGTTAATTTTAGGGACAGGGGAACCCCACCGCTGCTTGAGCAGTACCAAAGTAGGGGCGGTGCGGCTGACGGCCCAATTTGTGAAGACCAACCCCATCAGCGACTCAGAATTTATTGCCCTGAGAGCCTATGTGCGTGGGATGTTAGAACTACCCATTCAGGAAATTAAGGCAAAGCTAGGTGGTTCAGAAACGGTTCGCATGATTGGCACATCGGGGACGATTGAATGTTTGGCGGCGCTGGTGGCTTACAATCGCCTAGGTTTGGTGCCCGATCCGCTGAATGGCTATCAGATGACCTATGAGGATTTGTCTAAGCTGGTGGAGGAATTGCGGCGGGCTAGCTATAGTGAACGACTGGCAATGCCGGAAATGTCGCCTCGGCGGGCGGAGATTATTGTGGCGGGAGCGGTGATTCTCCATGAGGCGATGGGTTTGCTAGGGGCGAAGTCTATCACTATCTGCGAGCGGGCGCTGCGGGAAGGGGTGGTGGTGGATTGGATGATCACCCACGGTCTGATTGAAGATCGGATGCAGTTCCAGAAATCGGTGCGTCAGCGGAATGTTTTAAAGACAGCCCATAAGTATAAGGTTCATTTAAATCGGGCTGAGCGCGTGGCTCGGTTTGTGATGGATTTATTTGAACAAACCTATGGCAGTTTGCACACTTGGGGAGCGCTGGAAAAAGAACTGCTCTGGGCGGCAACCATTCTCCACAACTGTGGACACTTTGTGAGTCACTCGGCCCACCACAAGCATTCCTATTATCTGATTCGCCATGGAGAACTGCTAGGTTACACCGAAACAGAATTGGAAGTGATTGCCAATATTGCCCGCTACCATCGGCGCAGCGGGCCTAAGAAAAAACATGACAATTATCGAAATTTGCCAACCCGATATCATCGTCAAATGGTAAATCAATTGAGTGCGTTGCTGCGGGTGGCGGTGGCGCTAGATCGGCGCGGCATTGGTGCAGTCAAAAGTATTCATTGCCATTTTGATAGTGATGCCCATGTCTTACACTTAGAGGTTATGCCATCTCATGTGGGAGAAGATTGCTCGTCTGAACTGTGGAATTTAGACTATAAAAAGCAGTATTTTGAAGAGGTCTTTGAGGTCAAAATAAGCTGTTTCGTATCTAAATTGCATTAATATAGCGACCTGCATGATTTGCGAACGGGCACCTCGATTAATCGAGTGATCAGGAAATTGCAGTCTCAAAAAAGAACATCGTGAGATAGGAGAGTGTTCTGATTTTTGTGTAAGCGAGTTTTGATTCAAAGTTTGAAGTGCTCTGGGAGTAGGATAGCGAAATGCTAGAGTTATGTTGATTTCTAGTGTATGGAGGGGAAAGAAGGAAAGGCGTATCCTACTGGATGAAACCAATCACCAGAAAAAGAGTACACCATGAATGACGACAATCTTATTTCATTGCTCCCGAACGTTCTGTCTCCATGTCCATCGCCCTGACCGTTGACAACTTTTTTCAGCAATCTGGCCCGATTTTAGATGTGCGCAGTCCGGGCGAGTATACCCAGGGCCACATTCCCGGTGCGGTCAGTTTTCCGCTGTTTACCGACGACGAACGGGCCAAGGTGGGGACTTGCTACAAACAGGTGGGCCGCGACGAGGCGGTGGAGCTAGGTTTTGAGATTGCAGGGCCAAAGTGCCCCACCTTTGTGCGTCAGGCGAAGGCACTGGCCCCCGACCGACATCTGCGAGTTCATTGCTGGCGGGGGGGAATGCGCAGTGGCGGGGTAGGCTGGATTTTGGCCACAGCGGGCTTTCAGGTACACACCCTGGAGGGTGGCTACAAAGCCTATCGTTGCTGGGTACGGCGGGTTTTAGCCACGCCGAAGCCGATGGTTATTCTAGGCGGCATGACGGGCACCTCAAAAACCTTGATCCTAGAAGAACTCGCTCGGTTGGGCGAACCAGTGATTGATCTAGAGCACCTAGCCAACAACCGGGGCAGCAGCTACGGAGCCCTGATGTTGCCCCCCCAGCCCTCCACGGAGCAATACGAAAACCTGCTGGCGGCGGCGTGGGTGCAGTGCAGCGGAGATCGACCCATCTGGCTGGAGGCAGAGAGCCGTCGGGTGGGCACCTGCCGCATTCCAGACGAACTGTTTTTGCAAATGATGGCGGCTCCTACCCTGGAGGTAACCCGGTCGGTTGAGGAACGGCTCGATTTGCTGGTCTCTATCTACGGTGAGGCGGATCCTGGGGAATTAGTCATTGCCACCCAGCGTATCCAAAAACGCCTGGGCGGACAGCGCACCCAGGCCGCTGTGGACTTTATCCAGGCGGGCGATCTGCGTTCCGCCTGCGCCATCATTTTGGACTACTACGACCGCACCTACCGCCACGACCTTGAACGCCGGGGCAAGACCATCCCCCAAATTGACCTGACGGGCCTCTCGGTGGCTGAAAGCGCCCAACGCCTTCTCCAATCCGCCCAGACCCAATTTGCCCTCAACCTTGTCCAACCCTGGGCCAAGGGGATCTGATCCCTCTACTCCGATCAAATCTAAATGAGCAAACCCCGATTCCCAGTCAGGCAAACCGTAGGGGTGAGGAAACCTCACCCGCTGATACCGGGGACAAACCAACTGGATTGAGGATCAGTCGGTAAAGAGGATCAGTCGGTAAATTTGAGGCGGTGGCGATAGTTGGCGACGGATTGCACAATGCCCAGGGCTATGAAGTTCGTTAGCATGGCCGACCGTCCGTAGCTCATCCAGGGTAGGGGAATTCCGGTGATGGGGGCGAGGCCGATGGTCATACCAATGTTGATAACAATATGGAAGGTCAGCATCGCAAAAACCCCAATAGCTAGGAGCGAGCCGAAGTTGTCTTTAGCATTTTGGGCAATAATTAAAATCCGAAAGCAGATGAGTAAATAGACCATCAAAACCGCCACACAACCCACTAGCCCCCATTCTTCTCCCACCGCAGAAAAGATAAAGTCTGTATGCTGTTCGGGTATAAAATTAAGCTGGGTTTGGGTGCCGTCTCCTAATCCCTGGCCCCACAGTTTTCCAGCTCCGATGGCAATGCGAGATTGAATGAGGTGGTAGCCACCGCCAAGGGGATCCTTATCAGGGTCTAGAAATAGAATCAAACGATCCTTTTGGTAGTCGTGGAGCAAGCCCCAAAAGACTTGGCCAATTTTTCCAGAAATGAGATTAATGGCTGTGGCAAACAAGGTGCAAAACCAGCGCCAAGGCAAGGTAAACCAAGCGGTTAAGCCCATGCCCACACACCATAGAAGCCACACTGGAACCGAGAGATTAAACAGAATAGCGGCTACCAAGGGCGAGGCCAACAACAGTATCCAACCGGGCTTACAATTAGCCCAATACAACATTCCCATCACAATCACCCCAAACACCAGGGAGGTACCGAGGTCGGGCTGAATGAAGATGAGTATCCAGGGCAGGGCGGTAATGCCTAGGGCTGTAAATAGCCCTCCTAAACTAGAGGCATCACGCCGACTGAGTTGGGCCGCTAGGGTAATAATTAAACCTACCTTGGCAAACTCGGAGGGCTGAATATAAAAACCCCCAATGCCAATCCAGGATTGTGCCCCCGAACCCACGGTACCGATAAACATCACCAGGACAAGGGAGGCATTGACAATGGCGTAGATAATCCAGTTCCAATCCTGCAAAACCTCATAGCGCTTACGGGAAATCCACAGCGCCACCCCTAGGCTAATGGCCCCCATGATGAGGTGGTTAATGTCGTAGTGGAAGTCATCCATGCTGCGCTGAACACTGTTGAGCAACACGCAGGAAAACAGCACCAATAGAGTGGGCAGCAAAAAGAGTAACCAATCTACCCCTTGCCAGCTACTGGTTAGGGATCGCCAATTGCGTTGAGCTTGAAAATTCAGCATGGAAGCAATGGTAAAGAGGTCAATGGGGTTACGAGAACGAGCCTGTGATTAGAGCGATCACGATCTCGTAACCCTCTGAAGATGCAACCCTAGGGGCTAACTCGTGAGGGCCGCCACGGATATCCTCGCCGCCAGTTGTTGAGAGATGGCCTTCAATGCCTGGGCCGAAGCGGAGCCTGGGAACTGCACCACAATCGGTACGCCCTGGTCGCCGCCTTCGCGCACGGTGGTTTCTAGGGGAACGCAGCCCAGCAGGGGTACGCCTAGATCAGTGGCAATTTTTTCGCCGCCGCCGGAGCCAAAAATGTCGTAGCGCTTTTCAGGGGCATCGGGGGGGATGAAGTAGCTCATGTTTTCCACTACCCCCAGCACGGGCACGTTGAGCTGTTGGAACATCCGCAGACCCCGACGGGCATCGGCAATGGCCACGTCCTGGGGGGTGGAGACAATCACTGCTCCGGCCATGGGCACGGCCTGGGCTAGGGTAAGCTGGGCATCACCCGTACCGGGGGGCATATCTACAATCAGGTAATCCAACTCACCCCACTGCACCTGGTAGAGAAACTGCCGAATGACGCCGTTCAGCATCGGGCCACGCCAAATCACAGGCTGATCGCGGTCGATCAAAAAGCCCATGGAGACCATTTTGACCCCGTGGTTAAAGGCGGGTTCCAGCACCTCGCCCTGCGGCCCTTGGCGCACCATCACATTGGCATCGCTGAGGCCCATCATCATCGGCGCGTTGGGGCCATAGATATCGGCGTCAATCAGCCCCACCTTGGCTCCAGCCTGGGCCAGGGAAACGGCGAGGTTCACCGCCACCGTACTCTTACCGACGCCCCCCTTACCGCTGGAGACCGCCACAATGTTTTTGACTCCATCAATCCCCGTACGGTCGGGTAGAGCCTTCTGCTGGGGCGTTTCGGCGGTCACATCCACCTTCACCGTGGTCACTCCCGGCAGGGTTTTCACCGCCTTTTCACAGTCCTCTACAATAAATTCGCGCAGGGGGCAGGCGGGGGTGGTCAACACTAAGGTAAAGCTCACTTCACCGTCCTGGATGGCCACATTGCGAATCATGTTCAGATCTACCAGGCTTTTTTGCAGCTCTGGATCTTGAACGGGACGCAATACCTCTAGCACGGAGTCGGGACTTAGGGTTAGGCTCATGGGGGTGATAGCAGCGGCTTAACAGTCATTTACCTCCCCTATCTTAAGGGGCACCGTCACCGATTTGGGTGGGGATTGATGGGGGCCAGCATAGATTTCCGTCGAGGGGTCGCCCTCGCCTTCGCCTTGGATACCCCATCCGGCGAGTTTGTCCCTGGTAGCCGTCGGTGAAGCGAGCCCTCCTCGACGGCTACCGTTGATGTCTAAGTCTTTATTTGTCTTGACTCCTAGCGTTGATCCCCCTAACCCCCTTCCCACGGAGGGAACTGGCGTCTAGACCTGAGCAGCTTTGAGGGCGGCTCCAATGAGGCCCACTTGGGGATTGAGGACGATGTGAACCGGGATATTGTCGAGCAGGGAACTCATGCGGCCCTTGTGGCAGAAGGCATCCATGAATTGTCCGGCGGTCATCAGTGGCAGATTTTTGGCGGCCACCCCCCCGGCCACATAGAGGCCGCCGTAGGGCAATAGTTTCAGGGCCAGGTTGCCCGCTTCGGCCCCGTAGGCTTCCACAAAAATCTCCAGCGCCTTTTGGCAGAGGCGATCATGGCCCTCGGCAGCGGCTTGGGAAATCACCGCAGCGGGGTCAACGGTCTTGGTTTTGAGGCCAATCTGGCGTTCCCAGGCGGTAATGGCTTCGGCCACTTCGGGGGTTTCGTGGGCAAATTCCCGATCCCGCAGAAATTGGTAAATGGACACAATCCCCTGGCCCGATACCACCCGCTCCACCGACACCCGCGAGATCTGGTGCTTGTCGATCAGATAGCGCAGCAGTTGAAACTCCAGTTCCGAGCGCGGGGCAAAGTCCGCATGGCCCCCCTCGGAGGGAAACACCTGCCAGCGCCCATTGTGGTTAATGGCAAAGCCTTGGCCTAGCCCGGTGCCCGCCCCCAAAATCGCTACCGGAGCGTTGGGGTGATAATCCCCTTTTTGCAGGGTGTGAATATCTTCCGGTTCCAGGCCAAACACTCCATAGCCCACGGCCTCGAAGTCGTTGATCAGTTCCACCCGCTCCAGGTTCAGTTCTTCCTTGAGCCGATCCCCCTCCAGCGACCAGGCCAGGTTGGTGAGGCTGGAGGCGTTGTCTACCACCGGGCCAGCGATGGCAAAACAAGCCCGCACCGGATGGATCGACTGTCCGGCCTGGTCAGCGACGGTATGCAGAAATTCCTTCACCATGGGCACTAGATCAGGGTATGCCTGACTGGAGTAGCGCCGCTCGTAGCAGGTTTCGACGTGGGGCTTGGCGGTGGTTTCGGCGGTGGCATCCACCAGGCGCAGGATGGTTTTGGTGCCGCCAATGTCGCCAGCGAGGTAGTAGGTCATGGCAAAGGAGGGGGGCTAGATGCAGGGCAGGGGTGGGGTTAATGCCAAGGTAGGGCCAAAACCGAGGGCGGGTCAAGACGGCACCAGGGGCAAATCTTGGTTGAGTTTGCCGCTACGGAAGCCCTCTAAGTCCAGCGTGACATAGGTAAACCCGTGGCCCTGGAAGGCGCTTACCAAGGCACTCAAATCATTATCGGCCACGAAGTCCTTAATGTCCTCCGCTGGGATTTCAATCCGGGCCGTATCCCCCGCAGACCGCACCCGTAGGTTGCGCAGGCCCAAATCTCGCAGGTAGCGCTCGGCACGGCCCACCCGGTGCAACTTCTCCAGGGTAATGTCTTCCCCGTAGGGAAAGCGGGAACTGAGGCAGGGCTGGGCGGGCTTATCCCACCAGGGCAGGCCCAGAAATTGGGAAATCTGCCGCACCTCCAGCTTGGTGATGCCGATCTCGGCTAAGGGTGACCGTGCCCCCCGTTCCTTCGCGGCCTGGATGCCTGGTCGATAGTCCCCTAAATCGTCGGCGTTCACCCCATCCACCACGTAGGGATAGCCCCGATCTAGGGCCAGGGGGCGCAGGGTGTCGTGGAGTTCGCTTTTGCAGAAATAACAGCGGTTGACCGGGTTGCTAGCGTAGTTGGGATTGTCTAGCTCATGGGTTTGCACAATTTCGTGGGCGATGCCAATGGTCGCCGCCTGGATGCGGGCATCCTCCAAATCCTCCGGCATGAGAGAAGGGGAATTGGCCGTTACCGCTAGGGCGCGATCCCCCAGCACATCGTAGGCCACCTTGGCCACGAGGGTGCTATCAATGCCGCCGGAATAGGCAATCAAAGCTCGATCCATCTCGGCAAACAAAGCTTTTAGTTGATCTAATTTTTGAGCCACCATAACCATCCAAAGCCACGGCTAACAATACGCATGAAGCGAAACTTCAGTAGATCATAAACCCAATGCAGATCGGCCACCTTGGCAGCGCACCATCAACTTCTGACACCGACCGCTGCACCTACACCCTGCATCCACACGTCCCACATCGGAGACAGCTCGCGGGCATCCCAGGCCATCAGCTAAGCGACTAGTTATCTAAACTGCACTGACAGAATCACCTCAAAATCCTTAAAGAAGGAGCTTTGGAGAAAGCTGACATGCGATTTAGATGCGGATTAGCTTGCCCCCGTGAAAACCATGGCCATCCAGAATCCGTAGGTCGGCGGAATCTTCAGTAGGATGACCTTACCCTTAATCCGTCCTCCCTAGCTATGGACACCCTTTGCCTTAACCCCCAATGCCCTCAGCCCGTTAACCCGGTTGCGGCCCTGCGGTGCCAGTCTTGCGGTGCGCCTTTGCGTCTAAACCAGCGCTATCGGTGTGTGGCAGTGCTGGGGCAGGGGGGCTTTGGCCGTACCTATCGAGCGGTGGATGAGGGCGTTCAGCCGCCAGAAATCTGTGTGATCAAGCAGCTTTGGCCAGATTCCAGCGGTCTTCGCCAAAACAGAACCCCCGATAGCCAGCGTCAACGGTTTTGGCAGGAGGCTGAACAACTGGCCAACCTGGGCCACCATCCCCAAATTCCCCAGCTTTTAGAAGCCTTGGATACCGACCAGGGCCAATTTTTGGTGCAGGAGTACATCCCTGGCCCCAACCTCGACCAACTGAATCCGCCGCTGGAAGAAGCCCAGATTCGCCGCCTGCTGAGCGACCTACTGCCCGTGCTGCAATTTGTCCACGATCACCAGGTCATCCACCGCGACATCAAACCCGCCAACATCATCGCGCCGCCGGATGATCGGCCCTTGGTGCTGGTGGATTTTGGGGCTTCCAAAACCGTGAATCCAGAGGCTATGGCCCAAACCGGAACCGTGATCGGCAGCGCAGGCTATGCCGCCCCCGAACAAACCCTCGGCAAGGCCGTCTTTGCCAGCGACCTCTTCAGCCTCGGCCTCACCTGCCTGCATCTCTTAACCGGACTCCATCCCTTCGATCTCTATTCCTTGGGCGAGGATGCCTGGATCTGGCAACCGTTCCTCACCCAACCCATCAGCCCCACACTGGCCCGCATCCTAGACCGCATGGTGAACCGCCGATTGAAGGAACGCTACAGCCGCGCCCAGGAGGTGATGGCGGATTTGCGGTGGGGTGGCTTCTCCCTAGATGGATCTCTTTCGGAAGTTAGGGGTCGGACGATAGAGTCCTCAAAGTTCAAAATTCAAAATTCAACGTTCAAAACAACAGTCACACTCTGGCAAGAACGCCATCGGATTACCCTATCTGGCACTATCGCCCAGGATTTAGCGATTCATGCCCAGGGACGCACCCTGGCGGCGGCCTGTGCCGATGGTTCCGTGCGGCTGTGGAATTGCACCAATGGCCAGCCCCTACAGCAATTCCGCAAAACCCTGCGGGGGCTGGGGCATCGGGGAACGGTGAACTCGGTGATTTTTGGCCCCAACGAAATGGTGATCAGCGGCGGCGAGGATGGCCAGGTGATTCAGTGGAATTTGGCTGATCCGAGTGATCGCCAACGCCTGCCCCTCAACAGTTGGCAGGTGTCGGCTTTGGCGGTGGATGATGGCCTGGGCGACGATACCCTGGCGGTGGCCTGTGGCGATGGCCGTATTTATCTGGTGTCCCTCACCCAGCAATTTCAGCCCAAGGTGTTAGTCCATCACCAGGCGGCGGTGACAGCCCTGGCGGTTAACGTGCCTGAAAAACTCCTGGTTAGTGGTAGCCAAGATCGCACCATTCGCCTGTGGTCGTGGCCATCGGGGCGGCTCAGCCACACCTTCACCGATCCCAAAAGCCCCATCACCGCCCTGGTCTGTCACCCCCAGGATGGCCGCATTGTCAGTGGCGACAATCAAGGCAAGGTGCAGGTTTGGGCTGCATCTCAACCGGGACAGGGCGACTTGGTTCAGCGCTTCCCCCACCCGATCACCGCCCTCGCCCTCAGCCCCAATGGCCAATGGCTCGCCATCGGCACCGAGGCCAGACACCTAACCCTAGTGAATCTACAATTTCAGGATCAGGCTCAGCAGGTGCGCCATGATTGGTCGATCACGGCCCTAGCCTTTACCCCCGACAGCCGCATGATCATCAGCGCCAGCGCCGACGAAACCCTGCGGTTTTGGTGTCTGTCAACCTAGAGCACCGTCATGCCCCATCCTTCAGTCCTGGCCTTGCTATCATGGCCTCAAACGGCGGATCGTTCTCCTTCACCCGTTGCCTAAGCCCATGACGGTTGCCCTATCTACACCCCTCAGCCAAATTCTGCTGTCCCCTGGCAGCGCCATCACGGTGGCGGGGGTCAGTTGGCCTCAATACCAGCTTGTGCTGACGGAACTAGGCGATGATCGGGCGACGCGGCTAACCTACGATGATGGGGTACTCGAAATTCGGATGCCTAGCCAATTCCATGAAATTGTCAACCGACTGTTGAGCAGGATTATCTTCACCCTGGCCGAGGAACTAGGCTTAGACATCGTTGATCTTGGTTCCACGACTTGGAACCGAGCCGATTTGGATCAAGGCATCGAGCCAGACGGTTGTTTTCTCATCCAAAATGCCCATCGAGTCATGGGCCTGAACCCAGAACTACCGATGGACTTAGCCCCTGATCTGGCGATTGAGGTGGATATTGCCAGCGCCTCGGATCGCAAACTGGGAATCTATCAAGCCCTTGGGGTGCCAGAACTATGGCTCTACCGCAAGGGGCAAACGCAAATTTTGGATCTGCACCAGGGCATTCATTCCGTAGAGCGCAGTCTAGCCTTTCCAGGGATCTCAAAGGCTCAGCTTCAAGCCTGGGTTGCCATGCGAGAAACCACGACGGATATCGCCGTGGTCAAAGCGGTTCGACAGTTTTGCCGGGGGATAGAGGCTCCATCCCCCGGCCCAGAGATCTAGTGCAGACCGGGTTCAATTTGGTTGAGGGGAATAAAGCACTCGCTGGGCAAAAGCACCGGACGTTCGCCAAAAATCAGCTTGCCACGATGGGTTTTGGTGCTGATGGCAATACCCACGGGCCGCTGGAAGTCTTCGGGGTGCACCTCGTAGTAGGTGCGGTAGATCTGGCGGGCGGATTTGAGCAGGGCGGGGTTAAACACCGTAGACAAAAGGGCGGCATCCGGCAACGATGGCGCTGTCTCGCTGATGGCAGAGGGGGGGTTCTGTAGACCGTACACGACTCACCTGTGACTCTTCGACAAGACTGTAACCGATATCCCCAGGGCTGGTTAATCGTTGCCTAATGTTAAACGAGAACTTAGGATTCGGACGTATCAATTGCAGCTAGTAGTGTCTCGCCCATACCCTTACAGCCCACGGCGGTCATGCCCTCGGACATAATATCCCCGGTGCGATAGCCCTGATCGAGGACGGTATTCACCGCTTGCTCGATGCGGTCGGCGGCGGCGGGTTGGTCTAAACCGTAACGCAGCATCATGGCCGCACTAAGCACCTGGGCTAGGGGGTTGGCCTTGTCCTGTCCGGCAATGTCGGGGGCAGACCCGTGGACGGGTTCATACACCCCAGGCCCATCGGCCCCCAGGCTAGCGGAGGGCAACATGCCAATGCTGCCGGTCAGCATCGCCGCCGCATCGGACAGAATATCGCCGAATAGATTGCCGGTGACGATGGTATCGAACTGCTTGGGCCAGCGGATCAGCTGCATGGCCGCATTGTCCACATACAAATGACTGAGGGTGACATCGGGGTAGTCCGCCGCCATGGCCGAGATTCGATCCCGCCACAGTTGCGACACCTCTAGCACATTGGCCTTATCCACCGAGCAAAGCTGCCCCCCACGCTTTTGGGCGGTTTCAAAGGCGACTTTGCCGATGCGGTCAATTTCAGAATCGGTGTAGGCCATGGTGTTGACCCCCCGCTTTTCCCCGGTTTCGGTTTCAAACAGGCCCTTGGGGGTGCCAAAGTAAATGCCGCCCGTGAGTTCGCGCACCACCATAATATCGACCCCTTCCACCACCTCGCGCTTGAGGGAAGAGGCATCCACCAACTGGGGCAAAATCGTGGCCGGACGCAGGTTGGCAAACAATCCTAAACCCGCCCGCAGCCCCAGCAAACCCGTTTCTGGCCGCTGGTGTCGGGGCAGATTGTCCCACTTGTAGCCGCCGATGGCCGCCAACAGCACCGCATCGCTAGCTTTGCAGGTGTCCAGTGTCGCCTGGGGCAGGGGTTCTCCGGTGGCATCGATGGCCGCGCCGCCGATCAGCGCCTCCTCAAACTCAAAGCTCAGATCCATCTGACGGCCCACGGCCTTCAGCACATCCACAGCAACGGCCATAATTTCTGGGCCAATGCCATCACCGGGCAGGAGGGTAATGCGGTAAGAGGAGGTCATAGAACAGGCTCGTAAAACAGGTAGACCGGGCGCAAACGGCCCTTGGGCAGCTTTCTATCATACCCCGGCAGGCCGACCCCAAAACCGCTGGATGCGCATCATAGGCTCCCTTCTACCCTGGCGTTGAAGCCGTAGACTTTGCGCTCTCCAGCGAGGGCAACGAGGGTGACGGTGCGTTCATCCCCCGGTTCAAAGCGGACGGCGGTGCCAGCAGGGATGTCGAGGCGCATACCCCGCGCTTGGTCTCGGTCGAAGCTGAGGGCGGCGTTGACTTCATAGAAGTGAAAGTGAGAGCCGACTTGGATCGGGCGATCCCCCGTATTGGCTACCGTTAGGGTGACGGTCGCTTTTCCGGCGTTGAGTTCAATCTCGCCCTCGGCGGGCAGCAGTTCTCCAGGAATCATCCTTTACCTCCTAGGTTGGCAATTAAATCTTGGCGCTTTTGGTGCATGGAACGTTCGATTAGGGGCAGGGCTTCTTCAATTTCCCGCCGTGCCACGCCCTCGGCCCCGGCTTCCAGCAGTTGATTGAGGGCGATCACATGGGCGGTTTCCAGGGCAATTTCCGTGGGTACCTTCACGTCGGGAATCACCCCGGTGCCGTCCCAGTTTTTGCCCGTTACGGGGTTGATGGCCTGCCCCGTCGGCATGAATACCCAAAAGTGATCGTGGAGCCGAAAGCCTCGGCCTGGGTTGGCTCCGCCCCGCGTGGTTTCGCCGACGATGGTGGCCCGCTGGCGAGTTTGCAGGTTGTAGGCAAATTCTTCGGCGGCGGAGAAGGTGGCCGGACTGGTGAGCACAAACACGGGTCTGTGGAGGTACCGTGGCCCCGGCAGGTGGGGAATCGTCCACCACTGATGGGTTTCGTCGGTTTCGCTCCAGTAGAGGTCGTTGAGGTGGGTGGCGGGATGGGCCGGAAATAGGTAGCTACACAAAAAGGCCACCGCCGCTGGGGAACCGCCCTGGTTGTGGCGCAGGTCGAAAATCAGGGCATCGGTGTGGGCCACTAGGGTCATGGCGGCGGCGAGGGCATCTCCGGCAAATTCCGGCGGCTCGAAGCTAAAAAGCTGGATGTAGCCGACGTTTCCCGGCAGGCGCTCTACCTTGTTGAGATCAAAGTTGCGGCGGCGGCTGGCCTGCTGTTGGCGCGCCAGTTCCTCGGCGGTGGGTTCGGCCTGGGGTTCGATGTGGGGCAGGGGCACCGGACTAAAGTGCAGCCGCAGGTTGCGATCCTGGCTGAGAGCCTGAAGCTGGGCGGTGAGGGTGTCGGCCAGTTGTTGTCCGCCGTTGATGTCGCCATAGCCGCCGCTGTCTAACCGCTGATCCAGGTCATCCTGAATTTTCTCCGCCACCTCTGGAAACACGTAGCTGTCCAACTGGGCCACCAGCGCTCCAATGACGGCCTCCACATCGTCGGGCTGAAGGGGGAAGTCGGCGGCGGAAGGGGTGGGGACGGAGGAAGCCATACCAGTTAGCACGAAGGGCAAGGAATCAACTGAGCAGGGTGGGAGGCAGTCCCAGAGTCAGGGGGCACCCCTAGCGAATCGGATCGTGAACCGTGACCAGTTTGGTGCCGTCGGGGAAGGTGGCTTCCACCTGGACTTCGTGGATCATCTCCGCCACGCCGTCCATCACGTCCTCGCGGCTGAGTAGGGTGGTGCCGTAGCTCATCAGTTCTGCCACGGTGCGGCCATCCCGTGCCCCCTCCAAGATCGCCGCCGAAATGTAGGCGACCGCCTCGGGATGGTTGAGCTTCAGCCCTCGATTTTTGCGCCGTTCCGCCACCAGGGCAGCGGTGAAAATCAGCAGCTTATCTTTTTCTTGGGGGGTCAGTTGCATGGGCCTAGCTTTGGGACAAATGCGGAGATGGGGTTGGTTGTAGGTTGCTGAAGGCGGTGGCCCTCACCCTAAATCCCTCTCCCAAGCTGGGAGAGGGACTTTGAACTAGATTTCCGGCTCCCCTCTCCTTCCTGGGAGAGGGGCTGGGGGTGAGGGCTATCTACGGCAAAAACGATGGGAATCTCCCTGAGACTCAGTGTACCAAACGCCGCCCATTTCAGGCCGGACGGGGATTCTCGACCGCGATAGCCTGATCAGTTAAGACAGTTTGTAACAAAATGGACATACACCGACCGAAATCAGAGTAGTCTTATGCACATGCTGTGATTCAACCGTGAGAAGGAGAAAACTCCGATGGCTGCTGCGTTTCTACCCTCTATTCTGGTTCCTCTAGTGGGCATTGTCTTTCCCGCTGCGGCAATGGCCTTCCTATTTCTTTACATCGAGCGCGAAGAAGCCTAGGGTTTCGTCAAAACTTGCTCGTCAAAAAATACAAGCCAAGCCGTTTTCTTTGCAGAAGCGGCTTTTTTCGCGTCTTGATGGAGAAAAAGTTTATGGGTCGCGAACTGATAGGTTGAGGGCTGATTGGGCTGCGGATTGAAATTAGCGTTCTGCATGGCTTGATTGGATGCGATGGCTGGCCCCCACGCAGATCCCGGCTCCCAGGAAAGCCAGAGCCGCCAGTACCGCACTCCACCCCGGTGCTAGGACCCCGCCACCGAGGAATCGTCCCCAAAGACTCATGGCCAGTGCGCCGCCGCTGAAATACATTCCCGTTCCCAATCCGGCCTTCGTGGGGGGCACCATCCCTAGGGCAAAGGGAATGGTGCCGTTGGCCACGAGGCTAAAGGCACCGCCAAAGAGTACTGCCACCGCCAACGCGGCCCCAGCACTCTGAACCGTTAGCATTCCTGCCGCCAGCAGCACCAGGAAGGCGAGACCCGCTATCATGGCGCGACGGTTGCCCAGGCGGGTGGCTAGGGCTCCGGCGGGTAGGGCGGTCAAGGCCAAGGCGAGGAAGATCAGGCCCATGGTCGTAGACACATTGGCGTTGGGAACCTGCTGCTTGAGGACTACGGGGAAAGTGGTCATCATCAGTCGAAAGCCAAGGCTAACGCCCATCCCAGCCCCAAAAACCAGCGCCAACCTGGGAATGGACAGCTTGGGTAGTGCTGGTTTTGGGGGGTCGGTTATGGGGTTGGATCCTGCGTGGTTGGTTGCAGGATCGGATCTGTCATCGGCTAGGGAAGCGGTTTTGTCCGTGTCCCCGTCCGCCGGAAGCACGGTTTGGTTTGGCCCCGCCCACCGCAGCGCCATCATGGCCCCCAGCAGTACCACCGATCCTGCCGCGAAGGCGACCCCTGGCCCCAAACTCAAAATCCACTGACTGCTGAATGGCCCCATGGCCCCGGCCAATCCGCCCACGAGAGTTAACACAGCGGCAGCCTGGGGAAGTTGGCGACGAAAGGCATAGCGCCCCAGCAGCGACAGGGCCGGACTGCGAAAGGTGGTCATCGCCAGTGCCCAGGCTAGCAGGAGCAGCGGCAACAGCCAACGTAGCACCGCATTTTGCCCCCATAGCAGCGCCGTTGGGATGAGGAAAAACAGCCCCGCTGAGAGGATCACCCCCAGGGCGACCAGGGGAAAGCGGGTGCCCACCCAATGCTGGCGGTGATCGGAGAACGTCCCCATCAGGGGTTCCATCACAACGGCGAGCAGGTTTTCAATCACCAACAGCCCCGCCGCCCAGGGTTGAGGAAAGCCTAGACTGGTCAGCAAGTCCACTAGGTAAAGGTTATAGATCACCCAACTGAGGGTGATGGCTCCCTGCACCAGGGCTAAACCACCCACCTGGGCCCACAGAATCGGAGTTGGTCGGGGGGCATTAACCATGGGGTACCAGCTCTTCTAGTTTGGCTTTTACAGCTTGAATATCTTGCCACATCAGCCATTTAGGACTGCCCTTCTCCCGTGAGGGGTTTCGCAGCAAGTAGGCCGGGTGAAAAATGGGCATACAGAGCCGCCCCTCCCACTCAAACCACTGGCCCCGAATTTTGGTAATGCCCTCCTTCAGCCCCAGGATGCCTTTCACCGCTGTGGCCCCGGTGAGCAGAATAATTTTGGGGTTGACCAAGCGAATTTGCTCTAGGAGATAGCCCTTGCAGGCTGCCACCTCGTCGGCGGTGGGCACCCGATTGTTCGGGGGGCGACATTTAACGATGTTGCCGATGTAGATATCTCGCTCCGTATCCAGCCGCACCGACGCCAAAATTTGCTCCAAAAGCTGTCCCGAACGCCCCACAAAGGGCTTACCTTGCTCGTCCTCCTGCTGCCCTGGCCCCTCACCAATGATAAAAATAGGGGCGGTAGCACTCCCCCGGCTCACCACGACATGGGTACGGGTTGCGGCCAGATCGCACCGTTGGCAGGCATGGCAATGGTGGGCCAAGTCCTCCAAGCTGGCGTAGGTGCCGGGAGGAATGGCCACCGATGCGGTGGTTGGAATGGCCTTGTAGTCCCTAGGTGGATCATCCGTGGGTGGGGCATCCGTGGGTGGGGCGTCCGTGGGCGCAGATGGGTTCATGCCCTCCTGGGCGGCGGGGGCAGCGATATCTCCAAGGGAAAACAGACTAATTTGCTCATCCGCCATGGGATTCAGTCGGTGCGACAGGAAGAGGACTATTGGTCACCCATTGTAAGCTGATTCGATGGACGTGTTGCCCTTGATGAACCTTCGGGGGCATTTACAAGGGGACATATTAGCTCGACTTTATCCAATTAGGCAGCATGGCAAAGTAACTCGGCCCAGATGTCGAAGATAGGGCGCGGGACTTTAACGTACTCAAGGTCATCTTGCGATGTCTGAAA
>NZ_JACJRS010000114.1 GCF_014697375.1 Phormidium sp. FACHB-1136
ATGCTGTTGAGGCTATCCATCGGTGCACCGTGTTTTACTTGCACCTGCACTCTATGCGGTGGATAGCTTTTTTCCAACCCAACCCCAAAAAACTGTCCGGAGTGTTGATAGTTAAGGTCTGATTAAAGGCGGGCTGGGCTTTAGCATAGTGGTGGGTCTGGCTTTGTCCTGGGCCGTTGGATTGACAATCTCTCAACCCGTCTCTCACCCCGTTGTGCGTTCCTATGTCTTTAGTACGTCTCCAAGCGCAGTTAGACCGTTACTACCAGCAGGTCAAGACGGTGATTTTGTCGCGGCAGCATCCGGTCAGCGGCCTCATGCCCGCCAGTACGGCAGTGAACAGCCACGGCAACTACACGGATGCCTGGGTGCGGGATAACGTCTACAGCATTTTGGCGGTGTGGGGGCTGGCCCTGGCCTATCGGCAACTGGACGACGACCAGGGCCGCACGGTGGAGCTAGAGCAGAGCGTCATCAAGCTGATGCGCGGGCTGCTGGTGGCGATGCTGCGGCAGGCTCCCAAGGTGGAGCGGTTTAAGGAACGCCAAGATCCCCTGGAAGCCCTGCACGCCAAGTACGATACCGCCAGCGGAAACCCCGTGGTGGGCGATGACGAGTGGGGCCATTTGCAGATTGACGCCACCTCGGTCTTTTTGCTGATGCTGGCTCAAATGACGGCCTCCGGGTTGCAGATCGTCTACACCCTAGACGAGGTTAACTTTGTGCAAAACCTGGTCTACTACATTGGCCGCGCCTACCGCACGCCGGACTACGGCATTTGGGAGCGGGGCAACAAAATCAACCACGGTAAACCAGAACTGAACGCCAGTTCTGTGGGTATGGCCAAGGCGGCGCTGGAGGCGATGCGGGGTATTAACCTGTTTGGGATGCGCGGTGGTCAGGCGTCGATTGTCCATGTGCTGACGGACGAAATTGCCCGCGCCCGAATTACCCTAGAATCCCTGCTGCCGAGGGAATCGGGGTCGAAGGAAGTGGACGCCGCCCTGCTCAGCGTGATTGGCTTTCCGGCCTTTGCGGTGGAGGATGCGGATGTAGTTCGCAAAACGCGCCAAAAAATTGTCGATAAGCTGCAAGGGAACTACGGCTGTAAGCGCTTCCTGCGGGACGGTCACCAAACCGTGATTGAAGACACTACCCGCCTGCACTACGAACCAGAGGAACTACGCCAGTTCGAGCATATTGAATGCGAGTGGCCGCTGTTTTTCACCTACCTGTGGCTGGATAGTCTGTTTGCGGGCGACCAGGCGCAAATCACCTTTTACCAAGAACGACTGGCGGCGCTGGAAATCCACCGGGACGGGGTAGGCCTGTTGCCAGAGCTCTACTATGTGCCGGAGAGCAAGCTGAACCTGGAGCGCGACAAACCCGGTAGCCAAATCCGCGAACCCAACGATAATCTACCCCTGGTGTGGGCACAGAGTCTCTATATCTTGGGGCAATTGGTGTGGGATGGGCTGTTGAAGCCGGGGGATCTGGATCCCCTAGGACGCCACCTGAAGGTGGGCGAACAGCGCTTTCCCCTGGTGCAGATTGCCCTGCTGGCGGAGGATAAGGCCCTCCAGGAGGAACTGAGCACCTGTGGTCTGCCCACCCAAACCCTAGAGGAAATCGACCCGGTTCAAGTCTTCCCGGCGGTGGAACTATCGGCCATCTATGCCGAAATTGGCAAAAACGAGACCCTGGGTATCAGCGGGCGTCCGGTGCGGCGGTTGAGAAGCCTGACGACCTCTCGCGTGTTTCGTATCCAGGGTCAGCCAGCGGTGTTTCTGCCGTCGTTTTTGGATCAGCAGCGGTTTTATCTAACGCTGGACTATCACTTTTTGGTGGCCCAAATTCGTAGCGAACTGGCCTACATCTACGACCACTGGCGCGAACCCGGTCGCCCTACGGTGACGCTGCTGCTCACCCATGCCATGTTTCAACTGGGCCACAAGCCCATTCATCAATCGCCCCTGCTAGCCCTGATGCAAGAACTCAGCACCGGACGCTGTGACCATGTGCCTGTGCGGCTTGGCCCCCTGCACCAGTTGATGATGACCGCCAGCCAAGAACGGGTGGATAATGTCAACAACTACCAGTTGGGCAGCGGTGCCGTGGGCTACAGCCCTCTTTGGACGGGCTATCTGGACTTCGAGCCGGGACGGGATGGCCCGCTGTCGCTGCTGGAGGAATTTGACCTAGAGCAGGAAACCGACCTAGAACGGCTCTTAACCCAACTGCGGGAATCTAGCAACGTCTATGCCCAGGTGGAGCTGCTCAGCACCCTTAAGCACCTGAAGGGACTGGGCTTTGATACCGGACTAGGTGGCCCCAATCGGGCGGTGACGGTGGAAAACCTGCTGGACGAAATCTACGCCAAGGCCAGCCAGCTCGAACAGTGGGACATTCTGCGGCGGGCGGCGGGCTTGCTGGAAAAAGCCGACATCACCCTCTCGGACGCGGTGACGGAACTGCTGGTGCGCCAAAAGCAAATTTCGGTGGGCAAATCCTACAGCGAAGATTCGCTGATTACCGATCCCATGGCCCACGGGGAAATCGTCGAAAAAATCCGCACCTTCTGCGGCGACGATGTGCGCGACCACGTCCTCACCCAGGAAGTGCTGATCGACCTGAGTATTCTAATGAAGGCCGAACCGACTCTATTTGATGGCTTACTAACCTTGCGAGTGGGCTACCTATTGTTGTTGTTGACCAGCGAGCTAGCCCGCGAACGCGACCTGCCCCAAGACGAAGCCTACGGCCAACTCCTCGCCCTCAGCCCCCACGATCTCAAAAAACGCCTGCGTCAAGTTCTGGCCGGGTTCAGCGGCCTCAACCAGTCCATCTTCCAGCGGGAATCCCTTCACGTTAAGCCCCATAGCGCCATCAACTGGCAGGTCATCCCCGACCAGCTCGAAGAAATTCCTGAAACCGAAGCCCCCACCCCCCAAGACTGGTGGCGAATGCGCGTCATCGATGGCGAAATTGCCCGCATTCCCCCGGAGTTCTACCGCCAGGTGTGGGAGGTGCTGCGCCACTCCAAGGGCATCGTCATCGGCAACAAGCTAGACCGCAAAAACCGCCTCGACAGCGCCCACATTCTTTCCGAAATGACCCCCGGCGAACAAAACTTCGAGCGCTGCATCACCCACCTGCTCAGCAAAATCCAAGCGCCGGAGTATCGCCACGTCAACCTCGAAGCCCTGCGGGAAATGGGGGAAATCTTCAAGGTCAACCCCGACCTGTACTTTGAGGACTACATTTACCTCGACGTGCTGATCGGCCACGCCGTCCGCCTCGGCTGGCTCGATCAACAACCCGAACGCTTCGCCAACTACGAATCCGACAAAGCCCAGGCGTGGCAGTCCTTCTACCAACTGCCCCCAGCCCAATGCGCCACCTACATCGCCATGGCCCTCCAGTTCCTCACCGTCCTCGGCGAAGAGGAGTCCGAACCCGATCCGGAACCCGTCGCCTAGCCCCAAGGGAAGAAGCGACTCTAGCCCCTGCCCCTACCGAAAAGGGATGGCGGGGGCTAGGATAGGCCGGAAGCGGCTAGGTTGGCATGGCGACCATGGCCGTTGGTTTCGGCGGTGAGGCGTTCCACGTTGAACCGATAGCCGACGTTGCGCACGGTTTGGATGATGTTGGGCTGACGCGGATCGGCCTCGATTTTCTTGCGTAGGGACAGAATGTGGGTATCGACGGTGCGAGGGTTGTCGATGGCATCGGGCCAGGCTCGGCGCAGCAGGTCGGTGCGGCTGAGGGGGGAACCGGAGGCTTGGGTAAGCACGTAGAGCAGGCTAAATTCCTGGGGGGTGAGGTCGATATATTCGCCGCGAAAGTGAACCCGACGCTGCACTAGATCGATATTCAGATCGCCATAGGTGAGAGAGGCGGGGGCATTCATCAGACGAATGCGGCGGGTGAGCGCCTCCACCCGCGCCAAAAATTCTTGCATCCCAAAGGGCTTGGTGAGATAGTCATCGGCCCCAGCCCGCAGCCCCGCCACAATGTCCGCCTCGGTGGTACAGGCCGAGAGAATCATAATCAACGGCTGACCATGGCTATGGAGCCAGCGGCACAGTTCCAACCCATCCCCATTGGGCAGTTGCGAATCTAGGATGACTAAATTGGGCTGCTTGGCCTGAAAAAGATCGCGGGTTCGCACCATATCGGCTGACTGAAACACCTTGTAGCCAGCTTGCTGAAGGTGCCAACCCAAAAGCGAACGCAAATGGGGGTTGCCCTCAATGACGTGAACGGATACAGAGCCCACAGAGATTAGAAATAGACGGCAAATTTTATCAGCCAAACATATCAAAGCCCGTCGGCCTTTTTTGTAGCTAGGGTTACCCCAAGCAAGGCAACGACCGAGGGAGGATCGTCCCCGATGGCGGGGGAGAGAAACCCGGTGGGATCGGCCCATGGGGCAAGACCGTCATCGGGTCACCATCGCTGGCCACCCCTCCCCAATCCGTCTGGTTAGCCCCGACCACCGGACAGATCCATCCCAGGAATGTTACCAATCGGTTTATAGACCCTAAAAAAAGTGGAAGATCAGCGGAATTAAAACTGGGCTAATTCCTCTTAAAATTGTGAATTAAGGCCAAAACAGTCGCAATACACCCTAAATGAAGCCCTTATCTCCCCGGTACTATGGGAGTAGCTATGGTCTTTCCAAACATGATCCCGACTCGCGACGGCTATATTCTCGTTCTAGCTCCAGATCATCAGGAAATTCGCAACATCCAAGCCATTCAGGCCGACCTGCCCTATCCGATGGTGGTGGCTCGATCTGCGGAGCAAGCGATGACCCAATTAGGCCAGGGACAGCCTTGCCTGGTGATTTTAGTGGATCACAATGGCCCATCGTGGCCGCAGACCTTGGTGCGCCATTTACGCCAAACCTTAGCCGCCACAGAGATGACCATTGTGGCCCTCACCGATTCTGCGAGCCCCCAGTGGAACCACACCGAAGACACGCCAGAACTTGATGGCTTCCTGGTCAAACCGCTGAGCTTGGATATCGTCAAATCGCTCGTGGAGTCGGCCCATGCCCGACAAACTTGGCGCGGAATCTAAGCCTCCAACCCAGGGCTGCTTCAGCGGGGTAGCATAAATGGTTAAAAAAATTTTTATTTCGACGGGTATTTTAACGGTTTAAACATGGAAGAAATTAGCCATCAGTCGGAAGAACTGGGTATGCTCTGAAGAGGTCAAGGGGGCCTTTCCATGCTGCCAAAAGTCCTAGAAGAACGTCGCATCCAAATTTTTAAGTTTTGGTTTGGGGGATCCTTGCAAGATGGCGCTCATTACCACAATGAGCTGTATTATCGAGCGCTGACGGTGGAGAGCGCCAAACGCACCCGCTTGTACCACCTCGCCTGCAAACTCAGTGAGCAGGGCGGTGCCGTCGTGGTGTCCCTGGATAATGACCAGTGCAGCCTATGGATTAGCCTGCGCGACCAAGCCCTAGCCCACAAAACCATGGATGGCCGCATTGCGGGTCTGCCGCGTCCGTCGATTTAGCCCCCCTTTAGGTCGCCTGGGGGAATCCGTTGCGGGAATCCGTTTCAGAGCATCGAACACCATTGTCCCTGGTCGATGATGCCCTGCACCGTCCAACCCTGGGGATCAAACACCGTAACGTTGGCATAGTATCCCGGCGCGAGACGGCCCAGGTCTCGATCAACCCCAATGGCGCGGGCAGGGTAGAGGCTGGCCATGCGGAGCGCTTCCGCCAGGGGGAGGCCCACCCGCTCCACACAGAGGCGCACTGCTTCCATTAGGGTCAAGGCCGAACCGCCTAGGGTGCCCTCCGCCGACACACATTTGCCGTCACGATAAAACACCTCCTGGCCACCGATGATGAAGGACGCCATCGTAGTGCCCACCGGGGGCGTGGCATCGGAAACCAGCAGCAGGTGATCCCCCTTGAGGCGATGGGCTAACTGCACCGAGTCGAGGTGGACATGGTGGCCATCCACGATAATTCCGGCGTAGACCTCTGGACGGCTAAACGCAGCCCCCACCAAACCGGGCGACCGTCCTAACCAAGGCGACATGGCATTAAACAAGTGGGTGACCATGCCCACGCCCGCATCAAACCCCGCCATCGCCGCCTCAAAGGTGGCATCGGAATGGCCCGCCGACACCCGAATTCCGGCCTCCACCAAGCGACGAATCTGATCCGCTGGCACCTGTTCCGGGGCCAGGGTCACAATCCGCACCCGTTCTGGGCCAGCCTGGGCCAGCTTGGCGATCATGGCCCCATCGGCAGGGCGCACGTAGTGACCATCGTGGATGCCCCGCCGTTTGGGGTTGAGGTAGGGGCCTTCTAAATGCAGGCCGAGTACCTGGGTGGGGTGGTCGCGCCGATAGGTCTCCATCAGCGCCATGGCCTGATCCATCGCCTGATCGGAGGTGGTAATCAGGGTGGGCAGAAAGCTGGTGGTGCCGCTGCGCAGATTGGTGCGATGCAGGGTGTCCAGGGTGCTCGCCGTGATGGCATCGTTAAACATCACCCCGCCACAGCCGTTCAGTTGCAAATCAATAAACCCCGGAGCCGCCACTCCGCCCTGGCCCGATTGTTGGGGCATATCCGAGGGCAGTTGTGCTGCGGGTACGAGGTCAAGAATCTTCGGCCCATCTATGATCAGGGCGTGATCCTGAAGGGTGCGAGTGCCCGTATACAGGGTGCAGTGGGTCAGCGCATACATCGCGATGGATTCCGTGTTCCGTCGTTTTCCTTAACCAAGCCGTGATGGTAACCAAGCCGTGATAGGGGGGCGTCACCCTTCAGCCACCACCCCTCCGCCTAGGTAGGTTTTGACCGTGGCGAGAATGCGCTCGGAGGCGTGGCCATCGCCGAAGGGATTGACGGCCTGGGCCATGGCCTCGTAGGCGGCGGAGTCGGTCAACAATTCCAGGGCATGGTGGCGGATGGCCTCCCGGTCGGTGCCAATTAACCGGGCAGTGCCCGCCTCCACCGCTTCGGGTCGTTCGGTGGTGTCGCGTAGGACGAGGACGGGTTTGCCCAATCCGGGGGCTTCCTCCTGCAAGCCGCCGGAGTCGGTCAGCAGCAGGTAACAGCGTTGCATCGCCCCCACCAGAGCCCGGTAGTCCAGGGGTTCGGTCAAAAACACGCGGGGATGATCCCCCAGGGCGGCGGTGAGGGGTTCTCGCACCAGGGGATTGCGGTGCAGAGGCAATAGCAGGGCCGTATCAGGCTGGGCTTCTAGGATATCTAGGAACCCGGCGGCAATGTCGCCTATCGGTTGGCCCCAGTTTTCTCGACGGTGGACGGTGGCCAAAATCACCCGATGGCGATCCCAGTCCAGCCCGTCGATGGGGCAATCGGGGTTTTGGGCGGCAACGGCAAGCAGAGCATCAATCACCGTGTTGCCCGTGTGGTGAATTTCTCCGACCACGCTCGACGCCTTCAGGTGTTCTACGGCCTTGGTGGTGGGGGCAAAATGCAGGGTGGTGATCTGAGAAATCAGCCGTCGGTTGGCCTCTTCGGGGTAGGGGCTATAGATATTGTCGGTGCGAAGTCCGGCCTCTACATGGCCCACCGGAATTTTGTGGTAAAAAGCGGCCAGGGCAGCCGCAAAGGCCGTGGTGGTGTCTCCCTGCACCATCACCAAGTCGGGCGGTCGGGTTTGGAAATGGGCCTCTAGCCCCTGCAAACTACGGCAGGTAATGTCGGTGAGGGTTTGCTGGGGCTGCATGATGGCCAGATCGGCATCGGCCCGCAGGTCAAACAAGGCCATCACCTGATCCACCATTTCCCGGTGTTGCCCGGTTAGCACCACCTGGGTTTCAAACTCGGCATCCTGCTGAAAAGCTCGGATCACCGGGGCCAGCTTAATTGCCTCTGGCCGCGTTCCCAGAATAATGCACACCCGCCGGGGAGAATCTGCCATCGCCATGTCCATTCGCCATCTAACCCTTCGACATTAAAACCTGACATCAAACCTGACATCAAACCTGACATCAAAACCGATACCCATCATGGCACGCCCTTTCCCCCCTGCCACCCCCCTGCCACAATAGAGGCTGTCCCGTTTCGCCCGATTCCCCATGGCCCACACCATCACCCTCCGCGATCACCACCTGCAAACCCTCGATCTCAGCCCTGCCACGGCGGTGATTGAACCCCTACTGGTCCGCGAAAAGGGCATCACCGAGGCGACAGGACTACGGTTTGATATTGACGTTTCCCGCGACCCCACCGACCCTAGGGAACTTTCGGAGTTGCCGGAGGTACGACTGTGGTTTATTCGGCTGGATAGCCAATACCCCTGGTTGCCCCTCGTGCTGGACTGGGAAGCCGGAGAACTGGGCCGCTATGCCGCCATGCTGGTGCCGCACCAGTTCAGCCCCACCGATGGCATTCGCTACAACCCCGAAGCCCTGGAAATTTTTGTGATGCAAAAGATTTTTGTCATTGCCGCATGGCTCAAACAGCAAGGCCGATTCAACTCCACCAAGCTCAAATTTATGACCCAAATGCTGGGCTACGACATCGACGACGGCCTGTTTAATCTGCTCCAATAACCGACTTTTCCCTACATCTTAACCCGTCAAGGCTATATCATTGCCCGTGTGAACTGGGGGTCAGTAGGCAGGATTTGGTGTTATGGCGAGTCCTTGCCAGGTGAGGAAAAGCTTGCAGAGAAACCTCTCCTGGCAACAAAGGGCTTAAGCCCCTTATCGGCATCGCACTAGCCTGGGAACCTTGACCTTTCTTGTTGAATTTCAACCCTTCTAAGTACAGCCATTATCCCAAAAACAGCTTATAGGCAGGGTTTTGGTTTTCGTCCCAGTATTGATAGCCGAGGTTATCGAGAAATTCTTGCCACTGAGTCATTTCGTCCGGGGGTACCTGAATTCCGGTGACGATGCGGCCATAGTCTGATCCATTGTTGCGGTAGTGAAATAGGCTAATGTTCCAATCGGGGCTCATGGAGCTGACGAATTTCATTAGGGCACCGGGCCGTTCGGGGAATTCAAACCGATAAATTAACTCATTGTGGGCCAGGGGAGATTTGCCGCCGACCATGTGGCGCAGGTGCATTTTAGTCAGTTCATCATCGGTGAGATCCAGGGTTTTTAAGCCCTTAGATTCAAACACCTGGATCATCTTTTCGGCATCGGCGCGGCCTTGAACTTCCAAACCCACAAAAATATGGGCTTCGTGGTTGTCGGCAATGCGGTAGTTAAATTCCGTGAGGTTGCGGGTGCCCAGGCATTCGCAGAAGGCTTTTAGGCTCCCTGGCGTTTCGGGGATGGTGACGGCAAAAATGGCCTCCCGCTGTTCGCCAATTTCCGCCCGTTCTGCCACAAACCGCAGCCGGTCGAAGTTCATATTGGCCCCACAGGCCACGGCGATCAGGGTTTGATCGGTGATGCCCTCCCGTGCCACGTAGGCCTTGGCTCCGGCGATGGCCAAGGCTCCGGCGGGTTCCAAAATCGAGCGGGTGTCTTCAAATACGTCCTTAATGGCGGCACAGGTGTCGTCGGTGCTAACCAGGATGATGTCATCTACGTACTGCTGGCAGAGGCGGAAGGTTTCTTCGCCCACCTGGCGCACCGCCACCCCATCGGCAAACAGGCCCACCTGGCTGAGGCGCACCCGCTCCCCGGCCTTGAGGGATTGATCCATGGCGTCGGCCTCGATGGGTTCGACGCCAATGATTTTGATCTCCGGTCGCAACCGCTTGACGTAGGCGGCAATGCCAGAAATCAAACCGCCGCCGCCAATGGCCACAAAAATTGCGTGGATGGGCTGGGGATGCTGGCGCAGAATTTCCATCCCGATGGTGCCCTGGCCAGCGATCACGTCGGGGTCGTCAAAGGGATGGACAAAGGCAAGGCCCTTTTCCTCGGACAATTGGCGGGCGTGGGCGTAGGCATCGTCGTAGGTTTCGCCGTAGAGCACCACCTCACCGCCGCGAGCCTTCACCGCGTTCACCTTCACCATCGGCGTGGTGGTGGGCATCACAATAATGGCGCGGGTGCCCAACTGCTTCGCCCCCAGCGCCACCCCCTGGGCATGGTTCCCCGCCGAAGAGGCGATCACCCCCTGGGCCAACTGCTCTGGCGACAGGTGCGCCATTTTGTTGTAGGCTCCCCGCAGCTTGAAGGAAAACACCGACTGCATATCCTCCCGCTTCAGCAGCAGCCGATTGTGCAACCGGGCCGACAGGTTGGGGGCCAAGTCTAGGGGCGTTTCCTGGGCCACGTCATAGACGCGGGCGGTGAGGATGCGTTCGAGGTAGTCGGTGGCCATGGTGGGGAGAGGGAGAGTCGGGAATCGCGAACCGGGAATCTCTCATTTTAGGACGTTAGGGGGCGTCCATGCCCATGGGTGCAAAGGCGGCAGAGCCGCAGGGCAGGGCCACCCCAGTGGCGAGTCTGCCTATCCCCATGCCCCTAGGCTAGGATGAAGGCGTTGCCTATGCCTAATGTCCTATGGTTCCTGCCCAGTGGTTTGACAAGAGTCGCCTTGCCCTGCCAACGGATCCTGCCGAGGTGGAGGATTCGGTTCTGCTGCGAGCGCTGGTGCAAGGTTTGGTGACGGTGGGCATTGCTTCGGTGGCCGTGGCGGCGGTGGGAGTAGCGCAAACCTCCCTATGGAACCTGGCGGCGATTCCCCTCAGTGGAGTGGGCGCTTGGGTGAGCTGGCAGCGGCGGCGCAAGCGCAATATTGCCATGAAGTTCGCCATTGCCCTAGGCATGTTGATTGCCCTGGCAGCCTTTTTTTCAAGGATTATCCAGGAGCCGGGGGATACCCGCATTATCCTGGCGGAGTTGTTGATTCAGCTCCAGGTGTTGCACAGCTTTGACCTACCCCGCCGCAAGGATTTGGGCTACTCGATGATGATTGGCCTGATTTTGCTGGCGGTGGCGGCCACCATCAGCCAAACCTTCTCCTTCGCGCCGATGCTGCTGTTGTTTTTAGCCCTGGCGATGCCCGTGCTGGCGCTGGACTATCAGTCTCGGTTGGGGTTGACGTCTGTGCCCTGGCGACAGATGCGGCTGGGGCCAACGCTGCGGCAATTTCTGGTGCTGATGGGCGTTACCGTAGCCCTAGGGCTGGTGATCTTTATCTTCCTGCCACGCCTACCGGGGTATCAAATTCAAAACTTCCCAGTCAGCTCCACCATTGATATTGACGAGGGGTTTGATGGCCAAGCCATCATCAATCCGGGCTATATCAACGACGCTGACGGGGATGGTCAAGGGGAGGAAGGCTTTGGCGAAGGGGGTAGCGGCACCATCGAGGGTCGGGGGGCGTCCACCGGGCCAGGAACGGTGGACAACACCTTCTACTACGGCTTTAATCAAACCATGAACCAAAACCTGCGCGGCACCATGACCCCCCAGGTGGTGCTGCGGGTACGGTCCCAGGCTCCGGGCTTTTGGCGGGTGTTGGCCTTTGATCGCTACACGGGCCAGGGTTGGGAAATCTCCCGCAACGAGGAAGTGCAAACCCTGACCCGATCTCGCTTTGCCAACAAAACCCTGCTTCCCATCGAACCCACCCTCAACCGCGACCGAGAGGTGGTGCAGACCTATACCGTGGTGAACAACCTGCCCAACCTGATTCCCGCCCTAGCCCAGGCGCGGGAACTGTACTTCCCCACCCGCGAGGTCGCCATTGATCGGGAGGGGAGCCTGCGCTCACCCGTTGGCCTGGAAGAGGGCATTACCTATACCGTGGTCTCGCGGGTGCCCTTTCGGGATCGTACCCTGCTGCGCGAAGCCCCAACGGAATACCCCGCCGAAGTTCGCCAGCACTACCTGCAAGTGCCAGAGGCAATCCGCGACCGGGTTCGCCAACGCACCGAGGAACTCCTGTCCACCTCCCCCACGCCCCTGACGGATCCCTACGAACAAGCCCTCTACCTGGCCCAAACCCTCAAACAGCGCTACACCATCCAGCCCGATCTGCCCTTTTTCACCGACGATCAGGACTTAGTCGAAGCCTTTTTGTTCATTACCCAGGGTGGCTACCCCGACCATTTTTCGACCGTGCTGACGGTGATGCTGCGATCCATCGGCATTCCGGCCCGCCTAGTCGCTGGGTTTGGGGAAGGCCAGTTCAACCCCTTCACCGGGTTCTATGTGGTTCAAAATGTGGATGCCTACGCCCTCACCGAGGTCTACTTTCCCCAGTACGGCTGGTTCGGCTTCGACCCCATCCCCGGCCATGAACTACTGCCCCCCAACCTGCGAGAGTATGAAACCTTTAGCACGCTGCGCCAGGTCTGGAACTGGGTGGCGGGCTGGCTTCCCTCCCCCGTGCTGGGCTGGCTAGAGGGCCTGCGGCAACTAGCCACCGCTGCGCTGATCTTTGTCTTACGCACCCTAGGCGTGCTGTTTCGCCTGGGCTGGGTGGGAATTGTGCTGGGTCTGGCGGGGGCAACGGCCTTAGCCTTTGCGGGCTGGCTAGCTTGGAGTTGGCTGAGCCTAGGCTGGCGACGGTGGCAACTACGACAACTGCCCCCCACCGAACGCATCTACCAACACATGCTGACCTGGTTTGAGGAACAGGGCCACCCCAGACGCCCCAGCGAAACCCCTCTGGAATACAGCCAACGCCTCTATCAACAAACCCACGCCACCCAGGCCCAAGCCGCCGGAGAAATTGCCCACGCCTACGTGCGCTGGCGCTATGGCGGAGAAGATCAAAATACCGTCTATTTAGCCGAAAAACTCAAGCTCATCCGCAGCCAGCCCAGCCAAGGGCGTCCCCGCTGGCGATTTCGACGCCTACAGCGTAATCGTTCGCTGGAGTAGGGATCCGTGGCGGGTGACGGAGGTCATCAGCCCCCAGCGCACATCGTTGGGCGCTTGCCCAAAGAGCCCAATCATCGACTGCACCACCTGGGGTAGGGTAAGGCCATCGGCCAAAAATCCGGCCCAGTCCTTGGTGTCAAGCTGGAAGAAGGTTCCAAAGAAGTGGTTGATTTGGGTGGGGCTAAAGTCCATCAGGTTTTCCAACCCGAAAAGGTAGAGGTAGTGCTTGCGGAGGCGATCCTGGGGCCACAGGGCATCCCAGGATCGCTGGGCAACCTGGGGCGTGGTGAGGTTGGCTTGGTTCAGAGCATCCACAATGGCATTGGCCAGCATTGGCCCCCGCCGCAGCAGCGCCCCAAACAAATAACCGGAGGCCGGATGCACCATACTAGCCGCACCACCAAAGCCCACCACGGGTTGATTTAGGTCGGGCAGGGGCAGGTTCATCGGGAACAGGCAGCGCTCCTCGTGATGGATTTCCGAGACCTCCACCCCCCGGTGGCGCAACCGCTGATGGAGCCGATGCTTGAGGGTGTCCATGGAAATGGCCGGGTGCTGGGCCAGGGACGTTTCCTCCACAAAGTAGCAGCCGTCCCCCAGATCCATGGCGTAGAGAAAGGTGGGCGGGCCTTGCTGCTGATCTAGAGACGACAGATGGTCATCTCGGAAGTCCATAAAAACCATGTGATCCGCCTCGATGGGCGGCTGGGAAAAGCGTCCCACAATCCCATAGGCCGCCTGGTAGGCCACATCGGCCTTAGCCTTGCGCTGCACTAAGACAGGCTGATGTCCCGTCGCATCCACCACCAACCGAGCCGAGAGGGTATCCCCCGCCTGGGTGATGACCTCGGATCCTTGGGCTGTAGTGTGGCATTGGGCCACCGCTCCCTTCAGCCACTGAACGCCGTGCCGTTCCGCCGTGGTGAGCCAGTGGGTCTGCACACGCTGGCGATCAATCAAACCATACTCCCGTTGGAGAGGCAGCGTCCGCCCCCGCACCTGCACCACACAGTTTGTCCAGCGGTGGGAGAGCCATTCGGTGTGGCCCAGGGCCTCTAGCTCATCCACCCAAATGCCGTAGGTATTCGGCAGAGGATCCGCCGGATCGGTGAGGGATAAGCCCTGTACAGAAAGTCCTCGCTGCCCCAATTCCGCCGCCAGCGACAACCCAGCGGGGCCAGCCCCAAGCACCAACACATCCATCATTGCAGCGGCCCTGTCCTCACAACCTGCGCCCCTATCTTACCGATTTCTGACCTTCAATTCTGCCCTCAACCCAGCCTAGGATAACGGATACATCGCCAGATCCCGTAGGATGCCTTCGCCAAGCAAGGCTCCAACGAGGGGTTAGGCCCGGTTGACGGTTCGCAGCAGCCAAAGAGTCGCCGAGAGGGAAACAAAGTGGGCCAGCAGGGTGTTGGTATTGGCCTGGACGATAAAAATATCGAAGGCTTCTACATATTGATTGATGTTGCCAGGGATGAAAACCGTGCTGCCCTGGGGTTGCAGCAGCGCCTTCCCCAACAGCGACCCAATCAATGCTTGGCCACCAAATAGGGTCAGCAGCATTCCCACCATGCTGATCAAAATGCCGATGCGCAGGAGTTGGACGGCATCTTTGGGGCTAGGGCGTTTGCTGGCATCGCGGCTGCGTAGACGACGCCCCAGCAGAACATAGCGAAAGGCCCAATAAATGCTGAAGTAAACAGCGATTAAGCCAAACAGTGCCAATAAAACGCCGACCCCAGTGCCCGCATTGGCCCCACCCGCCGCTGTACGCGCCCCAATGCTAACCAGGGCAAACAGCAGCACCAGGCTAGACACCACCGCCAGCACCACCTGAATCCAAAAGCTGATCCAACCCGTGAGCCGAAAGGCCGTGGCGATGCGGCGCACCGCCGGAGGAAGGGAGTAGTCAAGTTCGCTATTCATAGCTGTCAATTTTAGCCTAGCGCCGCCCCAAGGAAGACTGGGCTGAGACGTGATCCCAGATCAGCCGGGAAGGAGTCAAGCAGGGGTGGGGCAAACGATGTCCTAAGCCGACAGATGAGCGATCTGCTCCTCCCACTTGCGCGGTGGGCTGGCCCGACGGATGTTGCGCCAAATTTGGGTGGCGGCGAGGGTGCCATCGGCGATGGCAATGGAGACTTGGTTCAAGCCCTGCTTCAGGTCGCCTAGGGCGAAAATGCGTTCGTGGCTGGTTTGGGCCATGGTGTTGGTGATGAGGTTTTCACCGTCCCACTCTAGGCCCGCAATGTCTTTGAGATAGTGGTTGTGGTAGATCGACCCCATGCTGACTAGCCCCGTGGTGGCTTCGACCAGGGTGCCATCGGCCAGTTCCACGCCGCTGAGCTGGTGTTTGTGGCCGTGGAAGCGCACAATGGGCGACTCGTAGAGAGGATAGCCATGATCCGCCAGCTTTTGCTTCATCCCGTCGCTGACCTCAAACAGGCCGTGGGTGAGGACGGAAATGTAGGGCGTAAACCAGTTCAACACAAAGGCGGCGTTAATTTGGCCCTCCGATCCGGCAATCAGCACCGACTTTTGATCGCGCATGTCGTGGCCATCGCAAATCATACAGACGTGGAGGGTGTACCCGGCAAAATCGTAGACGTTTTGCATGTCGTCTAGCTTGGGCAACACGTCGATCACCCCAGAGGCGGCAATCAAATACCGGGTGCGAAAGACGGGGTAGAGGCTATCTTTTTTGCCCACTTTTACCTTCACAGCCAGGGTGTCGCCTTCGTCGGTGACGGCTTCTACATAGCCCCGCAGATAGTCCGCCCCCCATTCCACCGCCTGCTTGGCCCCATGGCTAAGGATGTCGCGACCGGGGGTGGTGGGGTCAAAGCCGATGAAATTGCGCAAATCCTGCATCCACACCGAGCGCCCCTTGCCCTTCTCCACCACCAGGCAAGTAAGGCCATAGCGGGCCAGATAGATAGCGGCGGAAAGCCCCCCCATACCACCCCCGACCACAATGGCGTCGTAGACCTGATCAAGGCGAGTATCAAGGTTCTTGCTGGAAAGTTTCATGGCTGCTGGAAAGGGAGTTCTCCATTGTTATCATACCTAGCTCCCAGGGCATTCAGCCTTCGATATAAGGTCGAGACTTGCCGTGATTGACATCCTCTGCGTCCTGTAGGCTGAGGAACCTCCCTGGCTACCCATCATCCACGGACTCCTGGTGGTGCTGATGGGTATAGCCTGATTTTGCGAGATCTTGAACGGAGTTGCAAGACTTACAAGGGCTGACTCAAGGGCTCAATGGCCGATTCATCCCTTGAGTCAGCAACGTAGGTATGACTCACCGTGGTCTCCATGACAACTTGGTTACCTATTAACCATCTTCATAAGCTGATATGCATTTAAATTGCATTGATTGTGTTTCCTTTGTTTTTGATCTTGCGATCCCAGTTGATGACAAGCTGCCCTTCGTTCAACAGGTTATGAACAAGCGCTTCTAGATCCTCAATCGACTCAAATAGACGATTGGCAATGAATTCCTTTGCAGAGTGCCAAACTAACTCGATTAAATTATAGTCCGGACTGTAGGGTGGCAGAAATTCTAAAACAATGTTGGGCATCTCCTTCGCTATCTTCTCTAGAATCTCTGCCTTTTTATGAATACTTGCATTGTCTAAAATGATAAGAATCTTAGGGCCATCCTGCTCAAAGTCTTCAA
>NZ_JACJRS010000115.1 GCF_014697375.1 Phormidium sp. FACHB-1136
AACGTATTGCGACTGATCTGCAAGACACGAGCGACGTGGCTCTTGCGCTCACCTCGGTCAACTGCGGCAACGGCCTTTACTCTTAAATCCACACTGTAGGGGGCAGGCATCGGGGTTCAGGGGCGGAAACAACATCCCTATTCTGTCCTAATCAGTCTCCGGGCTGCAATAGAATCTAAAACCGAGATGTAGTACTCTTGATCTATGAGTCTGATGTATGATGGTGACATGTCTCAACCGACGGCACCGGATCGTAGCCACCGGGATGAAAGGGATGGCAGCGGGTGATGCGCCGCACCGCCAGCCAGGTTCCCTTCAGTGGCCCAAAGCGTTCAATGGCTGTAAAGGCATACTGCGAACAGGTAGGCGTGAACCGACAGGTGGGCGGAAACAGTGGCGAAATGAACCGCCGATAGCCTTGAATGAGCAGCAATAAAACAGCTTTCATGGCTCTATTGTAGCGGCCTGTCTCTTAATCAAAGCTCAGGATTTTCCAGAGTTGAGGGCTGTTCAAAACTCTTGAGATCTCTTGGTTGGTTAGAATCGCGCCGTTGAGTGGGTGGTGAGGATGATTTGGATTCTCTAAAGATTGGGATCCTTAAAAGCTTCGATACGTTGAGGCAAAATCCGGGGTGACCTGGCTAGCGATGTGCCATCACGGGAACGTCTGAACTCGGAGGGTCTTGAATAATAGCTCCCCGACGCTGTAAGTCTCGCTTATCGGCTTCTGTGAGTCCTGGATTGCCTCCAAAAATGGTTCTTGTTACGTCAGTGTAGGTAAGGTCTGCCCCTGTTAAATCAAATCCTGTCAAATTGATATCTGTGAGATTGGCTCCGCGAAGGTCAGCTTTTTCCATATCAAGATTGGAGGCGTAACTGCTGATGTCACGAGCCATGTAAAGGATATTGTTACGGAATCTATCGAGGTCATTGGTGATGGTGTGATAAAAGCCAGCGCTGAGGTTGCCTTCAGCAAGATCCATAACAAGAGATTGCTGGGATAGATGTGCAGATTGTTGAGTAGAGAGAACAGGGATGTAGTCTAGCTGGATGGCTCTATCAATATAATTAGCAAGAAGCTTGGTAAGGGAGATAATATGACTTCGATCATTACCGTTCATATCAAGGTAGTGGGCGATGTAGTGAGCAAGGCGGCGGGCGAGATCGAAATAGCGGGCAAGATCTCTAATTGAATCAGCAGCTTTCAGGGTTAACAACTGTCCCCGGAGCCTCAATACCTGAATGAGGCGAGCCTTACGAGCATCTTGGCTGTTGCTATCAACTGCGGTTACGGCTGTAACTGGAAAGACGCCTAGTTGCTCTATCTCCCCAGATTCAACCATCTCCTGTAGCTGGGCTAGCCCTTCTGGTAAGCCGTTCAAAATGACTTTGATGCTTCCCTCCTCGAAAAATGCGATGTCGATGGAATTGTCCCCAGTCTTTTTCCTAAGTAGCTCGACAAATGCCTGGAGTTCGGTGGCAGTTGAGGGGCTGATCTTACCGCTGATGACGAAGGCTAGAGGCTGAGGCGCTGTCTTGGTAACGTGGGGTATAAGAACCTGTAGCACCTCATCGGCTGCGGTGAGGCCAGGGCCACTGGAGCCTTCCAGCCAATCCAGCAACTCTTTGCTCCGCTGCCCCTGGGGTGAGTTGTTGGGGGATATAACTCCCTTGGGTGGATTGAGAGCAAAGACTAGCTCATCAAACTGAGTAGGCGGCAGTGCGTTGATGGTTTTGATTAGACATAGCCTCTCCTTGGCCGATAACTTAGGACTCTCTTCACGCACCGAGGTTATCTCCACCATGGCCAGAGGTTGACGCTTTGAGTCCATCATAACTCTGGTTGATCTGGGGCAATCATCCCGTTTAACCTCCAGAGCAAACGCATACTCGCGCTTCTTCTCAATCTTGGTTGACTGGGCGGTAAGAGTGATCTGGGTGCTCTAAGGACTGGAATCCCCAAAAATCTCCGACACGTTGAGGCAAAATCCAGGCAGACGTTCCTCGTCCGATAGCGATTGAGGCTGGTGCAGCACCTCAACGGGGCAATTGGCCCGATAGATTTCTACCAGTTGCAGATCAGGGTTGATTAGCCAACCCAGTTGCACGCCGTTATCTAAATAAACCTGCATTTTGGTTTGCAGATCGGCAAGATCGTCCGATGGCGATTTCAATTCGACCACAAAATCGGGACAAAGGGGTAAAAATCGCCGCCGTTGATCCGGACTCAGCGCTTGCCATCGTTCTAAACGCACCCAGGCCACATCGGGGGAGCGGGTGCTACCGTCCGGCAACTTAAATCCGGTGGAGGAGTCGAACACGACGCCGAGTTGGGCGCGGCGATTCCACAGCACAAGGTCGGCGGCGATCTCAACGTTGGCTCGGCCCGTTTCGCCCCCGGTCGGTGCCATGATGATCACATCTCCTTGGGCCGTGCGCTCGAACCGTAGATCGCGGTTGTGTTGACAGATTTCGGTAAATTGCTCGTCAGAAATTGAGATGCTGGGAGGAACAGCAAGGGTAATCATGGCCCAATGCCTGGATGCAGGATGATGTCGTTCACGGGTATTAAACCTCTGCGACTAGGGGCAACAGTGGTTAGACAATAACGCCCCTGAAGTTGCGCTGATGACCTAATATTCCAGCAGCACGGTGTTAAAGTCGCCCTGGGTGCTGCTGGGCCGTTCGGGAACAAAGACGTTGCTGCTGGGTGTCGCGGTGGCGGCTGGATTAGCGCTATTTACGCCAAAGCGTTGGCTATCCTGGATCCGAATTGTTCCTGCTAGGCCGTTTAGGCGATCCGCTTCTTGGTCAATTTCCGCAAGGCGAGAGTAGAGCCGTGCCCGCCGTTGCTCTAGGTTTTCTAGCTCCTGCTGGATGCGCTTTTTCTCCACCGTCAGCTTGTACAGGTCGAGGTAGTGGGCGGCCTCGGTGCGCTGGCGGGGCAGGGTGCTCACCTTAGGATGAATTTTGCTGGGAGGACGCTGGCTCATCATGGCTCTCTCCTGGGGGCTAAAAACTCCGTAGCTCTAGCTTGCCCAGGTTAGCCGCAATTGTCCAGGAACGTTGCTGATTGTGTCATGGCAATCTGGGTTTTGGTTAGCCCGCCACCACAAAGTTCACTAGCTTTCCAGGTACGACGATCACCTTTTTGATCTCCTTGCCTTCCAGATAACGCTGGGCAATTTCCGACTCACGGGCGTACTGTTCCAGCGCCGCTTTGTCAGAATCCGCCGGAACTTCTAGGGTGCCGCGAGTTTTGCCCATCACCTGAATCACCAGGGTAATTTCGTCCGATACCAGGGCCGCCGGGTCGAAGCTGGGCCAGGGGGCGAGGTGGACGGAATCCGCATGGCCCAACTGATGCCACAGTTCATCGGCGATGTGGGGGGCAAAGGGAGCTAACAGCAGCACCAGGGCACGTACACCCTCGGCATAGACGGGGGAGTCTTTGCAGGGGGCATCGCTGAGGGCATTGTTGAGCTTCATCAGCTCGGAAACGGCGGTATTAAACTGGTAGTCGCCATCGATGTCTTCCGTGATGTCCTTAATGGCGCTGTGGATGGCGCGACGCAGGGTTTTCTCATCCTTAGAGAGATCCCCTTGGGGCGCAGGTTGGGGCGCACTGCTGTGCGCCCGTACGGGGGAATCTGGATGAGCGGCAATATATTCCGTCACCAGTCGCCAAACGCGGTTGAGGAAGCGGTATTGCCCTTCCACGTCGGCATCGTCCCACTCCAGATCCTTCTCTGGGGGCGCTTTGAACAGGATGAACATCCGCGCCGTATCGGCCCCATACTTGGCGAGGACGGCTTTGGGATCCACACCGTTGTACTTGGATTTGGACATCTTCTCGTAGAAGACCTCCAGTGCATCACCCGTGGACGGATCGACGGGGTTGGCAGGGTCGGCCACTTGGTCGCTAGGGACGTACTTCCCGGTTTTGGGGTTTTTGTAGGTGAGGTTTTGCACCATGCCCTGGGTCAGCAACCGCTGGAAGGGTTCATCGAAGTTCAGCAGGCCGCGATCACGCAGTACTTTGGTCAAAAATCGCGAATAGAGCAGGTGCAGAATGGCGTGTTCAATGCCGCCTACGTACTGATCCACGGGCATCCAGCCATTGACCTTGTCGGCGTCGAAGGCTTGATCGGTGTTTTGGGCATCGGTGTAGCGCAAAAAGTACCAGGACGAGTCGATGAAGGTGTCCATGGTGTCGGTTTCGCGCTTGGCGGGTTCTCCACAGGAGGGGCAGGGCACGTTCACCCAGTGCTCTAGCTGGGCCAGGGGCGAAGCACCCCGACCAGAAAACTCCACATCCTCCGGCAGAGTGACGGGCAGTTGATCATCGGGCACGGGCACAATGCCGCAGGAGGGGCAATGCACTACCGGAATCGGCACGCCCCAGTAGCGCTGGCGAGAAATCAGCCAGTCTCGTAGGCGATAGTTGGCTTCGCCGTTACCCTTGCCGTTGGCCTCCAGCCACGCAATCGCCGCCGCCACGCTTTGGCCTTCGCCTTTTCCGGCGGGGGTGCCATCCAAGGGGCCAGAGTTCACCATTACCCCGTCTCCGGGCCATGCTTCGGTGAGGGTGTCGCCATCCAGGGTTTCCCCTTCCGGTTGGACGACCACCTTTACGGGCAGGGCAAACTTGCGGGCAAAGGCAAAGTCGCGCTGGTCGTGGGCGGGCACGGCCATAATCGCCCCGGTGCCGTAGCCCATCAGCACATAGTCGGCAATCCAGATGGGAATTTTCGCGCTGTTGACGGGGTTCACGGCATAGCTGCCAGTCCACACCCCGGTTTTTTCGCGGTCTTCGGCGGTGCGGTCGATCTCGCTCTTGGCGGCGGCTTCCTTGCGGTAGTCCTCCACTGTGGCGACCCGATCCGGTGCGGTCAGCTTTTCCACCAGGGGATGCTCTGGCGACAGCACCATAAAGGTGGCCCCCCACAGGGTATCGGGTCGGGTGGTGAAGACGGGCAGTTCGTCGCCGCCCTCGGTGGTGAACACGACCCGCGCCCCGGTGGATTTGCCAATCCAGTTGGCCTGCATCGTCCGCACCCGCTCCGGCCAGCCGGGGAGTTTATCCAGGTCTTGCAGCAGTTCTTCGGCGTAGTCGGTAATTTTGAGGAACCACTGGCGCAGCAGCTTTTTCTCCACCAAAGCACCGGAACGCCAGGAGCGACCTTCGCTATCCACCTGCTCGTTGGCCAGCACCGTTTGGTCAATGGGATCCCAGTTCACCGCCGCCTCTTTTTGGTAGGCGAGACCCATCTGGAGCATCTGGATGAAAATCCACTGCGTCCAGCGGTAGTAATCCGGCGCACAGGTAGCTACCTCCCGCTCCCAGTCGTAGGAGAGGCCCAATTCCTGGAGCTGCGCCCGCATTTGGTCAATATTTTGGTACGTCCACTGGGCTGGATGAATGCCCCGATCAATTGCCGCATTTTCCGCAGGCAGGCCAAAGGCATCCCAGCCCATGGGGTGCAGCACCCGATAGCCCTGCATTCGCCGCACCCGCGCCACCACGTCGGTGATGGTGTAGTTGCGCACGTGGCCCATGTGCAGATTGCCCGACGGATAGGGAAACATCGACAGGGCATAGAACTTGGGCTTGCTGGCATCGTCTGACGCCTGATCTAGCCGCTGCTCGGCCCAAACCTGCTGCCACTTCTGCTCAATCTCGCCGGGGGTATATCTGGACTCCACGTCCCTAACTCCTACTGCTGCTCTGGTGCGGTTCTCCCCATAATAACTAGGAGTGGTAGCGAGGATGTCAGCAGAAGGAGGTGCTCTCCCGAAGTTAGCCCCACCAAGCTCCATACTCGCAGGCCATACCCCATAAGTTGGAACTGGCGATTCAGGCCGACCGCTTCCTACCCAGTCCAGCAATGCTTCAGGGAGCGGAGCCAACCCTCTAGATCACTTTAGATGGCCATCAAAAAGCCGGATTTCTTGTGCAGAAACCCGGCTTTCCATGGGTTATTGGGGGAAACGGCGCACCGAGGCAGAACCTACTGAAACCTAACGGTTCGCTTGTTCTCCAGGCTTCCATTGCCGCTTCGCTACTAAGGCACCCCCTACTACCAGGAGGCTCAAAACCATACCCGGTTCAGGTACTGACTCGGGTTCGTTGAATCCCGTAGTACCTGCCTTAAAGGTGTGATTGTCGGTCTCGAACCCGCCACCACCCATTTGGGAGATTACGATTCTATTGAATAGGTCAGAACTGGAATCTGCGAAAAAGTTAAAGTAGGCATTGTACTCATTTCCATTCCCGATGGTTCCATAGGTCTTGAGAGCTGAGGCTACGTTGGTTGTTTTTTCAGATGCTGCAAAAGTGCGGTTGTCGTTGTAGTAGACAAAGCGCTGAATCAGTGAATCACCGTTATAGAAGGAAAATTCATTGCCATCATGGGCTGAGCCCCAGTTGATGCCAAAGTAGTTATGGGTAGCCTCCAAATCAATTTGTACGTTTGTCCCTTTAAAGGCTGTCAAATAGGAAGATGTGTTATCCCGTGGAGATGAAAAGGTGGGAGCCCATTGATCTTTGATAATCCTAGCGTTATTCGTATTAGTACCAACGTAGGAATACTGAATGCCTGGGTTGGCCACGGTTTGATTATTGGAATCAACAACGGTAAAACTACCATTGTTGAAATTCACCGTATTAAAGCCCTCATCCCAAGCGTAAATAGAGTAGGCTCCTTGGTTGGTTTCGCCATTAAATCCAGCGATACCTTTCATGGAAGCCTGGGTGGCACCTTCGTTGCCCAGGATAAAAGAAATGGCTTGGGCCGGTTGAGTCAAGCTAGCAAGGGTGGTAATACTGACCAAGGCCCCTAAGCTATAGGCTCGGTTAAGATCCATAGAAAAAGCTCCGTGCTGCGGCTATGTTGCCTCATTTTGGGGTAGACACCTGGAAAAACAATCGGAGCTTCTACGGAAGCAATTGCCTCGATTCCATCGTGCCCAGGAGTAAGCACGGAGAATTGTCTCCGTAGTGCTTTCCGGTCCATCTCATACCGTGGGCAAAAGTATAGCCACCTTAGCTGCCTAGCTGCTACGGACAAGGGACGACAAAGGCTCTAGCGTCCTGTCTTGAGCGGCACGCTCCTAACGTAACCAGCGGCGTTGGTATTCCCAGAAACGTCGCCACCAGTCGGAGGGTTCTTGGTGGGGGCCATCGTGTTCTGTGGGGCGGTCGCTGGGGCCATCCACCACCAGGCTACCCACATAGTCGGCTTCGGCGTAAACGCGATCAATCTGTTCACGAATTTCGGCCATGTCGGCATCGGAAACCACGCCGTTGCTGGTGGCTTTGTAGAACTGCACCGTCACCCGAATCGGGTAATCCGGATCGCGCTCGATGGGCAGGCCGTCAATTTCGGTGAAGGGGCCTTCCACAGGGCCATGGCCAATCACCGCTGCCTCCACATCGCTGCTACCACGGCTGGATTCCATACTGGGAGCAGGGGGTGCCGCCATGGAGAGGCTGTTCATGATACCGCCACCACCAAATTGATTCATCGGTTCCCGTTGCTTGAGGGGGACCTGAATCAGCAGCACCAGGTTCATTCCTTCGCCGCCCGCCTCCAGGTCGGGGTCGCGCTGACCGGAGGCTTGGGCCTGGGCTGCAAAGTCGGTCAATCGCTGGCCCGTAAAACTGGCCCGTTCGCCGTTGCGGTTGAAGAACAAGCGCTGCCCCCACACTGGCCCTGCATCCACGGTGTCCCGCTGGTTGTCGATGACGGTGATGCTGGTGCCCTCCCGTGTGGCCAAGATGGTGAGCACCGCCGGATCGCCGGGGTAGGACTGGTAGTTGAACAGCACCGGGTTAAAGGTGGCGCTGCCCTCTTGGGGAATGGGCAGAAACGCCGCCTGGGCACTGACCAACACATGGCTATCCCGCTGGGCCAGCAGGGAATTCAGCCGCCCTTCCCAGGAATCCGGCTCGTGCAGGTAGTCGCGCAGGTTGCCGAGCACTTCGGAGAGAGCCACCCGTCGCAGGGCTTGGCCGTCCTCGTTGCCCACCCGCACAAAGAAATTTTCTAGGGGGATGTCGGCGGTGACATCGGAAAAGTTGGGATGGCGAATGACGGGCATGAGGTGAAGCTGATACTCGCCAGTGCGCGGATCCCGGTGCTGCACCTGAATGGTCATATCGCTGATGTTGGGGCCAACCGCCGAGCCGTAGAAGCGGCCCGTATCCTCCCAGGTGATGTTAAGAATGTTGAGATCTAGGGCCGCCGCCAGCCGTTGGGCCACGGGATCAGACACCATCGCCTTGGTGCGCTCAATCACTTGGCCGTAGGGATCCATCGGTGGTCGGGGCATTGGAGGAATCGTCGGATTAGAGGGACTGGTGGACGGAGGCGCGGCCTCGGCGGGGGGCGTTTCGGGCAGGGGCACACCCGGTTCAATGGCTTGCAAACTGGCCGCCGACAGGGCCAAGGTGGCGGTCACGGTACCAAGGGTTAACCAAAGACTGAGTGGGTATTTCATGGTCGGGGTCTCCCTGCTCTATGACCCTAACCTACGCAAAATTTTCGCCCAATTCGGGACGGTTACCAAAAACGTAACTTCCCCATGGGATCTCGCCGCTTATACATGAGCCTCTATCTTGCCTCGTACCGAGGTTGATCCCCCCTAACCCCCCTTAAAAAGGGGGGAATCGGATTCAAAGTCCCCCTTTCTAAGGGGGATTTAGGGGGATCTCCCAGACTGCAACCGAGGAAGTCAAGATGCGTATAAGCAGTAGTTCATGGGATCAGGGGCTTGCTTTTTATCAATTTATCGCTTAATAGTTATACAAAGTTGATTGACTTTGGAGATGTGCATACTCCCTCCTCCGGTCAGTCCCATTCCGTGGTTACGCAGGGCACATTGATTTGTGCCCTTTTTTCTAGCCTTCTGTCTCCCGTTCCCAACGTTCCTATCGGTCTTGTGAGGTTGCGATTGTCTATGACTGCTCTACCCCCGCTCACCCTCGGTATCCATACTGTGCCCTACCCCATCATTCAAGGCGGTATGGGGATTCGTATTTCCGGTGCCAATCTGGCAGCGGCGGTGGCCAATGCTGGTGGAATTGGCATTATTTCGGCGGTGGGGCTAGGAATGAACTCTCCCTACTTTGATATTGACGAGAAAAGCCCGAAAAAGCGCCAAGAACAGTTTTTTGAGGCTAATCGTCTGGCCCTCATTGACGAACTCAAAAAGGCCCGTGCCCTCAGCCCCAACGGGGTGATCGGCGTCAACATTATGGTGGCTGCACGGGATTACGAAACCCTCGCCCCCACCGCCGCCGACCATGGGGCCAACCTGATTATCTCCGGAGCCGGACTGCCCCTGGGTCTGCCCGGTCTCACCGCCCATCGCCCCGATGTGGCCCTGGTGCCAATTATCTCCAGCGTGCGGGCCGCCCAGGTCGTGTGCAAAAAGTGGCAGCGCAACTTTAACCGTCTACCCGATGCCTTTGTGGTCGAAAATCCCCAATCTGCCGGGGGCCACCTGGGGGCCAAGGCCGAGGAATTGGGTGATCCCGCCATCAGCCCCGAAGCGGTGATTCCGGCCCTGGTGAAATACCTAACCGACACCTACGACAGTCCAATTCCCGTGATTGCTGCCGGGGGCATCTACAGCCATGAAACCCTGGTAAAAGCCCTCGCCTTGGGCGCTAGCGGTGTACAAATTGGCACCCGGTTCATTGCCACCGAGGAATGCGACGCCGACCCCCGTTACAAGGAATTTCACCTCAAGGCCTCCCCGGAAGACGTCGTGCTGGTGCCCAGCCCCGTGGGTCTGCCCGGACGCGCCCTCCGCACCCCCTTTGTGGATCGGGTCATCGCTGGGGAACTGCCAGAAGCGAAAAACCAGTGCTTCGCCAACTGTTTGCATGTCTGCAAATTCCGCGACAAACGGGAAACCTACTGCATCCTCCGTGCCCTAGATCGGGCCTGTCGGGGCGATGTGGAGAACGGCCTCGTGTTTTCCGGTAGCCACGTCGGCCAAGGGGATCACCTGGTATCCGTGGCTGAGGTGATGAGGGAATTGGTGCAGGGCGCTAGGGATGAAGCAGGATCAGGGAAAGTGGGTACCCTAGAGGTAGCCCACTGCTGAGGCTAGGTTGCGTTTTCTAGCCCTGGCACTTTACGGCCCTGGTGGAAACGGAGGAGTCTATGACCCGGCACGTTTGGCTTAGTCTGTCGGCCCTGTTGCTAAGTTGGGGGGGCGTCTGGGGATCTGCCGCTGTAGCCACCGTGCCCCTCGCCACCCTGCAACGACAGATGAAAACGGCGGTGTGTCTCAACGATTGGGCCACCGCTGTGGATCGGGCCAGTGCCATGATGGCCTCCCCCAGCCTGTCGGCCCAGGATCGGCAGGCTTTGGTGGACTTTCGCCACGCATTGCAGCGCTATGAGGAAGAACGCCTGGAAATTCAGGGCATCCCCGGTTGTGAGGCCCACCTAGCCCAGTACCTCGAAACGGTGCCCACCCCCAGCCTACCCCTCCAGCTAGATCGTGCCCTGCTGCGGTTCTTCGGCATCCCCGACCTCACCCCCGACCAACTGGCTCAACAGATCAATGGTGCCCGTCGGGCCGGATTGTCAGAACCACAGCCCACGGACATTCCCGCTCTTTCTCCGGCCTTGCTGGTGGGTACGCCCCGTGGGTCGGGCGTGATTGCCGGGGCCGTCAGCGCTGGGGTTGAAGTGTTTACCTTTGTCGGAGGACAGGGGGATCGAGTCACGGTGAATCTCAATGTCACCCGCATTTTGCCGGGACTGCGCTACACCGACGACGATTCGCAACTCTATTTATTTGATAGCCAGGGCTATCTATTGGCCAGCAACGACGATTTCAATGGTTTGCAGTCTCGCCTAGACAGCATTCTTTTGCCCAGCAGCGGCCTGTACTATATTGTCGCCACCACCTACGGCAACAGCCCCCAACTCAGCCCCGATGGTCAACTCCTCGGCTGGAGTGGCGATGGCGGCAGTTTCATCGAATACACGCTCACAGTCACGGGGTTGACCCCATCGGGGCAGTTGGCCTTGCCCACTACGGCGCAGCGTTGAACCATGGATCTCATCAAACCTTGGGGTTCCTCTGGCTTGTCCTCATCGAAACCACTGCCAAAGTTTGATAGTTTTGTCGGAACTGGCACTGGCGATCCGTTTGCCACTATGCACCGCCACGCTGTGAATCGGGTTGGTGTGGGCATGGATGGTTTGCTGTAGGGTGCCGTCCATGCGCCAAATTCGCAGGGTGCCATCGCTGCTGCCGCTCACCAGCCGCTGGTTGTCTGGGAAAAAGGCGACGGTGTTCACCTCCTGGGTATGGCCCTGGAGGATTGGCCCCTTATCACCGCTAGGGAGGTGCCAGAGCCTCACCGTACGGTCTTTGCTGGCGCTGGCGATCCATTGATTATCGGGGCTTACGGCCACTTGGTTGACGGTGTTGGTATGACCACTGAGGGTATGGCTGTTGACTGCTGTTTGCGGGTTCCAGATCCGCACCGTATTGTCTAGTCCACCGCTGATCAGCAGGCTGTCGTCCATGGCCCAAGCCACGGATTTGATCATCCCCGCCGATCCCACTAAGGTTTTGACTAAATTTCCCCGATCTAATGTCCACAGCCGGATGGTGCGATCTTCGCTACCGCTGGCCAGGAGAAACCCCTGTACGCCAATGGCTACGGAGGTGACATCGCGCAGATGGCCCTTGAGAAGATGAAGCAGGGTGCGATCACTCAGGTTCCACACCTTAATGGTGGCGTCATCGCTGCAACTGGCGAGCACCTGTCCACCGCTGCCCACCGCAATGCAGTTTACCCCCCGGTCATGGGCCGACAACCTGTAAAGCGCCTGCCCCGTTTGCCAGTTCCACACTCTCACCGTATCGTCTAGGCTACCGCTAACGATCAGGGGCAGTTTCGGGTTAAAGGTCACCGTGACCACCCAGGATTGATGCTCGGTAAAGCGTTTGACCTCGTGCCAACCAGGGCCAGCGGGAGCCGGAGTCGGTGGTTGGGATGGAGACCGGAACTGGGGCGGAAGCGGCGGTGAGGATGGCCCTGGAATGGGCGGCGGGGCAGCGGGATGGGGTGGGGCAGCGGGCGGGGTGGACCTCGCTGGGGGCAATCCTGACAGAGGGGGCAGGGCTGTAATGGGCAACGATAATCCCGCGCTTTCCCCTGGCCCGCTCACGGGGCGCTGTTGCAGGCCCGAAAAAAGGCTGTCAGCCCCCGATGAGGCGCTCCAACCGGGCACCGCACCAGATAACTTGGGCAGACGTTGCAAATCACTGATCACATCCTGAGCGCTCTGGTAGCGTTCGCTCACCAAATCTTTGGTCATGCTGCTGAGAATGTCTGCCAGCCCAGGGTTGATGGTGCGCCCCATCTGCTGAAGTCGCTCTTGCCATACCCAACGCCCTTCTAGCGGATTGTACAAATCCTCAGGTCTGCACCCCGTGAGCAAATACAAACAGGTGACGCCTAAGCTATACAGATCGCTGGATGGGTAGGCTTGGCCACTGCGTAACTGTTCCATCGGAGCATAGCCCTCGGTGCCAATCCGAGTACCCGGTTCATACATCACAGCTTCGCTAAACTGCTTGGCCACGCCGAAGTCAATCAAAATCGGTACCCCGTCCGCCTTACGTCGCATAATGTTAGAGGGCGTGATATCGCGATGGATTACCCCTCGGTGATGGATAAAGTGCAGCACAGGCAGTAAATCTTCTAGGAGATTGCGGATCTCCTCCTCTCCGTATGGCCCCTTGGTGGCTACTTCCTGAAACAGCGTACGGCCCGCCACCATTTGCTGCACCAGATAGAGGTACTTATCCTGTTCAAAGTAGGCCAGCAGATTCGGAATTTGGGGATGTTCCCCCAACTCATTCAGCCGTACTGCCTCCTGCTCAAAGAGTTGCACCGCCTTCAGAAACGACTTCGTGCCCTGTTTTTGGGGGGCAAATTGTTTAATGACGCAGCGGTGATTCAGCCGATCCGTGTCCAGCGCAAAATAGGTACGGCCAAACCCGCCCCGACCAATCAACTTCAGAGGCCGATACCGTCCCCTCAGTCTAGGCATTAACGGGCTTCCACAGCTAGGGCAAGTCCGGGCTAACGTCGCATGGTTGGGCTGAGGACAATTTGGGTTAAGGCAGCATATCATCACAGCGACAAACCGATTTGAGGGGACGCCAAACGCTATGCCTTCAGTGTAGGGGAGTCTTTTGGGTAAAGACGCATCTCTCCGCCAATCTGTCTGGTTGGTGAACCACAAATCTCCCTACCCTTCCATCTTCGCCCCGATAGTCAGGAGTTTCCTATACTTTAAGAAATGCAGAGCTAATGTTAATTCCCTTAATCACGCCATCCCCGCCTTGATTCAACAAGAAACCCTTCAGCTTTTAGACTGGCCTCGGCTTTGTCACCATCTCTCCACCTTTGCCGCCACCAAGTTGGGTGCCCTCGCGGCTCAAAGCCTAGCGATCCCGGCCAGCCAAGCCGACAGTGAAACCCTACTTAGTCAAACCCGCGAGGTCTACTGGCTGGATCAACACACCACGGGCCTCAGCTTTGGCGGCATTCGCGATATCACCGCCCCCCTAGAACGGGCCAACCGCCAGGGAATGCTCAGCGGCGAAGAACTGCTCGACATCGCCACCACCCTCAACGGTGCCCGTCAGCTACGTCGCGCCATTGAAGCCCAATCCTCGGAAGACCTGCCCATCCTTCAGGAGATGGTGGCCGAACTTCGCACCTATCCCGAAATGGAACAGCACATCCACCACTGCATCGACGACCGGGGCGAGGTGACCGACCGCGCCAGCAGCAAACTCAGTGCCATTCGCGACCGCCTCAAATCCACCCGCAGCGACATCCAGCAACGGCTCCAGCGCATCATGCAGCGCCAGTCTGGCGCATTACAGGAAACCCTGATTACCCAGCGAGGGGATCGCTTTGTGCTGCCCGTCAAAGCCCCCCAAAAAGACGCTATCCCCGGCCTAGTCCACGATGCCTCCGCTAGCGGCGCAACCTTATATATAGAACCCCACGCCATCGTTGACCTGGGCAACCAACTGCGCCAGCTTTTGCGGCAAGAACGCACCGAAATCGAAGTTGTCCTGCGCCAGCTCTCGGAACAGGTGGCCGAAGTCTACGACGACCTCGAACACCTCCTCGCCACCGTCACCCTGCTGGATTTGGCCTACGCCCGCGCCCGCTATTCCCTCTGGCTAGAGGCCAATCCCCCCCGCTTTGTCGAACCCGGTGAACCCACCACCCTGCGCCAACTGCGCCACCCGCTCCTCGTCTGGCAACAGCGCCACGAACAGGGTTCTGCCGTGGTACCCATTGACCTGCTAATGCAGCCCAACCTGCGCGTCATCGCCATCACTGGCCCCAACACGGGCGGCAAAACCGTCACCCTCAAAACCCTGGGCCTAGCGGTGCTGATGGCCAAAGTCGGCCTCTTCGTCCCCGCCCGCGAACCCGTCGAACTGCCCTGGTTCGAGCAAATCCTGGCAGACATCGGCGACGAACAATCCATCGAACAAAGCCTCTCCACCTTCTCCGGCCACATCAAACGCATTGGCCGCATTTTGGATGCCCTGGATCGTTCAACAATTCAAAATTCAAAACTCAAAGGTCAAAATTCAGAGTCTTTGCCCTCGCCAGATTCCCCGGACGTTCTCGATTCCTTCGATTCCAACGTAGACCATCCCCCGACTCCCCCCTCCCTCACCAACGCCCTCATCCTCCTAGACGAAGTGGGCGCAGGCACCGACCCCACCGAAGGCACCGCCCTCGCCATTGCCTTGCTGAAATATTTAGCCGACCACGCCCGCCTCACCGTGGCCACCACCCACTACGGCGAACTCAAGGCCCTGAAATACCAAGACCCCCGCTTTGAAAACGCCTCGGTGGAATTCGATGATGTCAGCCTCTCTCCCACCTATCGCCTGCTGTGGGGCATTCCGGGCCGATCCAACGCCCTCTCCATCGCCCGTCGCTTGGGACTAAATTCCGCCGTGGTGGAAGAAGCTGCTAGCCACATGGCCGTTGGGGTTCAAGAAGACGTGAACCAAGTGATTGCCGGACTGGAGGCCCAGCGCCGACAGCAGGAGGAAAAATCCCAGGCCGCCGCCGCCCTCCTCGCCCAAACCGAAGCCCTACACAACGAAGTCCGTCGCAAAGCCGACATGCTGCGGGAACGGGAACGGGATCTTCGCGCCCAGCAAGAAACCGCCATTCAGCAAGCCATCGTCGCCGCCAAGGCCGACATCGCCAAAGTCATCCGCAAACTCCAGCAGGGCACCCCCACCGCCCAAGATGCCCAACGGGCCACAGAAGCCATTGATGCCATCGCCCAGGCCCAGCTACCCACCCGCCTGCCCAAACCCACGCAACCCAAGCCGGGATTCAAACCCCAGGTCGGCGACCGCATCCGTATTCCCAGCCTGGGCCAAACCGCCGAAGTCCTCACCGCCCCCGACGATGACCACAAACTCACCGTCCGCTTTGGCCTGATGAAAACCACCGTCAGCCTTGCGGATATCGAATCTCTCCAGGGCGAAAAGGCCGAAGTGCCCGCCAAGCCCAAACCCCAGGACACCGTTCCCGCCGCCCAGGCTGGTCCACCCGCCCCCGCCGTTCGCACCAGCCGCAACACCATCGACCTGCGGGGTATGCGCGTTGCCGAAGCCGAAGCCGTCCTGGAAGAAGCCATCGCCCACGCCAGCGGTGCCCTCTGGGTTATCCACGGCCACGGCACCGGAAAACTCAAGCGCGGCGTCCACGACTACCTCCACCGCCATCCCCAAGTCCAGCGCCTCGAAGCTGCCGACCAATCCGACGGCGGTACAGGCGTCACCGTGGTCTATCTCTAACCGATTATTGTCCAATCCACCTGCAGGGCCGAGGTCTCCTCGGCCCTTTTTATTGCTCTATTGGCCTAGTCCGCGATGCCCACAGCATGGGTGCTGTATGTCCAGCCGCCTCAGCCAGCCCCGTCGATAACGAACCACCCGCATCTAGGCAGTCTGGAGGAATCCATCGGCATTGACTCTAAAAAATCCGTAGCACAGATTACAGAGCGACCTTAACCCAGCCCAAGCAGCCCTTAACCCTTGATAAACAAGGCATTCAGGACGCTACCCCTACCGTTTGCGCCCCCCATTCAACCCCCATATCTAGGGTCGTCCAGAATTTTTTTTCGAG
>NZ_JACJRS010000116.1 GCF_014697375.1 Phormidium sp. FACHB-1136
CCTCCGCTGGCTCAAGGGTGCCGTCAACAAAGGGCGTCCGTTGCTCCAACCCATCCCCCTGCTCACCGTTGACCCTGAACCCTGCTTTGCCTCTAAAAACGCCGAAGACCAGTACTATGACCGCATCTGGTTCTCTAGGATCCAGTCCATACGATGTCAATTGCCCCCCTGGGAGGCGGCATAAAGATGTGTCAGGCAGTCAGCATTGCGGCTTACATGGATGCTGGGCGATACGCCCCGTCCTTTAACAATACGGGGGGCAACTTAAAGATCGAAAAAGCGTTAATTAGCGTGGGTAAAAACCAGGCTTGGGTTGATGATCCTACTCCGACTGTGATTACGGCAGATAACCTGTGTCCTGTAGGAACGGATCAGCCAGGATTTCAAGCGAACTGTGATACTGCCGAATTCTTCTCTCAATTCACCTTTGAAGAGTGGGTGGAAGTGATGGAAGGTGCAGACGGTTTAGTCAGTACAGGTTCCGGCGACAGTACTAATTTAATTGCTCTGTCTGATGTGGCTAATCGCCTCAATTTTATCCTCCGAGATCGCGACTTTGGCTTTAAGAAAGGAGTACTCCAGCGGCCCTTTGATGACGCTGATCCGTCCGGGAACGCTGTGACTTGGGATAATAGCACTGGCTTGGTTGAGCCTGTAGGGCAAGGTGGTGGAAATTATGTCTACGCCACAGGCTGCGATCCCAATATTTTCTCTGGGCTAGTGGCGGGTGGTACTGGCGGTCAATCACGGGTAGCTATCGGTGGTTTGATTGGCTGTAGCGAACGGAACAGTTTGGTTTACCCCATTCGGTTTCCTTCCCTCTACTATTTGTTCCCCACCGTTAACCACGATCACAACGGCACAGGGACTCACGCTCAGCCTGCCACGGAGGAATACGTAGCCAATGCCTATGTGAAGTCTGTAAACCCCGATCAAGACGCAACCACCCCCCCAGCATCGGCTAGTACCTACACCTATCGAGTGGTGGGTACCGATCCCGTGAAAGGGGTTAGCGAGATTGCAGCGGTGCCTCGCAAAGCTGATTTAACCGATTGGGTATTGCCTGTAGCCAGCAATGTATCCCTACTCACAACCACCACCATTGATGCATCCCCCTTCCGAATCAACCGGGCGGCTCGGCAATCTGATGGAACCACAGTGAGTGTGACGGCAGCGGCGGATGTCGCTATTTTGGACAAGGGCCTTTTTGATGGCCGAGAACAACTCGCCATTCGGGTCGCCGACCTAAATATGGCCGTCTTAACCTCGACCAATGTTCCTGGCGTCACCCCCGTCGAAAAGTGGATTCCAGATACCCAGTGTATCCCCAGCGCCACCGTAGACTGCAACCTTTCTAGCGAAGGGATTGTCTACGCCTTCCGGGAAGATGCCGTGCGGGAGGACGAAATTGTGCGTCCGAAGAACGCCAATGCACTCATCAGCGGTAACACAAATAACAACTGCCTCAACATTGCCAACATCACCTTGGATAACTGCCTCATGAAGGTGACCACTCCCCAGGATCCTCCCCTCACGGCAGCAGGCATTAGCCTCAAGCCCGTAGACTATGTGGCCGACCCAGACCGCCGACCCCATGGCTTCCGTCTCCGCAACGGATCCGACATGAGCAACGGCAAAACCCGCAAGGTGGGGATGACCTTTGTCACCGACAACAGCGTCTACATCATGGGCGACTTTAACCTCCACAGCACAGCGGGCACCACAGCCACATTAATTGAGGAGTTCACCGAGAAACTTGGTGATGCTGCGTGGGTAACAGGCACACCAGGCACTGGTCAAGTCAGGTTTTATGGCCCACCACCACTAGACCCAACTGGCCCAGGACGGAAAACCCTCGATACGAATTTTGCGCGCCCAACCTTAGATACCTGGCGACCCGTGGAAATCCTATCCGATGCCTTCACGATCCTCTCCAATGATTTTCTAGACGGCTCGGTTCAAGATACTTTCACCATGCCATGGCCTACTAGTGGTGGGCCAGTGGCAACAAACACCTCCTACATGAACCAAAGCCGACCGACTACGGCACAGAATGTGAGGCGCGAAGATGGCACTTCCTCCAGCGCAGCCGCAGCCTCTCCAGTGTGGATTGACCGTAACGGCAGCGCCTGGGTTGGTAGCAATCGGGTTGAGGCGATTACAACCCTTGTCTGGAGGATTCTGACGGATACCGATAATGACCGACGCCGGAACCTCCAGGCGGTCTCTGCCCCTGTGCGGGTGAATGCGGTGCTGATTGGAGGAGTGGTGCCCAGCCGCACCAACCAGGGCTATGGTGGCTTGCCAAACTTCCCTCGCACTATTCAGAGCTGGGCCAATCAGGCGCTGATCATTAATGGGTCTTTCTTGCAGCTCAACTTCTCGACGGCCTCCAACGGCCCCTTCGAGCATGATGCTTGGGAACCTGGTGCCACCCCTGACGACGATAGCGGCACAACCGCAAACGGCCCCCAAACACGGGGCTTGGGCTACTACAGCCCTTCGCTACGGCGTTGGGGCTACGATCCAGCCTTGCTGTACTATCCCCCCGCAGCGGCCTCCCGACGCTTTGCCTCCGTGGGCAACCTGCGTAGCGAGTACTTCCGGGATCTCCCCGCCGACGATCCCTACGTTCAACTCCTGCGCTGCGCCGAAGACGGAAGCGGCAACAAGATCTTTGATGCCACCATCCAGGGCGGTCTATGTCCGGCCTAGGTTTTCCCTTCCCTAGCCCTCGCTAGGGAACCCCCCTTCCCTCACTGAGGTCGTCTACCACCATGCTGAACCCCTTCCTCCCACCCAAACGATCTCCCGCCCCGCCCAGCGCCCCCGATCAAGGGCTCACCCTGATTGAGTGCCTGGTGGCCATTGTGATGGTGGCCCTGGTGGCGGGCAGCATTGCCCCGGTGATGGTGATTTCTGTGGCCAGCCGGGTAAATAGCCAAAAAGCCGAACAAGCCCTTGGCCTCGCCCAGGCCGAAATCGAACGAACCCGCAGCCTGGTAGAACAGGGCGTCTACGCCACCGCGAACCTCCCCCCGATAGGCAGCACCGCTTCCAGCGCCGTGAAAGAAAACGAGGATATTTCCTCCGTACTTGGCCCCAACCTCAGCGTCACCAACTCCACCAACTTCGCCTTCACGGTTCCCGTAGATGTCAACGGCGATGGCACAAACGACTTTCGGGTGCAGCGGTTTCGTTCGGCGGGCTATACCCCAGCCTCAGCCAGCACCCCCATCGCCTTTAACATGGGCGTCAGAGTCTACGATATTAGTGCGACGGGCACCGGAAACCTGCCCACCGATGTCGCCTCCATTGGCCTCACAAGTGGCACGGGCGAGCGTTCCCAGCGCCCCCTCGCCGCCCTTTACACCACCATCGCCGTTGGCGATCAGGATGACTCGCTGTGTGACTTGATTCGCTACTTCAATAGCACACAAACTAGCCCCTCTGCTGCCACTGACCTAACGCTACCCCCAACCTGCGTGGCCCCCTGATTCCCCCCTGGGAATCCTCCAAACTCGTCTGACCCCGTTGCCCTATCCGTAAAGGGAATCTATACCCCATGGCTGCCCAGTCTCCCCATCCCCTCACCCGCTGGCTCTTGGGCCGTCGTCGGGCCTCTCGCCAGCAAGGCTTTACCCTCACCGAACTGCTGGTATCGCTGATTATGGGCACCCTGATCATGGGTAGCTTGCTGTATCTGGTGGTGGAACTGCTGGGGGTAAACGCCAGGGAAGAACGCCTCACCCAAGTGCAGCAAGACACCCGCCGCGCCCTAGACTACATGAGCCGCGAAGTGCGGGAAGCCGTCTTTATCTATACCAACCCTACGGCAGTGGTCAGCCAACTCACCAATGCCCCCCCCCAAAGCACCGCCGTCCTCGCCTTTTGGCACCTAAGAGACATTGAAGACCAAATCGGTGCCCTAAACGCGGACTGCACGACCTATGGCACCCCAGAACAGCGGGAACTTTGTGGCATCTTAAAACTTCGCCGCAGCGTCTATGACTTGGTAGTGTATTTTGTGCGACCCAATACAGCGGGCGATATTTGGTCTGGCCCCAATCGCATCATTCGCTACGAGCTAACGGCCTTTTCCGACCTGAGCCAGCTGACCTACACCACAGGCTACGTTGATCCGTCCCTTCCCAACAGCAACTTTGCCGCCTGGGAAAAAGCAGGCGGTGCCAGCAGTACAACCGCCACCGCTGGTACTGCGGCTGTGCTAACCGACAGCATTGATGATGATGCCAGTGCTGGGGTAGGCTGTCCGACGGGGCTCTCCCCCTCCCCCGATACCAACCCAGCCGATGGCATTGTCGATGCCAACAACTTTTTTACCTGCACGAACCCCACCGCAACGGCCAGTGATAACCAAACCCTGTATTTATTTCTACGGGGCAGCGCGGACCCAAACGACGGCAGCAGGAGCGTCACCTTTGGCCCCGTAGGAGAAGGGAGCCGCTTACCCACCCTAAACACCGAAATCCAAATTCGGGGTGTGTTACAACGTAGCGGTGGCTAAGCCGCCTGAAGGATCCCGCTGGGCCAATCCGTCGCCCAACTTGAGTTGTTATCCGGTGTTGATCATGCGATTTTTAATCCCTCCTAAAGCCAAACCAACCGCCGGGTTCACCCTGATAGAACTGCTGGTGGTCATCCTCATCATGGGCATCCTGGCCGCCATTGCCGCACCGGGCTGGCTCGGCTTCATGAACCGCCAGCGGGTGGGGGCCGTGCGTAGCGACATCGTGCAAACCCTGCGCACCGCCCAACAACAGGCCCAACAACGCCGTGCCGTCGTCACGGTGGAAGCCGCCAACGTCGATGGTCAACCCGTCCTGCGGGTGAATGGCGCGGCCCAACCCCTCGGCGGCGGCGGCATCCAAGTGGCCACCTTTAGCTTTAACCCCGCCGATGGTACCAAAAACACCACCGCCACCACCCTATCCTTCGACTACCAGGGGCTCCCCATCGGTGGAAATCTGCCCTTTGTTTTCGATATCACCGCCCCAGGGAACACCTCTCGCCAGTGTGTGCGCGTCGAAACCCTGCTGGGCAGCATCAAAACCCTCAGCGGCGCAACCTGCGATGCCTTCAGCCCCTAATCCCGCTTTGCCCAGCAACCCTATCGCCCTGCATGATGACGCCTAAACAGTCGCTTTATCAAACCATCGAAACCCTCAGCGACGCTGAGTGTCGCAAACTCCTACAGATCATCAACCAGTGGCATCAGGAGGTTGCTCCCGTCTTGGCCCAGTTAGGGGAAAACCCAACCTTCCACATTCCATCCCAGACCCTAACGGTTTTTCCTAGAAGAATACCGATCAAAGCCAGTGGCCCAACGGCTTCCGAGCAGCTCATTGAGGAACGTCGGTGAAGGTTGATTACCTGGATGCGAGTGCCTGGGTCAAGCGTTATTACCAAGAACCAGGTACCGAAGCCACCCAGGCTCTATAAAGCCTGCCCTCCCCAGAATGTTTTCGGCTGGTGTGCGCCGACAAAGAGTTGATAGAAGCCGCCCGAGGAATGGGTATAACAATCTTTAATCCAGTCGGCTAAGGGTTCTGCAAAAAATAAGGTGCCGATGGCCTCTGGGAATTGGGATTATCCCGCAGCTAGGAGCGCGGGATCTGTGGCGGGTTCCGGTGGTTGTCCTGGCTGTAGCAGGGTCAGCCGTAGGTGTTGGCGAACCTGGCGGTCTAGGTAGTGGGTTTGGAAGGTTTGCCATTGCTGCCAAGCTTGATGGCGATTGTGGGCCAGAAGCTTTCTGAGGGAAGGCATGGGATGGCGGGCCTTGGGGGTGGCCTGGGCGATAAACTCCTCTAGCACAACGCTGTCTTGGAAGGTGCCGAGGATATCTTGCATGATGCTGAGCCGTTCTAGATCCGCCTCCAGGGCATCGCCATAGAGAGGGGCCACCACCCGCAGTTGGTAGCGGACTCGTTTAATTTGCTTACGCAGGCTGTGCAGCGCATAGCTCTCCTTGGCAATTAGATCATCGACGGTGGCTGAACTGAAGGGGGAAGCCACCCATGGGCCTTGGTCAGCCCCTTGGACACCCACCCACCAGCCGGGATGCAGCCAGAGGGCGCTGATCAGCGGCAGTACCACGTCTGGCACCACATCCACCGCTGGAGCATACCCCAAGGGTTGATAGGTGGGGTGTTTGACCCAATCGCCAAGCCCCTGCTTCATGGCCTGGTAGGGCTCGCTGGCCAGGAGCTTTTTCACCTCCTTAAAGGTGTGGTGGCGGGCCTGGGTGAGGTGATCCATCGCGGCCAGGAGATCCGCCTGTTCCCCCTTCGGCAGATGGGGTAAATACTGGTGACGCAGGGTATCGCCAATCACGTCTAAATCGCGCAGATGGCCGAGCCGTCGCCCCACCTTGGCCACCCTGGGTTCTCGCCCTGCCTTGGGCAGCACAATCCCCACCTCAAACACCTGGAGGGCGGTGCGTAATTGTCGTAGCCCCACCCGCATTTGGTGTAGGTTCTCTGGGTCGGTATCTTTGAGGACCGCTGCTTCGTAGGAGGTCGCTTGGTTCAAATACTTGGCAATGGCACCCTGGGCCAACGTCCCAAAGGTTTGGCTAACCATAAATTTGCCCTCGAACAACCGCTTCGATTTCTATTGACGCTATTGATCTTAGATCTGGAGCCTGGGGGAAAGGCCCAACCGCTGTGTTTTGTAACCTTTGGTGGGGCTACCCGCCTATTTGGGGTACCCACTTAGCGACAGGTGGCCGGAATAGGGGCGCTGTAGAGTTTTACCCGATGGTTGCGGCCCCCGCTCACCGCCAGCAGACGGTTGTCCCGCAGAATCACATCCACGGTATCGATGGCTTGGCGAGATTTCCCTAGGCGGCGTTCGCTGGCAACACGGCCATCGGCCTGGATTTCCCAGAGTTTGACCTGGCCATCGTCGCCCCCGCTCACCAGGGCACAGCCGCTCTCGGTGATTGCCAGAGCACGGACAGCTTCGTCCCCATGACCATCGGCCCAGGTATAGAGGGGGCGGCAGGGGCCAGCGAGGGATCCGGGGGGGGGGCAGGTTTGCAAATCCCATAGGCTGATGCGGCCCTGGTTGTCGGCAATGGCGAGGCGGTGGGGCCGCTCGGCGGCGGTGGCGAGGCTGGTGATGTAGTCTTGGTCGCCACCACTGGCGAGATAGGGGAAGGGGATCACCTGATCCTCGGCCCAATCCCAGATCACCAGGCGGTTAAAGCGTCCGCCCACCAGCACTTGGTGATTGGGAATCAGGGCGAGGGTCTGCACCGCAAAGCCCACGTTGGCCCCTTGGACGGGCTGCACATCGCCCCTGGGGAGGCCAGACAGATCCCAGCGCTGCAAGGCACCGCTGCCGTAGCCCGTGAATAGGGTTTGGGCATCGGGGGTAAATTGCAGGTCAAACACCCGATCCCCCAGATCGTGGGCCAGCACTAGGGGCGGCTGGGACACCCGCAGGGGAATGATTTCAGTCGCACCGTTTTCGTAGCCGACGGCAATGGCATCGTTGCCCACGGGCCGATAGCGGGCCACCCGCACCGCCTTATCCTTCTGGAGGGGACGCTTCCACCGTTGCAACCGCTGACCCGCCACCGCCCAGCGCCGGACGGTTTGATCCTCGGAGGCACTCAACACCTCCGAGGCCCGACCATCGAACCGCACCATATTCACCGCCCCCCGGTGGCTGGGGGGCAACAGTCGCAACCACAGCAACAACCCGACCGCCGCCCCCAAGAGAGCCAGTTGCAGCCCCCAGTGCAGCCTGGGCTGAGATCGCACCGTTACCGTTTGGTGGTCAGGATCTAGGGGAATTTGGGGATCTGGGCGCAGGGCCGAGATCCGAAACAGGTGGGTGCGTGTCCACCCTAGCCAGGGCCGACTCACCACCACGGGCAGGGTGATCGGCACCACGGCCCCGATAGGGAGGTCGATGGGGGCTTCGGGCAGGGCAATGCGATCCGTGGGGAAGAGGGGCTGAACCCGATCATCGCCGCCCTCAAACCAGCTTCCTAGGCAAAGGCGTTCCACCACGGGGGTGATGATCTGGGGCAGGTTGCTGTGGTTGTGGAAAGTCAGGCCAATCGCCGCCGCCGTTGAGGTTGGAGTGCCTGCCGTCGGGGCCACCCCTCTCCCCCCTGGGTGGCCTTGGGGGTGGCCCTGGGGTCGCTGGCCCAGAACCATTGCCGTCATTGGCAACCCCAGCCAGGTCTCAGACATGGGCTGCTTGCCCACGTCTGGAGTGGGGGAAGGCTGCCGTCGCCGGGGGGGGCTAGCCCTGGGATACACCACCACGGGGGTGGTCAGTTCCATCTCCACCGTGCCCGCTGGCAGTACCGTAAGCTGGCTGGAAAACCGCTGGCTCACCAAGGCAGTGACGCGGGCCTCTAGGTCAAAGGGGTAGACCTGGCTGGGGGCATCGAGGGGAGCGCCAATCTGGCCTAAAAAAGTGGTCATCACCTCCCCCTGGGCAGGTACCTCTAGGCGGCGCTCCTGGCCATCGGTGAGCCAGTCCGTCGGCAACCCCTGCACCGCCAGATTAATCCGCAGGGCGCTGCGGTTAGGGTTAAACAGCCGCACCGGAATTTCAAGCCTTGTCTGGGGAAGCACCGTCAACTGCGGGCTCAAGATGTCGATCTGGGGTGGACTGATGCCGCTGCCCTCAATCACCAGGGTCAGCACCTGGCGATCCTCCTGGCGCAAATCCACCGAAAAGACCCGCACCGTCAGGGTCATCGACCCCACAAAGCCACCCCGCACCGGGGGCACATCCAGCACCGTCACCCTAAACTGGGTACGATCTCCGGGGGGAATTTTGGCCGACAAATCTGGAGCCTGCTGATACCAAGCATGGCTGGCCCCCGCCTCCACCCCCGCCGCCAACACTTCGAGCTGAAAGGCGGCAAAGGTATCACTTTGGTTCACGATCTGCACCGCAAAGGTGGGGGGCGCTTGCCCCGGCTTAAAATGCAACACCGAGGGAGAAAGCTGGGTTGTGAGCAGGGTGGCCATGGGTGGAAATCAACCGGGAAACAAGATCGCAAGTTGGGCTTGGCAGCCCACCCTACAGGTCTAGGCGCTCGTAGATGCTGTCTAGGCTGGGGGCGGTGGGGCTAGGATCGGGCAGGGCGGTGATCGCCCACTGTCGCCGCTGCCATGCAAAATGCAGCAGATTAATCCCGAATTCCTGGGCACTACGCAGGCTATCGCGGGGCATAAATTGGGTTTTGGGGCCACCCCAGGTCGCCGTCAACTCACCCACCACTACCACCACCCAGCCCCAGTTAAACAGCGCCAAGGGTTGCGGGTGCAGGCTCAGCCCCTGACCAAAGGCAAAGGGCTGACGACGGAGGGGATGGGCTTGGGACACCAGGCCAGCCAGGGGCCACTGGGGTTGAGACACCTCGGTGGCAGTGGATCCTTCCCCCAGAGAAGGGGCTAGGACGGGCCGTAGGTATTGGGCCAGTTCTAGGATCAAGCAGCGCTCTAGCTCGGCCTGTTCGTGGCAAAGGGTGTTAAACATGGCAGGGTCGGCCACGGTGGCAGGCTTGCAGAGCACCTTGACTACCTCCGTCCACACCTGGAAAATTTCCGCCAAGGGCGTCCCGGTGGGGGGCACCTCAATCAACAGCGTGCCACCCCCGGCCCCAAAGGTTTGCAGTAGCGCGATCTCTGCCTCAGCCAAGGTCTGGCTGTCGCCATAGGTAAGGTGCAGCAGGTGGTAGGCTTGCAAATCGGCAGGTGTGAGGGCCAACCCCTGACCTAGGCACAGGGGCACCGGGCGCACTTCCCCTCGCAGGCTGGGATACAGCCCTGGCAGAGCCGCCACTAACCCTTGCAGCGCCGCCTCCAAATCCAGTTGGGGTTGGGGGGCCAGGGTGAGGTAGCCCAGGGTGATCGATCCGAGGGGGTGGGTCTGGGCGAGGGGCCGATAGCGCCAGTCTAGTTCGTTGGCCGCTGGGGCAAAGCCATTGTGGGGCCGGGTGATGGGGCCATCCCCCGGCAACAGCACCAGGCGGCACAGTTCAATTTCTCCCTCCACGGGCGACGAGTTCTTCTCCTCCAGCCGAAAGGTTTCTTGTACCACATGGGTTCCGGTGCGGGGTTCCAACTGGTCAGGATCGACAAACTTCAGTACCAGGTAGACCAAAACAGCCTCCGTGGTGGGCTGGGCGGCGATGCGGTAGGTAATGGGCTGAGGCACCACAATCGGGTTGCCCTGGGCGTCTATCGCCACACCGGGCTGCACCTGCAACCAGCGCCCATCCCGATAGGCATTCGCCACCTGGGCCGGAGCCTCCGTGGGGCATACCCCCAACCCGCTGACAATGCCCCCCTGGTGAAACGCCTGAAAATGCAAATTCTGCCGCTGCCGATGGTACTGGTGGGCCACCTGCCAACGCTCGGCGGTGACCAGCAGGCCATCGCTGACCTGAAGGCGTTGAAGGGGGTGGCGGGGGGGTGGGGGAATCATGGAGGTGGGGAGGGGGTTACGGGTTATCGGGGGCTGGTAGGGGCGGGGTCTCCCCACCCAACCGGGGGATGCCTGGGTAGGGCGGGATAGGGCTGATAGGGGTGTCCATTGACCCAGCGACCTAGGGCGGTGGCTCAACGATTAAATCGTAGGTACAGAAGGCGGGTTTTTCTTGGCGAATGATTCGGTGGACGAGGGCGGTGTCGATGGCCTGGTGGGGGTCGGGGCGGAGGTGAATGGCAAAATGGAAGGGCTGGCTACCGCCCAGGCTGGTGTCTTCTCCCAGGCGGGCTTCGCCGAGGATGAGACCCTGGCTGAAGGTTTCGTGGATGCCGATATGCTTGTCGGCCTCGCGGCTGAGGTGGTCGTCGAGGGGGAGGCCCGTAGCCAGGTGGAGGTAAAACCGCAACCCGCGACGGGTGCCGCGCCAGCGATAGATTTGCAGGGCGTGACGAATTAAAAACCGCTGACGGCGAGGATCGAGGGGAACCTCAAAATTCCAGCCGACCCAGTGGGTCAGAAAGGGCAGCAGGGCTTGGGGGGCGGTGAGGGGATCGAGGTAGGCCCAGAGGCTATCCAGGGCGTTGACGGTGGGCTCGAAGGTTTGCTCGAAGACCTGCAAAAAGCGGCCCACAAAGTCGATTTCGCGGTATAAGTCGGGCAAAAAGTCTAAATACAGACTGCGGGGGCGCAGAACCACCTGAAAATCCCGATGTTCTAGGGTGCGCCCCCCGGTGGCGGGGTTGAGGCTGAGCGCGGTGAGGCGACCGCGATAGTCGAGGCGTAGGGGCAGTTGTTCGGCGGTGTAGGCTTGCTCTAAATAATCCGCAGGCAAGGTGAAATACAGCACACCCTCCAACGTCTGTCCCGGTCGTACCTCGGAACCTTCCGCCCGGAATTGGCACCAGTCCGCCGGAAAATCCCCCTGCACCTGGTACTGAAGCTGAAGCGGTTCTCGGCTTTGGTTGTGGACTTGAATCACCAGCTCGCTCGATTCGCCAGGATAAAGCACCAGGCTAGGCACACTGGGGGCACGGATATCCCTAGGCCGACTGCCCGTTAGCCCCTGGGCCAATTCCGACCCATTGGGCACCGCTTCGGGCACCTGCATGGGCGTCAACACGAGGCTGATGTCGGTGGTGGATCGGGCTTGGGTCATCGGGAAGAGGGAGAAATCATAGGAGGCTGATGACGTGGCTGGAACGGAGGGCGTTATCGGCCCAGGAGCAGATCAGCCCCTGGGGGCCGGGGGTAACGATGTTGTTGGGGGCCAGGGTGCGAATCCAGCGGTCGTCCTGTTGCCGCAGTTCAAACAGCAGCACGGTGCCCAGGTAGCGGACGCCGTCGTGGCCCTGCACCAGGCTAATGATATCGGAGGGATACAGCGGCGCACCAAAGGGCCAGCCCTTGCCGTTGGGGCCACCCGTGAGCGGATTGAGGAAACGGTAGAGGGCAGTGCGAAGGCGAGAGAGGGTTTGGGTTTGAGCCTGGGGGTTGGCATATTCCGGGGCAAGGCCCACTTCAAGCTGGACGGCTACGCCCACATAGTCGGGTTCGCCCAGGGCCACTTGCACCCCCAGCAAACGGCGTTCGTCTAAAAACGACAGAATTTGCTGGCGTAGGGTGGGGGTGAGGGCCAGGGCGTTGGGATGGAGGCCCACTTCCCGCTCGATGCCCTCCGTATTACCCTGGGGCACCACGAGCACTTCCACCAGGCCAGGGGTGGTGCTGGGGGGGCAGAGGGTGCGGGCGACGGCTCCCTGTCCGGCTTGTTCGGTGAGGGCTTCAAAGTCTTCGGGGGTAACGGCCCGATCCCGCGTGCGCAGAAACCGGGGCACCCGCAGCACGGCTTCCTCTAGGGATTCGGCATCGGCCCCGTGGCGGGCAGGAATGTGGTTGGTGACTTGGGCCACGTAGGGCACAGCGGTTTTAACGACACGCAGGGTGTGGCGCTGCACGTTGCCCCGCTGACCGCCCCCGGTGCGGTAGGAGACCATCTTAAACACCGATCCCCTGGGGGGAATCGCCCCATACTGCCGTTCCAAAACGCTGGTTTGGGTAGAGCTTTGGGGGCTGGCCTGGACGGCGAGGAGAGTATCGCGGGTTTGGCGGCGAGAACGCTCGTAGATGTCCTCCTTAATCTGGCCCGGTTCGCGCACGAGGGGGCCAAACTGCAACCGTCCGGTGAGGGAATCGAGGGTGTAGTGGTAGTCGTTGGGGCCAGAGTCGGCAAAGTCGCTCACCTCCTGCCAAAGCTGGGGTAGGCCATCGGGGGGCAGCACCAGCAATTGTTCCCCTGGCAGACGCGGCAGCACGGGTGGCCCCTGGAGTTGCACCGTTTGCCCCGGTTGGCCGTTACTTTCCCCCAGCAGTTCTTCGTGGATGGTCTGGCACTGGCTGACATCAATGGTGCCGCCGATGGAACGTACATCCACCCGCACCAGTCGAGGAGAGCTACTGTAGCGACTTTGGTAAATCTCCGAGTCGATGCAAACACAGCGCATCCAGCGGCCCTGGTAGGAACCAAACTGGGCCACCGGGAACCGCTGGGGCAGGTGCAAAATCACGTCGGCGGTGTGAAGGGTGTTGCCGCCACCGAGTTCGTGGAAGCTAAAGCCACGGGTTTGGTCGTCCCCTTCGGCCAGCAAAATCGGCACCCACTGTTCGCCATCCCAGGCTTCCCAACGGCGGGGCGGATGGTCGGGGTTGATGCCCGTAGACGTAGCCGCTTCGCCAGACAGCGTTAGAGCCAAAACGTTGCCCTCGGTGGGTTGCGCCCCATCCAACACCAGGTAAAAACTATTGCCGGGACGGGGTTGCTCGTTAAAAATGCTCTGTTCCCGCCCCTCCCAGCGCCCGTCCGATTGCCGCGTCCACAAATTCGCAAAGGGGTTGGTCAACAGACTGGGCAGTGGATCGTCCCGGTCAGCCGTCAGCAGGTGGTTGATCTCCGGCAACCCAATGGCCAGGGGCCGATCCGTGCTAAACACCACCGCCTCATCGGTTTCCGTGCGCTCCGTGGCCACCTCCACCCCCGCCGGAATGTGATATACCTGGGGCAAACTCGCCGCCAAATAAAACGTCACCTCCGTGCGGGCCGGGGCCGGGGGCTGAAGCCGAATCCCCAGCATCTCCAAAAAGGCCACATAGTTGCGGCGGGGCACCTGGTTAAACCGCATCAACATCTGGTCGGTCAACCAGGCAAACAGTTCCACCATGGTTACCCCAGGGTCGCTGGGGTTGTAGTTCGTCCACTCTGGGCAGTAGCGGGGAATGCGCAGCAAACACTCATCTACCAGGTCTTGGTAGGCCCGGTCGTCTAGGTTCGACTTCGGCAACTGAGGCAGAAAATTAAAGTCCACAGGGTTCCACCTCCTACTCCGGCGGCATCAAATAAAAGGGATAGACCACACTACGACGCTGGTGGGTCTCCTTAGCGCGGTAGAGAATCACAATGTTCACCCGCCCGTTCTCCAAATCCGGTTCCGCCAACACCTGATCCAGCACAATGCGCGGCTCCCAACGTTCCAGCGCCTCCTGCACATGCAGCCGAATCATCAGCAACGTGTCGGTGTTCATGGGGGCAAAGGTCATCTCCGCCAGCCGACAACCATACTCAGGCCGATACACCCGTTCCCCAATCCGCGTCCGCAACAGCACCCGAATCGACTCCATCAAATTCTGATCCGCCGCACTCAGTTGCAGCCCCCCCTGCACCGTCGTCCGCACCGGAAAGGCCCATCCCTGCCCCACATGGGCCGCTGACTTGGTTTCGTTGAATGCTCCTGCCATGGTTCTGACGCCGCCCTTTCCCTCACGCTAGGGCTACGATACCGAGTGGATCACCCGATAGCCATTGGCCAAAGGTCGAATCCCCAGCCTCAGCCGCTCTGCTGCCATGGCAGGCTAAACCGGGTGGGAACGGCGGTGGTCAACGTCGGTAAAGCCCTAGGCTTGCCACTGGATGAGTTAACGCTTTGATACGAAATATTGCGGTGCATCTAGAAATCCCCTAGGGCTTAAGACTAGGCAGGCAGATCTGAGCAAATGGGTTAGAAATGGGGAGACTCCCCTAGGTTCTGGTTTGCATGGATAGCGCGGATTGCCAACGGATAGACGCCTTTTTGGCCAAGTGGCTCGACTCTGAGGGCAACGAGCAGGCCAATTACCAAAGTTTTCTGGGCGATCTGTGTAAAGCCTTGGGGGTAGAGCCGCCGCCACCGAAGGGCAAGGTACCGGGGGATCCCTACTGTTTTGAGAAAGCCATCAAGGCTTATAGCGAAAAAGGCCCAAGCTCGAAAAAGGCCGATTTCTACAAGGAAGGCTTTTTTCTAATCGAGACCAAGCGGGGTAGTATCACGTCCAACAAAGGGCACGGGAAGCGAGGCACAAAAAGTTATCGAGATGCGATGCAAGGAGCCTTTAACCAGGCTCGCCAGTATATTCAACTCTTAGATGCTCCAACCAAGCCACCTTTCTTGATAACCTGCGACATCGGCTCCCACTTCGAGATTTGGGAAGGCTTTAGTGGGGAATATGGCAGCTATGGGGCACGACAGCGCGTCAACCTAGCCGACCTGAAAGAGCCGGAGGTGTTTGATCGCTTTGTCAAAATTTTCACCGATCCGCAAGCCTTAAACCCAGAAAAGTATCGGGCACGAGTCACCAGAGAGGTGGCCGCAGAGTTAGCGACCCTGTCTCGATGGCTGGAGCAACAGGGGCATGACCCGCAAGACACCGCCAACTTCCTGATGCGCTGCATTTTTACGATGTTTGCGGAGGATGTGGAATTGCTGAAGGGCGAAGTCTTCACCAAGGCGTTACGGGATCGCTGGATTCCGCACCCTGAGACCTTTCAGTCGGAGATTGAAGCCCTCTGGCAGACGATGAACACCGGGGGCAGCTTTGGTTTTGAGCGGGTGTTGCGGTTCAATGGCAGTTTTTTTGAGAATGCCACGGCCATTCCGTTGCCCAGGTCGCAGCTTGAGGTGCTGTATGCGGCGGCGGCGAAGGATTGGAGCCAGGTGGAACCCGCCATTTTTGGCACGTTGCTAGAGCGGGCGTTGGAGAAGAAGGAACGCAGCCGCCTGGGTGCCCACTATACGCCCCGTTCCTATGTGGAACGGTTGGTGCGTCCGGTGGTGATGGAGCCGTTGCGCCAGGAGTGGGATGAGATTGAAATTGAGCTAAAACGCCTGCTAGAGCCGGAACCGGGGAAGGAGGAACCCACCCCCGCCCAACGCAAGAAGGCGGCGCAGGAAATTGAAGCCTTTTTGAAGCAGCTACGGGAGATCAAAATTCTCGATCCGGCTTGTGGGACGGGCAATTTTTTGTATGTGGCGCTGGATTTGGCACTGGTCATTTAAAGGATGATGGCTAGAATGTAGGAGTAGAGCGTCATTGGCCTATGCGTTGCCCTCATTGCCAGAGCGAAACCGTCGTCAAGAATGGAACCCGTCGTCTGCACGATAACCAGATCGTGCAGTACTATCGCTGCCGAAGTTGCCTGCACACCTTTAACGAACGCACCGGAACCCCGATGGGTCGCCTGAGGACGCCCTCTACCGTGGTTGAATACGCCCTCAATAGCCGTAGCGAAGGGATGGGAGTGCGGGCGACGGGCCGAGTGTACCACAAGTCCCATGCCACGATTCTACGGTGGGAAGAACGGTTAGCGCGACAGGGTGAGGCGTGGTCACCGCCTGCGCCTGAGGGGAGTGAGGTGACGTT
>NZ_JACJRS010000117.1 GCF_014697375.1 Phormidium sp. FACHB-1136
TTACCGTTTTTAACCGTACTCGCGCCGTCAGAGCGCTACAACCACAGCCAAGGGCGACGGCACAAAGCGTTAACGGACTGGGCTAGACAAATGCTGGTTCAAGTCCGACGCTGGCTGGGCCATCGGCCCATGGTGGTGGTGACCGACAGCAGCTTCGCGGCACTAGACTTTTTGGCCTCGGTGAGTCATCTGCCCAATCCGGTTCACGTCGTCACTCGACTGCGCTTAGATGCGGCCCTTTATGAACCCGCTCCGCCTCGGGACGCCCACACCATCGGTCGTCCTCGCAAAGTTGGGCAACGCTTAGCCACCCTAAAAACCTGGTTGGAGGATGCCACTACCCGCTGGCAGTCCCTAACCCTGGAGGGTTGGTATGGTCAGCAAACCTACACCTTAGAATGGGTTTCCCAAACAGCGGTGTGGTACCACACGGGACTTCCCCCTGTCCCTATTCGTTGGGTCTTAGTCCGGGACCCGCTGGGCCAGTTGGAGCCTCAGGCCTTTCTCTGTACGGATCTGGAGGCCACACCCGCCCAAATCTTGCTCTGGTTTCGGCAACGCTGGCAAGTCGAAGTCACCTTCCAGGAGGTGCGGGCTCATTTGGGTGTCGAAACCCAGCGACAGTGGTCTGACTTAGCAATCCTACGCACTACACCGGCCCTGCTCTCACTCTTCTCCCTCGTCGTGCTCCTCACCCAGCGCCTGCACCCCCAATTTACCTTCCCCCTACCTCATACCGCCTGGTACATCAAGCAACACCCGACCTTTGCTGATGCCTTGGCCTTTGTCCGGCGCTATCTATGGGCCTCTCGGCTTTTTCAGACATCACCCGATGACCTGGAGTACGTTAAAGTCCCGCGCCCTATCTTCGACACCTGGACCGAGTTACTTTGCCATGCCGCCTGATTGGATAAAGTCGAGCTAAGAGGCCATTTATAAAGTCGGTTTTCCGGAAGGGGAGGGTTGGGATAACCGATCTTGGGTTTCAGGCATCGGGGTATAGGATCGGCGTAGATGTCGTTGAAGGGAATAGCGATGTCGAGTGCTCCTGATGCCACTGACCTGAGCGATGCCGAATGGGGGATGTTAGCCCCCCTGATTCCCCCTCCGAAGTCTGGTGGCCGTCCTCGAACGACGGATACGCGGGGGTGTGCAACGGTATCTTCTATCAACTGAAAACCGGATGTCAATGGCACCTGTTGCCCCATGACTTTCCGCCGTTCAATACGGTCTATGCCTCCTACCGCAAGTGGCAACGTAAGGGCCAGTGGGAAAGGATGAATTGGATCGGGGCTATTGCGGTGACATCTTCGCCTTGGCCGTGTGGCGGATAATCCAAGCCCAGGTTGAGGTAATTCGCCGCTCTGGAAAAGTCTTTGAACCCTTACCCAAACGTTGGATTGTCGAGCGCACCTTTGGCCAGTTGAATGGGTATCGACGCTTGAGCAAGGATTATGAGCGCTTACCCGAGATGAGGGAGGCGGCGATCTATGCCGTCATGGTGCGTATCAGGCTCAAACGCCTTGCCGCCGCCTAGGTCATACTTTATAAATGGCCTCTAAGCCGTAGTTTATTGCTGTCTGCGTCTTGACTTAAGTACTGGTTCGTTAAACTAGGAGAGTTGCAAATCACTTGAAGCTCTGTGGTTGGATTGAGGTATGACAGCAGGAGCCAGAGGGGTTATCTAAGGGTATTTCGCATCCATTAAAGTTGACCACCGAATGGATAGATTCCAGGGTTCTTGAAGAACCCTGGAATCTGAGGGTGGGTTTAGGCTTCGGCGACCCCGGCAATGTTGTCGTCGGGCAGTTTGTCGATCAGCTTGTGAAGGGGGTCAATGCCTGCCCGAATCGGTTGTTGATCCACCGTAATGATCAGCGAACTTTCGCCATCGGAGAAGGGGTGTTTTTGCAGGTAGATGATCTGGCCCTCGGTGTTGTAAATCCCGACATCAATGTCCTCTTGATTCATGGCCGCTGGGGTTTCGTTGCCTACCTCGTCGGATCGCACCTTGGCGGTGTTGACGGTGAGGGTGACATCGAACTTGCCGTCGGCGCGGGGGCTGACGGTGGCGGCGGTGATGCGGTTATCGTAGAGGGTGACGGTCTCGAACAGGTCGGTGAGGAGGTATTGGTACTTTTCGGGGGTGACGGCCCGGAGGGCGGCGACCAGATCCGTCCCGGTGGGGTAGGGGGGCACGGCGGCGTTATCGCGCAAAAACTGGGCTAGGGTTTGGTTGACCAAGGCTTCGCCCAGGTAGTCTTGCAGGGTATACATCACCAGCCCGCCCTTTTGGTAGACCAGGTGGTTGTCGCCCTCCCCCGCTTCCACCAGGGGCACATCGGAGCGGCTGCGGTTTTGCAGGTAGAGGTTGAGGTTATTTCGCAGGGCGGCCCCCAGCCCGGTTGTGCCAAACTCCTGGGAGTAGACCTGGTTGGCGGTGTATTCCGCCAGGGATTCCGTCAGCACCCGGTCGCCGGGACGCTGGTGGGAGATGTGGATTTGGTGGCCCCACCACTGGTGAGCGACTTCGTGGGCGGCGATGTGGAAGGCGGAATCTAGGGTTTGGGTACCGTCGTCTTTGAGGTTGGCAAGGAAAACCTGGTTTTCGCCCATGAAGATCTGCCCGCCGGGATAGCTAATTGCTTCGCTGACGTAGGGGGTTTCCACAATTCGTAGAGACCTGTGGGGATAGGGGCCAAACTGCTGGGTGGCGTAGTCTAGGCTCTGCTTGGCTCCGGCGAGGATGCGGTCTAGGTTTCGGTCGTGGTCGGGGTGATAGTACACCTCGATGGGGATGCCCTGCCAGTCGTCGCGCTTAACCTCGTAGCGCCCGGAGATAAAGGGCACCTGTTTTTCGATGGGCACCTGGCTTTGGTACTCAAAATAGCGGCGGTTGCCCTCTGTCCAGCCCCGCATCTGTTCGCCGGAGGTGAGGATGATCTGGTCGGGGGCGGTGCTGAGGATGGCGGAAAACTGGGCCAAATGGGTATCGGGGTGGTTGGCGTTGACCTGGGCCGCTCTGGCTTGTTCGGCTTCGGGGTCGATTTGGGGCAAACCCGCCTGATCCCGCATTTCGGGGCTAATCAAAAACCGCAGCCGATCATTAAAGCCTACCTGGGGCAGAAAATCGTTGCTACCAAAGTTCACCCCGTTGTCCACATAGCCAGCCAGCTTACCGCCCGGATCGTTGGCAAAACCCTCGGTTGGTTGACGCACTAGGTCAAAGCTAGCCTCAATGGTGCCCCCTGGTGGTAGTGGGGTGGGCAGGGTGAAGGCATAGCCCTGAAGCGCTGGGTGCTCGACGGGTTGGCCCTCCGGTGCCCCAACCAGGGCGATTTGGTTCATCTGAACGGCACTGGGAACCTGGATCAAAATGGTGTCGATGGGCTGCGGGGTTTGGTTTTCCAGGGTGTAGGTGCCCTTCACCGCAAAGCGGGAATCTTCGTTGGGGTAGAGATCGCCCTGGAGGCTAATGGCGGTAATTTTGGGCTGGGCATCGCGCAGGGGGCCGTAGGTTTGCTCGTAGGCCATCAGTTGGGCAATCCCTTCGCCCCGGTTGGTTCCGGCGCTGAGCAGGGTGGTGTTGTAGTAAATCCAGCCGCCCAGCAGCAGGGCCGCCACCGCACTGAGGGCCATCACCATCTGCATGGGGCGGGTAAATCGCTGACGGGCAATGCGCCAGCGCTGCTTGGGTTGGGTATCCACACCACGCACCCAGAATAGGGCGGTGACGCAGATCAGCAGCAGGGCAATGGCCAGCCAATAGCCCTGGTACCAGCGCACCGGCTCCAGCATCGACCCATAGCCACTGAGGTCGCTGTAGTAAGACTTGGGCCGAAAGCCGTACTGAAGCAGACGGGCATTCCTAAAGAGGACATTCCCCCCCGCCGTAAACAGCACCACCAGCAGCGCCGACAGAACATAGCCCAGAAACTTCTGATTCACCAAGACCTGCACCGTCATAGCCAGCACGGCGACCAGCAGCAAATCTACCAGGGTGATGGTAAACAGCCCCACGCCGTAGACCCCCAGGTTGTACTGGGTGTAGCCATTGAAGGTTTGGGCCAGGAGGGCACCGAACACCAGCAGCGCTAGGGCCAAAACCAGCATTACTGCCAGCACCAGCAGTTTGCCCACCACAAAGCTCCAACTGCGGGCGGGCAGGGAATCCACCAGGGGATCCACCTTCACCTCCCGCTCTCGCCAGACCAAATCTCCGGCCAAAAACACGATCAGCAGGGGCGCAACCAACCCCAACACCAGGCCCATGCCGTCCACCACGCGGTTGGTCGTGGGCAACAGGATAGGATTGCCGCCGCTGGCAAACATCAGCACCAGCAAAAACCCCGTGGCGATTAGGCTGATGGCGAGGATGGCCAGGGTAAGCGGATTCCAGATCAGGCGCTTGAGATCGAGCTTGGCAATGCGCCATGCATGGTTCACCTGGGCACCGAGACCATAGTGGGGCTGGGTGGCGGGGGCCGGGTCGAGATCCCGCACCAGGGGAGCCGCCGCTGAGGCCACTTCGGTCTGGGGTTTGGCCTTCCAAAAGATCAGCCGATCCTCTGCCCAGGCCAGTAGTTGAACTAAACGACCAGGGGAACCGGAAGCCCCGCCCGAAAAACTAAACTGTTGCCACACCCACACAAAAAACGCCACACTCAGCGCCAGATAGAGCAAGCGAGACAGCCAAATCACCGGGGCAAAGGGCACATTCAGCGTGTTTTGCTCTACCTTCGTCCAAAATCGCACCGTATAGTCAATCGGGCTTGACCCCAGAGGGTTGATCAACGCCACAAAAAACGGCCCCGCCCGCAGCAGCCCCAAAATGCCTTCCAGGAGAATTTGAGCCAACAGCAGCGCCACAAACCCCAGATAGCCCGCCAAGGAGCGACGGGTAAGCAAGCCCAGCCCAAAGCTGATCAGCCCAAAAATCAAAATGTTGGGCAAGATCAGATACAGGTAGGGCTGAAGGTAAGTCAATAGGTTGAAGGGGGCCATCCGGGCGGTTTCCATCCAAGGCAACCCCTCGCCCACTATCAGCCCCAGCCCTAGCCCCAGGGACATCACCAGGATGATCACCGTACTGGCGATGAACCGCCCCGCCCCAAACTGCCACTCCTTCAGCGGACTGGTGAACAACAGGCCATCCATGCTGCTGGTGAAATCCTTGGTGGCCCGTTCGGCAAAGATGCCAACGGTGAGCAGAATCACCAGGAAGTTCGCCACCTTAAACACCTGCATAATTTGCAGCGGCGCATTGGCATAGGGCACCAGTTCCCCCGGTCGCGGGTTTGCGCCCATCACCTCTCGAATGGTCGGGAAGAACAGCAAATCGCTGCCCAAGCCGTGCATAGTCACCAGGCCAGCCACCAAGAAAAAGCCAAAACCCAGCAGCAAACTCCGGGTACGCAGGCTGTCCTGTAGCTCAAAGCGGACAATCTCCCAGACAGGTTGCCAGGGGAAGATAGTGCGTTGGGTGGATGGGGGCGAGGGGGATTGCGTCGTCATGGTCAGGAATGAATAGATGGTTGTGGAGGGCGGGGCTTGAGATCCCAGGGTTCTTGAAGAACCCTGGGATCTGGAGAACTCTATGAACAAAGCGGCTATCTGGATAGAGCCATGCAAGCCTACCAGGAGGGCCTAGCCCTGGCCCCAAAACGCCTGCTACTGAGATGGATTGCGAGCATCAGCCAGAATTAAGGCTAGGGCTTGGTCAACAATCTGTTGTGGGTTGACCTGTTGCCCCAGTTCCGCCGCCCCATAGCGACCCTCAAAGGCTTCTAGGGCCGCCTGCCGAAGGGCCGAACCATAGGCATCCTCTAGGGTTTCCCGCAGTTCCTCCCCAGAGAGGTAGGTGCCCCCGGCTTTGCGCCGCTGGTTGGTGCGCTGAATTTGCTTGACCGCATTGAAAATAGAAACCTCCCAAGAACGGGTAGATCGTTGCTCTGCGGCCTGTTTGATCAAATGCATCAGCAGAATGACGCCAAAACTGAAGATCCGGTTGAGTTTGTCATCCTTCCCCATCTCGGCCATTTCCTCCACCAAAAGCAAGGCCTCGGTGATACGGTTGGCCCGCAGGAGATCCTGAAGTTCTAGTAGTTCTTCCATGGGAGCACACCACAAGCGGTACGGCAGTTCTGTGTTATGTCGGGACAATGACTCTGTAGGGCTTCATAAACTTCAGAATGTAAATCATAAAGCTTCTCCCGTTCCCATCTTTTGTCGTCACACTTACGTTGTAGCCAAGGTGCATCAAATACGTTAAGCGAAGCAGCCATAATGACAATAGATTTTACAGCCCATCATTGCTTCTGCCATAAACATTAAGATTTCTTTTCAGCTTCGCAACTGCTCAGGCACAATGCTCAATAGGGAGCTTTTATATTGATAGCTATACATCAAGCCGCCTACGGTTAATGGCTGCTGTTTTCAGCATTCAACATCAGCATAATTACTTCATACAAGGGATCAAGCTCAATAGTAATAATATCCCAAACAATTTGACTATTGACCTTAAAATAGGTGTGGACAATAACATCTCTTAAACCCGCCACCTGCCTCCATGGAATTTCAGGATATTGCTGCCTTAGAGAATCTGGAATCTGTTTAGTTGCTTCGCCAATAATAAGCAAATTATGGTTAACGGCATCTAATGTTTTTGTATCTTGAATAAAATCGTCATAATCGACACCCCTCGCGTAACCCCTGATTTTGTCAATACAACTACAAATATCCTGCAAATAAAGCCCCAGATCACGAGACATAGACAACCTCATTTAGAATCTGTTCTCGAATTTGAGGCTTGATATCTGCTTGAATTACTAAATCTACCTTTCGCTCAAAAAAATCTTCCAGAAAAAACTTTAAGTCCATGTACTTTCGAAATGTGGGTGCTCCCTCAAACTCAACTAAAATATCTATGTCGCTACTCTCCGTCGCTTCTTCTCGCACAAAAGAACCAAAAATTCCCATAGCTTTAACACCATAGGCCAATTTTAGCTGAGGGAGATGCTGTTTTAAGACCTCCTGAATATCCTTAAAACTACAATTGTAGAATTGGGAGTTAGACATAATGGATGGCGTCATAGCAATCAAATTTCCTCGCTTCTCAATCACTCAGGCACAATATTTGATGGATAATTTTTACTCGAAAATTAATAATTACTCGCTGAATACGATGTCTTCGTAAATTTCTTGAGTCTGACAAGAAAAATTAACACTTTTTAGTTCAATGGTATCGCCCCTTTGATAATTAATAATTCGCCAATCACCCGTTTCAGTCTTACGGAATAGTTCGATCTCCATGGTGTCCACGCTAACCAAAACATATTCTTTCAAGCAGGGATTGCGGCGATACATTTTGAACTTCTTGCCACGATCATACGCTTCTGTTGTGGGTGATAAGACCTCAACGATCAGACAAGGATAGGTAATGTATTCGGTTGTAGTCTGATCTCGATCCTCACAGGTGACACTGATATTGGGATAGACATACTTAGCTGCTCCTACAATACTGACTCGGCAATCAGAGTTAAGGGTTTTACAACCACTTCCTCGCAGATGAAGTTTCAGGAGAGCAAGAAAGTTCCCAGCAATATTCCCATGATCGATGGTGCCGCCACTCATGGCATAGACTTTACCATCCATGTATTCATGACGTTCTAGTTGCTGTTCTTCCCAGGCAAAGTATTCCTCTGGAGTGAACGGTGGAAGGTGATCGTTTAACGCAACCATATCAATCTCCCAATAGTGCCTTAAATCCTATGATACAAGACTTTTATCGTAACCAGTTACCCCTACGGACGGATAAAGGGCATTCTGGGTGGGGCGGTTTTTCACATTAAATCAATGTCTTTTTGGGGAGCGTACTGATTAATTTTATCTACGAAATAAATGGATTGATGAGCGTGAGCTTAGAATCGATTTTTTGGCCATCTTGAAGATCTTCGCTATAGAGTCGGTCACATCCTACTTCGAGCGCACTAGCAATAATCAGGCTGTCAAAGTAGCTGTATTGATAGCGTTGGGAAATCTCTAGGGCTTTCTGAATTGTGCCTAACGAAACTATGGCTAGCTGATGCTGTTGGCTCAATTCATCAACAACAGTACCGATTTGGCGATAATCAAGAAAAAACTTGCGCTTTAAAGTATTGATGGTCTCATTCAATACTTGAGTGCTAATCCAGGATTCGTTCTCTTGTGTGCATTCCTGAGCACGATGCCGTTTTTCAGGTTCATCTTGGGAGTAGCTGTAGATAATAATGTTGGTATCGATAAACACTTTAGCGCTCATTGGCCTCATCTCGATTAAATTTGAAGTCTTTAGTGTTAATAGATATGGTTTGAAATTCGCCAGCCTTAGCCGTCGCTTGACGCTTTATTTTAGATTGAGCGCGTTGACGCACAAACTCAACAAATTCTAGAACTAGGCTTGCCTCCTCTTCAGGCAGCGTTTTGACCAGTTCATAAATACTCTCTGCTGTACTCATGGTTTTTCCTCCAGTAGGGTGGGCACTGCCCACCGTTTACCTTTAATCGTAGCCAGCCACCCCTACGCACGGCTAAAGGGCATCCTCGGTGGGGCGGTTTTCCACATTAAATCAATGTCTTCGGGGGTGAGGCCATAGGCTTGGTTAACGAGGTCGGAAATGCGGTGTTCTAGAACTAGGCCATCGCGGCGGCGTTGTTGAATGGGGAGGGCATAGTCGCCGTAGGCTTCTTTGAGGGTTTTGAGGTCTTTGGGGCCAAGGTTTCCGGCATTTTTGGGACGACGTTTTTTCACTTCCTGCAAGAAGTCATCGAGGGAAAGGGTGGCAAAGTCGCTGAGTTTGTTGCCTGCTTTATCGATGCCATGCTCTACCCGAAACCAATCCAACATTTCACGGGTAGCTTGCTGGTTGGCTTTGGTAAATTTAATAAGTTGCTGAACCGCAGGCTCGACCTCCGCACGGATTTCGTCTGTGGGTGGCGCGATGGGTAGAATTTCTAAGAATTGTGTAAATAAGCGCAAAGCCTCATCTTTGCCATGCGCTGCTTCCCTCCACATGAAAGACCAAATGAGTGGCGAATTAACTACAGCAAGTAAGTAGAGATCAGACGTAGAGAAAAAGTAAGCTGTATTCAGGATATATGTAGATTCAAGGTCAATCGCAAACTGTGGCAACCAAGCAATATCTGTATAGATAATTTTGGGCTGTTCTATCAGTTTGTAATAAGAACATGATCTTGCTTCCCACCAGTTTTTGCCTTGGGCATCTCTGCCAATAAGCTTTTTCTTAAAAGGAATTAGATATTCGTAAATAGCTGGAAAAGTTGATGAGAAATATCTTTCAGACTCTTCTCCCTTCCCACTCCATTCCCAATCATAGTTTGAGCTTGACTTGATGCTGATCATCCATAGATCTTGCAACTCAGGAGTCCACCTCTTAATATCACGTCCACGAAGACATGGATATATTATTTCTGATGATCTTGAGTCTTTTTGGATGAGCTTCTCTCTTTGCCTAGAGTCAATTAAGAAAATATCATTGGCTCCAGTCACCAAACCCCATTTAGGCTCTGAACCAATAAAATCATGTAAATTAACGCCTCTGTGTTTAATCTTCTGTATCAACTTATCAACTGCAACAGGCTCTAAACTCCAAGAACTATCAGAAAATCTCGACAAAGGAACTTGGTGTCCTTCATTCCTAATAAATTGATTTAAGTTTATCCCTTGCAAGGACTCACGAGGCACAGAACAAATTTCTACAGACTGTTCAGAAATTCCTACCTCTTCTTCGATATCCTTATAATTTTTCTTGGCAAATATAATGCAAGGAAAGACGTCAGCATCTTGAAAAATTGGAGCATGTCCAAAATCGATAATTTTTTCTATGGATTTTCTTTGAGAAAAAAACTTTCTCAAAAATTGTCCATAACTTGCCCTAAGCCATTTATTGGTAACGATAAAAGAAAGAATTCCTGATGGCTTTAAGATAGAATAACCCTTTTCGTAAAAGTATATATATAAGTCAGCTAGGCCATGATGCGAAGCATAGTTTTTCGCAAGATAGGGTTTTATTTCAAGGGGTAAAAAGTCATGCTTCACATAGGGCGGGTTGCCAATCACCACATCAAACCCACCATCGGCAAACACCTCAGCAAATTCTGTTTCCCAATCAAAGGCACGGGGGGCCACGGCTGGATCGGCCACAATAGAATTTCCGACCTTGATGTTGTCATCCAAATAGGTAAGTTGCTTCCCTCGCTCCGCCGTTTTTAGCCATAGCGATAGCTTCGTAATTTCCACCGACTCCGGCGATAGATCCACACCATACAGGTTTTGGTTCAGAATCGTTTTGGTAAGGTCAAACAAACTCCGCTGACCTACAAATTCGCCCGTATCGTCAGCGGTTTTTAGGGCCGCAAGTTGTTCGTTAACCCGCTCATACTCATTATTGAGATAGTCAAAGGCCGCAATTAAAAATGCCCCCGATCCACAGGCCGGATCAATCACGCGAGTTTTGACCAGTACCTCATCCCGGTAGCGTTCCCAAAATTCAATTTCGGCCTTGCGCCGTTGACGCACCGCATTCGCTCGAATTTGGTCAATACCAATTTCCTGCCAAAGGGCTTTCTCCTTCCGTTCCAAATAGCCGCCCAGAGCTACGGTCACAATATATTGCGTAATAAAAGCTGGCGTATAGTAAACACCTTGGGTTTTGCGCTGGCCTTTCTTTTGGTCATAGCTTTCCCCCGCTGAAAGCGCTCGTAATTCCTCCAAGTCGGTCACAGATTGCTCAAAAATATGCCCCAAAATATTGACCGACACCTCAGAATCAAAGTCGTATCTGGCCAGTTTTTTAAGCTGAGTACAAAGCAAATCCGATACCTGAAGCTGATCATCCAACAGCGGATCGTGCTTAAATAGGCCACCGTTATAACCCGGAATTGCCAGCGCTTCATTGCCCTGATCCACCGCCCGAAAGACAGCCTTGTAATTCTCCCAAATAGATCGAGGATTGTAGGGATCTTGGTGATCGTGGGCTTGTTTGAGGGTTTCTTTGGGTAGCAAACCTTTATCTTCGCAAAAGGCAATAAACAGCACCCGATCCAGCGTTTTTTGGGCCTTTTCAATCAGAGCCATATCCCGATCAGGAAGATCCGTGGGGCCAGTGGTGCGAAAATGACGGGCCAGATTCAGCCGTACCTGCTTATATTCTTCGTAGAGTGCCTTCGTGACCTCCACTTCGGCCTTATCCGACTCTACTAGCAGTTCGTCAATGATCGAGCGGGCCTTGGGATCGGCGTTGGGGGGCAAAAAGTTTTGCCGACACAGCACAAAGTAGAAGGTTTTGAAGGTCGTGATATCGGCCAGATCCTTCAGCCGAAACACCTCATAATAGGCCGGAGTTTTGCTCGTTTGATACAGCCGAATTTCGCGATAGTTCGACACCAGCACCCAACGACAATCGGCAGTGTAGTTGGCATAGCGCCAGCCCTGGTCTACCGCAGATTCCTTACGGCCAGGGGCCGCACGGTCTAGGTCATTTTTAGATCCCTTGAGTTCGATGGGCGCAATCACCCGACCTTCCAGCTTTTTGCCGCCCTTTTGGTCGGTGATGGCCGTAAAAAAGCCCAACGCCCCATCCGCAGAACCGCCACCATCGGAAATGGTCTGCTCGGCGTGTAGTTCCCACCGTTGCCCTGCGCCACCCACCACCGAGCGATAGCCCAAAACCTCCTGAAACACCTTATGCAAAAAATCCCCATGCAGCGAGGTTTCCTTCATCGCATCCAGGGTGCCGCTCTCCAGAGCCTTCACCCACTGCAATATCGCTTGATGCCGCGTTGCGATGTCATCAGGAAACGTAAACCCCTTCAGCGCTCGGCTCAGGGTCTTCTCTTGAAACAGGCGATGGTGACTAGATTGGGGCATGGCAGCAGGGGCCAAAGGGTTTTGTCTAAGGGTACTTCTCATCCCTAAAAGTTGACCACTCAAGGGATAGCTCCCAGGGTTCTTCAAGAACCCTGGGTTCTGTCGGGTGGAGAAATTACGTGGGAAAAGCGTTGCGGGCGAGGTCGTTGTCAATAAAGCGGCCTGCGCTGCCCGTGGTGGCGTATTGATACAGCGAGGCTTGGAAGACGCCGTTGACGGCCCCAGTAATTAACGCCACGGCACTGAAGACCACTACTCCAAACAGGACGGCCAAGATAATCAGCGGCAGTGACCCCAGGGCAATGGAACCGCCGACCAGGGCAACGATCAGCAGCACCAGCAAAATCTGTACCAGGCCGCTCACCCCGGCAATGGCGGCGCGGCCCGTAAAGCCCTCGCCCCAGGTTTGTTTGAAGATCTCCCAACTGCGCCGAATGGCTTTGATGGGGCCAACGTTTTCCACCACGTAGATAGGAATGGCAAAGAACACCACCACACTCCACACCCCCTGCACCAAGCTGCTGAGCACCACCGCCAAAATCCGCACGATGGCGTTGTTGTCCGAGTCTCGTCCGGCATTGCGCCCCATCTGGGCCAGGGTGCCAATGGTGGCGGAAATCAAGGCAAAGCCGAAGATTGGCCCCAGCCGCCCCAGGGCAATAGCGATGCCATCTCCCACGGTGGCAGGTTCGCCCTTCAGCAATTTCAGGCTGGCCCCCACCAGGGCGGTATTGGAGAAAATAATCACCGTGTAGGAGACAAAGTAGAACAGAAAGGTCATCACCACCCCAAACACCCACTCCGCCGTGGTGATGTCTTCACTGGTGGTTGGCAGTTGGCCCCCGCTCAGCAGCCAGCCGCCTAGGGCCGTTGGGACGGCAAAGGCCACCGTCACTAGCATTAGGGCAATGCCGGATATCAGCGGAAACATCATCAGTTGGGGGTTCTGGCGCAGGGCATTCCAGCACTGCTTCGTGAGTTGTAAACCGTTGGCAATTTTGCGAGCCATGGCAATCTCCTATAAAACACAGGGGTTTGGAGATCCCAGGGTTCTTGAAGAACCCTAGGATCTGGGGACACAACCGATCAACTGCTGCTGGAGGAACTGGGCTGGGGCAGTTTGGGAATTAGCCAAGCGAGGAACTGATCCTGGGATCGGGTTTGTACCAAAACCTTTCCTGGCCCGGTGAGATCCACCACAAAGCCCTCGCCGCTAAACAGAAAAGTTTTCATGCCGCCAATGGATCGGGTTTTGAAGGACATCGATTCGCTCAGGGCCACCAAGTGCCCCGTATCCAGGGTGAAGGATTCCCCAGGGGCCAAGGTCATCTCGTGGATTGCCCCATAGGACGACACCACCACCTGGCCCTGCCCTTCGGCCCGCAGCATAAACAACCCGCCGCCCGTACCAAAGAAGGACTTGGAGCCGCCCCACTTGGTATCCAGGGTAATGCCGATATCCGACGCCACGTAGGCCCCGGACTGGATCAGCATCGGTTCCGTGAGAGTCAACAGGTTCAAATCCCCCGGTAGAGAGGGGGCCACCCACACCTCGCCGCCCTGGGCTGGGGCCGTGTAGATGTTCTGAAAAAAGCTTTCGCCGCCCAAAAAAGATCGCTTCAGGGCTTGCATGATGCCGCCCGTTTTAGTCTCCAGAGTCGTCCCGGTAGACATCCCCACCATCGAGGATGCCTCCACCCGCACCTGTTCCCCGCCCCGCAGTTGGAGGCGACCGAGGGTAAAGGCGGGCTGATACATCAATTCAACTTGCATGGTGAATCATTCCTGAGATGAATCGGTCATTGCGATCATGGCTGGATTATCGGAATCAGTAGAATAAGAAACATCAACGCCCCCTAAAACACGTCTGAAACACGTCTGAAACACCCCTGCGCGGAGAGCATTCGGATGAGCCAAACCGTTTCCTTGCCGACCTACCTCACCTTTGAGGATTATTTGGCCTACGACGACGGCACCGACCGCCGTTACGAACTGGTGGATGGAGTTTTAGTAGAGATGCCCCCTGAACGCGACGAAAACCTTGGAATTGCTAGAACGTTGCTGTTGGAATTGATCAAACATCTCCCGGCGGATCGAGTGGTGTGGGGGACGGAGATAGAAGTCACGGGCAGACGAGCCACGGCACGAATTCCCGATTTGTTGGTGCATTCCGAAGAATCCAAGGCCGCTGTAGCCAGTGCCCCCCGTGCTACCCTGACCCGCGATATGCCGCCCCCCGCCTTGGTGGTAGAAGTGGTAAGCCCCGGCCAAGCCAACCGAGAACGGGACTATCGCTACAAACACACGGAGTACGCAGCACGGGGCATTGCCGAATACTGGATTGTGGATCCTGAAACCCGCCAAGTAACCCTTTGCCAATGGGTAAGCGGCCAGTACGAAGACCAGGTTTACAGCGGCGACGAGATCCTTCAATCCACCGTGGTACCTGGGTTTGGGTTAACAACCGCCGCGATTTTTGCATAGCCATGGTTGGATTGCGATGGGTTCAGATCCCAGAGTTCTTCAAGAATCCTGGGATCTCGCTTTGGGGGCTACGATTCGGGGGAGGTGATCGTCGGAATTGGGCTGGCTCCGTTTTGGCTGGTGGATTGCAAAGCGGGGATCTCCTTCATGACGCAGAAGTAGACATCCTCTAGGTCGGGTTCGACCGCTTCAAAGCCAGCACCAGGGTCGGTTTCGCTGAAAATTCGCGCAATAATGTCGCCCATGAAGAAGCGGGTGGAGAGCACCTGGAATTTTTCTTCGTAGGTGGGCAGTTCATCACGTCGAATTTTAATTCGCCAGACCTTGCCTGCGAGCTGCTGCATCAGGCCCATGGGTTGCCCCGTGGCGCGAATTTGTCCGGCAATCAGCACCGCCATTTGGGGGCACAGTTCGCTCACGTCCTCCACAATGTGGGTGGAGAGGATGATTGCCGCCCGCTGCGAGATTTCGCTGAGCAAATTTAGAAAACGCACCCGTTCGGCGGGGTCGAGGCCAGCGGTGGGTTCGTCCACAATCACCAGGCGCGGGTCGCCAACCAGGGCTTGGGCAATGCCAAATCGCTGCCGCATCCCGCCAGAAAATCCGCTCACGGCACGGTCGCGAGCCTGGTACAAGTTCACCTGATTCAGTAAATGCGTCACCAACTCCTTGCGCTCCTTGCCGTTGGTGATGCCCTTCAGCGCCGCAAAGTGATCCAACAACTTCTCGGCGGAAACCCCCGGATATACGCCAAAGCTCTGGGGTAGATAGCCCAACACCTGGCGCACCTTCACCTTGTCCTCCAGCATATTGATGTCGCCCCACTGGATGGTGCCCTCCGTGGGTTCCTGAAGGGTGGACAGAGTACGCATGAGGCTGGATTTTCCGGCTCCGTTTGGCCCTAGCAACCCAAACATCCCCATCGGGATATCCAGATTCACGCCGTTGAGGGCTTTGTAGCCGTTGGGGTAGGTTTTGGTTAGCCCCCGAATTTGAATCGGGGTAGCGGTTTGGGTGGCCGTCATGGTGGTTTGCAGTGGCAGGGAATGCGGAACTAAAGCGGAGTTTATCAGGGGAAGTGGAGTGGCCCTCGCCCTAAATTCCTTTCCCACAGGGCTGCTGTTTATACACATCTTGTTCTCATGTTGTCATGCCTGGAGGATCCCCCTAAATCCCCCTTGGAAAGCAGGGTGGTTTCATACCAGCGAAGAAAAATGAGGATGGGTTGAGATGTTATTAGGATCCTTAACCCATGGCCCTCATAGAACAATTAAAACAAATTCCAGATCATCGTCATCTCCGGGGACGGCGTCA
>NZ_JACJRS010000118.1 GCF_014697375.1 Phormidium sp. FACHB-1136
TTCGACCCCCTCACCCAGTGGTACATCCTCGCCTGGGATGCCTTCCGCGCCCGCGAGTTCCCCTTCGATGAAGCGCGACAGCTCGCCCTCGCCGTCGGTGGCTTCAATGTCTCCGACCTGGCCAAAACCCACAAACTGATCGACTCCGCCAGCGGCACCTGCAAACTGCTCACCCCCCAGCAGCGTCTCAAAAAACGCGCCTTCTCCACCAACCCCGACGACTTCTCAGCCGCCGCCCTCATCGATGGCCTCCACGCCATCATCGCCCTCTACCTCGAAGAACAAAGCATCGACCCCGTCCGCCGCTTCCTCAAAACCACTGGCCTACTCAGCAACGATCTGTTCATGCGGGCCTGGGAAGTGGCCCTCAAGGCCATCCCCCACATCGGCGACGAACGCAAACGCATGGTCGAAGAAAAAGCCCTCGCCGACCTGTGGCTAGCGATGGATGAGATTCAGGCCAAGGTGGTTTATGTGCAGCCAGAGCTAGATTTGGCAGGGGGGCAGATGGGGCTGTTTTAGGAGACGGGGCAAGAAGACGCGGAGAGAGGGAGACGCGGGGAGAGGGCGTTTTACGAGAGGAGTGATACAGTCAAAACTACGACGAGAGGTTCAGCGTGCTATGACGGCATCTTTGCTTAACATTCCGCCTTCTCTCCCCAGCGCAGAGCAACGCCTGGTGTTAGAGGGTGTTACCTGGCAACAATACGAGGCCCTGGTGACGCTGTTTATGAACCAGTTTCCCGCCCTGCGGATGACCTACCTGGAGGGTTCCCTAGAACTGATGACGACCTCCCCTGAGCATGAACGCCTTAAAACCATCATTGCTCGTCTCATCGAAGCCTTCGCCGAAGAACTGGATTTAGACCTCAATGGCTATGGCTCGGCCACCTTTCGCCAAGAAGCTGCCGCCCGTGGGTTAGAGCCCGATGAATGCTATTGCCTAGGTGAACTCCAAGCGGTGCCCGATATCGCCTTAGAAATTGCCCTAACCAGCGGTGGCCTTGATAAGCTCAAGGTCTATCAAGGCTTGGGGGTAAAAGAAGTTTGGTTCTGGGAAAAGCAACAACTTAGCCTCTATGGCCTAACAGAAACAGGCGAAACCTACGAAGCACTAGAGAGAAGTCAACTTTTGCCAAAACTCGATGTCGCTCTTCTCGCCAGCTATGTTGAAAGTAGCCGCCAAACCCAGGCCGTTAAAGCCTATCGTTTGGCTCTAAGGGAGAGCGTATTTTAAGCATGGCTAAGGTGCCAAATTTGAAAATGGAGCATTCGCATGAAAGCCAAAGGCATCAAACGAGGCAACACCATTGAGCTAGTTGATCAGACCCTTGATATTCCAGATGGTACCGAGGTCATGGTGATCATTACTCTCCTCACTGACCTGATTGGCTCTGCCCCCGGCAGCTTTGCCACTCCCGAAGAAGCCGACCAGTTCATTCGCGAGCAACGAGACGAATGGGATTACTAGACACACTACAGGGTGATCAGATCGATTGGGAACCAACGTTAAATTCAGTACGAATTTTAGAGGAAACAGAACATGTTGAATGAACTCAGGCAAACAGCCGTAGTCAGACCTGGAGGTGTAATTGAAGTTCGATCTGATGAGTTACCTGTAGGCAGCACCGTCGATGTGATTGTGCTGATTAACCGCGATGTCACTCATCTCCTACCGCCTCATCCCCTTAGCGGGCTAAGTAAAGAGGAGCGCATCGCCAAAATTCGAGCAGCGGTCGGTGGATGGAAAGATGATCCTGAAATTGCTGAAATCTTTGATGCAATCGCCCAAGAACGTCACGCCTACCAGGGTAGACCTCTCGCTGACTTTGATGAAGAGTAGACATTATGTATCTTTTGGATACCAATATTTGCATTGCTTTAAATCAAGAACATCCTGCCGCTTTGGCCCAATTCGAGCAAAAGGGCGACGAATGCTACATCTCTACCCTGATTCTGGCTGAGCTGTATAAGGGAGTTTACTGCTCTCAACGAGTCGCTAAAAACTTGGCAGAATTAGAAAGTTTATTAAGTGTGCTTGCCATCCTCCCATTTGATGAGGAAACGGCTGAAGAGTTTGGCAAAATTCAGGGAGAGCTGCGCCGCATTGGTAGACCAACCGGGGAAGTCGATGCCATGATTGCTGCCGTTGCCCGAATCCGTGGCGATATTGTTGTTACCCACAACACCCAAGACTTCGAGAACATTCCTCGGCTACAGCTAGAAGACTGGCTGATCAGCTAATCGATTTTAGATCCAGCTATGACCTTATCTACCCAAAAAACAATTGAGACTGAGGCTGATTACGAAAATGCCTTGGCGCGTATCACTAACCTTATGGATGCAGCCCCAGATACCCCTGAATCTGGAGAATTAGATAGGTTGGCTACCTTGGTAGAAGCCTACGAAGATCAGCGCTACCCGATTGGCTTGCTAAACTCTACGACCTAGACTATGCCTTTTCAGCTACCAACCTACCCCTGGCGTATCAGCTACGCCAGCGACACCAGCAACCCCGTCGCCGACTTCTACATTCCTGCCCTAGAGCGGTCTACACAATATGACCGCAAATCCGGCTTCTTCAACAGCGCCATTCTCAGCCAGGTGGCCGGGGGGCTGGGGGCCTTCCTCCAAAACGAGGGCCACATCCGGCTAATCATGAGCTGCCACCTCAGCAAAACCGACCTCCAAGCCATCCAGCAAGGCTATGCCCTTCGCGATGCCGTCGCCACCCGCCTCGATGCCAACCTCACGGCCCCCACCAGCTTTGCCCAACTCAAACGCCTCGAAATTCTAAGCTGGCTAATCCAAAGTGGTCGCCTCGATATCCGTATCGCCATCCCCCTGCGCCAAGACGGCCAACCCCTCGACCCCGACGAGGCCATCAACACCCACTACATCTATCACGAGAAAGTCTGCCTCTTCACCGACGCCGACGGCAACCAGATCGCCACCACTGGCTCCAACAACGAATCCAGCGGCGGCTGGAACTTCAACGTCGAATCCTTCCATGTCTTTTGTTCCTGGGAAGGCTCCCGCGACCTGGCCCGTGTGCAGGAAGAAACCCTGCGGTTCGAGCAGCACTGGCACAACCAAATCCCCAGCGTTCGAGTCTTTGAGGTGCCCGATGCCGTCAAACGCAAGCTGATTCGCTACGCCCCGCCCCAGCGCCCGACCTGGAAACCTGAGGATGAATTTAACCAGCGCCCCCTCACTCCCCAGGAACGAGAACATCTCGATATTCCAGATCCAGGGGTAGCGGAATCTGAGGATGTGCCTACGACTATTTTCCTAGACGAAGACACCCACAACCAAGAGCGGGCCGCGTTTGAGGCCATCGCCAACATCCACCAAGACCCCGGTTGCCTGAGCGCTTGCCTCACCTCCATTCCCATCCAGCCCTGGCCCCACCAAATCAAAATCCTCAAACGCGCTGCCGCCGAATTTCCCCGCAGCTTCCTGATTGCCGATGAAGTGGGCCTAGGCAAAACCATCGAAACCGGGCTGATTTTGCGCTACCTGGTGGTGTCTCAAAAGGTGAAGCGCGTCCTGGTCTTGGCTCCTGCCAGCGTACAGCCCCAGTGGCACGAAGAACTCCGGGAAAAATTCAACCTCCACTTCTGGAGTTATACCCAGGGCGAATTCAAAGATCCCTATGGCCAAACGAGCCAATCCACGGGCCACCCCTGGAATCAGAAAGACCTGATCCTCGCCTCCAGCCACCTGGTGCGCCGTCAAGAGCGGATGCAGAAGCTACTCGATGCCGAGCCTTGGGATTTGGTGATTCTTGATGAGGCTCACCATGCCCGTCGTAAATCGCCCCAGGCCCGCAAAGACACCCCCAACCGTCTGCTGCAACTGCTAGAGCAACTGCGGGAACGCACTCAATCCCTGATTTTGTTGTCGGCCACCCCCATGCAAATTGACCCCATCGAGGTCTTTGACCTGCTGCATGTGCTGGGGCTTAAAGGCCACTGGGCCTATGGCGATACCTTCTGCGACTACTTTTCATCCCTAGAGAGCCAACCAGACCGCCATTTGTTGGACTTCTGGCAAACCATGGCCAGCGACTACTTTGCCCGTGGTGGCCAGCCCTGCCCCCGGCTTCAGCACCATCTGCGCCAGCAAGACCGCATGTTGGCCAGCAAAGTAGAAGATACCTGGCGGGGACGCATTCGCATCATCAACGAGCGCTCCTACCTACAAGATAAGGCGTTCATCACCGCCTCGCGGCAATTCCTCTCCACCAACACCCCGCTCAAAGACATGATGTTTCGCCACACGCGAGACACCCTGCGGGAATACTACCGCTTGGGCCTGCTAAACAAAGACGTGCCCCGCCGTGAGGTCTGCGACAACGCCATCACCCTAGAACCCACCCGCGAAGCCGACCTCTACCGCCAGGTGAGCGACTATGTGCGCCACTTCTATCGCCTCGCCCAAAAGGAACAGCGCAAAGCCCTGGGCTTTTTGATGACCCTGTATCGCAAACGGTTGACCAGCTCCTTCTACGCCATTCAACAATCCCTCCAGCGACGGCTCGATTCTCTAATTACCCAACAGGGCAGCGGCCTCACCGCCGATGATTTTGCTGACCTAGACGATGCCGATGATGCCATCATCGAAGGGCTAGAGGGCTACATGGAGCCTGTAGACCCTAGGGAAATCGAACAGCTCGAAGCCCTACTGCGACAGTTTGAAAACACCGGAGAAGATACCAAGCTGGCCCACTTCATCGCCACCCTGCGCCAGGAACTGGTGAACCGAGAAAGCGCCATTACCTTCACCCAATACACCGACACTATGGACTTTCTGCGGGATCAACTGCGGGAACTCTACGGCAACCAGGTGGCTTGTTACTCTGGCCGAGGCGGTGAACTGTGGCGAGATGGCCAATGGACAGTGGTGCCCAAGGAGCTAATCAAAACCCGGTTCCGCGATGGCGATATCAAGATCCTGCTCTGCACAGAATCCGCCAGTGAGGGGCTAAACCTGCAAACCTGCGGGGTGTTGTTCAACTACGACATGCCCTGGAACCCAATGCGAGTCGAACAACGCATTGGCCGCATTGACCGCATCGGTCAGCGCTACCCCACCGTCACCATCCACAACTTCTATTACGACGGCACCGTAGAGGCGAAGGTTTACCGCAAACTGCGTGACCGCATCAATGCCTTCACCTCGGTGGTGGGCAACCTTCAGCCTATCCTGGCCCAGGTGCCCACCTTCATCGAGCGGGCCACCATGAGCGTCGATGAGGAAGAGGAAGACGTACTGCTCTCTGAGTTCGATACCGTCCTCGCCGCCCCGCCCCAACGTCCCGCCCTCGATGACATGGTGAAACGAGATGTGGAAGCTGACTTGCAAGAAATTCAGCGGCCCCTGCCACCGTCTCCAGTCAGCCCAGAATTTGTGGAGGCCACCTTTACCCAGTCCCACCGACTAAAAGCCAACGGGGTTCAGTTTATGCAGGCCAGTCCAGGCATTTGGGATATGAGCTATCGCCAGCACACCTATGCCGTCACCTTTAGGCCAGAGGTCTTCGAGGAACACCCCTCACTTCGACTCATGACCTGGGGCGATCCCCTGTTTGAAAGGCTGTTACTAGAAGCGATGAGTTAGAGGCTGAGTTTTGGGATGATTGGTAGATTTCAAAGTCTGTGGTCAACCTATACAGAAGGAGCAAGATTCCTTATTCAATCGATGGCATTGATTATTATCTCTGTCGTTGCAATTACTTAGGAATTTTTGGGGGCATCGACTAAAGGCGATGTCTAGGTCGTAGAGCAGCAATAGTCAGATTGATCAACGTGTTATAGCGGTTTCCTAGTGGATGAGGTACGCCCCAATGATCTCAACAGCCTGATAACAAGGGGCTTAAGCCCCTTGCCTGTACTTCGCTGGAATGAGAACCGCTATAAAACTCTCATTGTGTCGCCTAATATACAGCCCCTATCCCCATACTCCCTTATTTTTCTCTTATGCAAAATAAGGAAAAAATAAGAGAGGTCGTCATCTTTGCAGAATCAGATCCCTACCACGGTGCTGACTGGATATCTAGGTGCAGGTAAGACCACATTACTGAACTATATTCTTACCGCACAGCACGGCAAGCGAATCGCTGTCATTGTCAATGAATTTGGCGAAGTTGGCATCGATAACCAGTTAGTCATAGGTGCTGACGAAGAAATACTTGAGATGAATAATGGCTGCATCTGTTGTACAGTGCGAAGTGATTTAATTCGCATCATTAGCAGCTTGATGGAGCGCTCTAAAGATTTTGATTACCTCATGATTGAAACGACAGGCTTAGCTGATCCGGCCCCTGTCATTCAGTCCTTTTTTGTGGATGAGGTCATGCGATCACGGCTTCTATTAGATGCCATCGTTACTGTTGTTGATGCCAAATATATCTGGGAACATTGGGATAGCAGTGAAGCCCAAGAGCAAATTGCTTTTGCCGATGTTATCTTACTGAACAAGGTTGATTTAGTCTCTCCCCCAATTCTGGAAGAACTGGAGCAGAGAATTCGACAGATGAATGTAATCGCCAAAATCCATCAGACACAGAACTGTGAAATTAGCCTAGATTCTGTGTTAGGAGTCGGAGCTTTTGATCTGAAGAATGCTCTCGGTGTCGATCCAGAGTTCCTAGATGAAGATGCCCACGAGCATGATGAGACAGTTTCCTCCGTGGCTATACAAGAAGGTGGAGTTGTCAATGGCGATAAATTCAATCGCTGGCTCTATCAACTGGTGCAAGAGCGAGGGGCTGATATTTTTCGGATGAAAGGCATCCTTGATATGGATCATGAAGATCGAAGGTTTGTTTTTCAGGGAGTTCACATGACCCTGGATGGCCGTCCAGGTCGTCCCTGGCAGCCTGGGGAAACCCGACGGAATGAACTGGTCTTTATTGGTCGCAACTTGAATGAAGACGAGTTGCGACATGGCTTTCATGATTGCTTAATGTGACCCAAACCATTCGGAGCCCAGCCTATTATGAAACAGTCCGAAGCCCTAAGTATTAGCATCGGTGTTCTTGGCGGTGTAGATGTATTTTTGACGGCGACCGTCATCCCTGTACCCGTTTGGGTTACCTTTACGGCCTGGGCCTCCTTTTTTATTGTTGGGGGCGGCGTTAGAGGATTTACTAAATCTGTTTCCTGCAATATTACAGGGATTATCATTGCAGCCCTTTCTTTATTAGCCATTGACTTAATTGGCCCTAGCCCCCTAGTCGCCGCCATTTGTGTTGGTATCGGTAGTGCTGGTATGGTTCAGGCCTCCAAGCTTCCTTTCACCTACGGTATTACCCCTGCCATTGTGTGGGGGTTTTCCCAAACCGTTGGCACCGTAGCAGTTACAGGTTTAGCTGTAACTGCCCCCTTACCGAATAACCCAGTGTTAATTGCAATTGCCGCTATGATTCTGGGCAATATCTTCGGTTATCTTTCCGAAGCTTGGGGCAAAGCAATGACGACAACTCCTGCTGTCGTTGAGGCCGCTAGGGAAACAGCTAAGGACATCTGAAATCAGCAAAATTCAAATCTTGAAATCAGTGAAATGGAGCTAAAAGATTTATGAAATTACAACATTCTCTAGGCGGATTAGAAGGACTTGGCCCTGTAGACTTTCAGAAGAAAGTATTTGTTGAGCAGTGGGAAAAGCGCATCTTCGGCATTCATACAGCCATGATGGGTTTAAGTACTCATCTCAAGGACGCCTTGCCTGATTATCCGATTGAACAGGTTCCTACAACCTTTAAGGATATCTGGACTTGGGCTGATTTGCGGCGAGGGGCAGAAGCCATGAACCCCTTCGACTACTTTAAATTTCGCTACTACGAAAAGTGGTTGGGAGGTATCTCTGGTTTCTTTGTTGAGAAAGGGTATATTTCTCAAGAAGAACTGGATCAAAAGACCAGTTTCTATCTGAAAGAGGGAAATATTGATCCAGTCCCTCTCCCTCAAAAGGAAATTGCGGCCATTGATGATCAGGTTATCAAGTATCTAGAGCTTGGTGATTCACCTAAACGTGCTGTCGATGTTCAGCCCAAGTTTTCCGTGGGGGACGCTGTGGTTGTTAAGGATATGCCAGTGGTTGAACATACTCGACTGCCAGGGCATTTACGCAGTAAAACTGGAACTATCGACCTAGTCTATGAAGGGTGCTATGCCTACTTTCCTGGCCCCTCTGATGGATTAGGCCCTGCTCAGCCCAGCTATAGCGTCCGCTTTGATCCTAAGGAAATCTGGGGGGAAGAACTCGCTGAAGCTGGCTCTACTTTTTACGCCGATATTTTCGAGATCTATCTCGATGCAGCCTAGACCTAGAATTTTTTGAAGTGAGGTGAGATACCGATGTCTATTCCTGGTGATGAGATCTTTAGCTATAGTCCCAATCGTGAGCTAGAAAGTGCTGCAAAGGTTAGAGCACTCGAAGCTTTGTTGATTGAAAAAGGCATTATTGGTAGTGAAACTGTCAATAAGGTGCTGGAATATTTCGAGTCCAAGATGGGGCCATTTAATGGGGCTAAGTTGGTCGCAAAAGCATGGGTTGATCCAGGCTTCAAGGAGCTTCTAATCAAAGATTGCAATGCTGCCTGTGACGCGATGGGCATGACAACTGGCATGTCTGGTGCAGAAGGTGAGCACATGCGAGTAGCTGAGAATACCTCATCTGTTCATAACTTGATTATTTGCACCCTATGTTCCTGCTACCCTTGGCCGACGTTAGGCTTACCTCCTTACTGGTATAAAGATCCAACCTTCAGATCTAGAGCTGCCCGTGAGCCTCGCAAGGTTCTAAAGGAGTTTGGCCTTGAGCTAGATGATTCTATCGAGGTTCGAGTTTGGGATAGTAGCGGACAGATTCGCTGGTGGGTGCTGCCAGAACGACCTGCTGGTACCGAGCATATGAGTGAAGACGATTTGGCCAATCTTGTTACCCCAGAATCCATGATGGGTGTGGCTACAGTAGCTATTCCTTAGAAGGTTACTAACTTTTTTTCCAAGTCCAGCTTAGGGATTGAAATTTTCCCCTAGCTAAAGCTATACCGCTGGGCTTGGATAAGCTTTACTTTAGCCAGGGAGAAGGTTTATTTCCCATGTTTACCCGATTTGAACATTTTGCTGCCTCTAGCTTGATGGGCAGTGAAGAATCTCCTCCTCGAGAGAATGGAAGTCTTGCTTTCAAGCGAAGCTGGGAACAAGTTGCCTTTGCGCTTGCCATAGCCCTATCAAAAAAAGGGCATTACGAGTGGGAAGACTTTCGTAAAAATTTAATTTCCACCATTGATGAGTGGGAGTCAGAGCATAATCTAGACGACCCAACCTGGGACTACTACCAGCGCTGGTATACCGTTTTAGAAAAGCTTGTAATAGACACAGGTCTTGTAGATAAGACAGAGCTAGAGACAAAGCTATCCACTTTATTAGATTGTGCAAGTGCCCATGATGAGCCTATTCTCTCTGACTCTTCCTCTAGTGCAATCTGATAGCTACCTGTTGATACTTCTGTAAAACCTAGAACTACCGTTAGGACTAACCCACAATGCATATCCAGTCTTTTTCTAACTTGAGACCGAAGATTATCATCAGCAGTCTAGTAGCTATCACCTCGTTAACCCTATGTTTCCCAGCCATGGCTCACCATCCATTTGGTGGTGACTCTCCAACAAATGCGATGGAGGGATTTCTCTCTGGTATTGGACATCCAGTGATTGGCCTTGATCACCTCGCCTTTGTGATCACAATTGGTTTGCTAGCCGCTATCTTTAATCGAGGCTTACTCATTCCTGTGGCGTTTGTTCTAGCTTCACTTCTGGGTACAGGGATTCATTTGTCTAACCTTAACTTGCCTGCACCAGAATTCTTTATTGCTTCATCTGTTTTGGTATTTGGCTTGCTTCTAGCTGCTAAAAATTCATTACCTGCGGGAGCCATGATTCTCCTGGCTTCGATGGCTGGTATGTTCCATGGCTATGCTTATGGAGAGGCTGTCGTTGGGGCAGAAATGTCATCATTGGTTGCTTATTTAATAGGTTTTTCTGCTATTCAGATGTTCATCTCTATGAGCGCTTACCTGTTGGCTAAGCAGCTAGGGGCAAGTAGTGAGGTAAAGCCCCTTAACCTACGTTTCGCAGGCTTTACTCTCTCAGGCATTGGTGTAGCTTTCCTCTCTGCCACAGTTTTAGGCTAACCAATACTTCCCCACAATTCACATGCTGCATTATCCCCGCTGGTTTTTTCCGGCGGGCTTTTTGTGGTTAGTTTACTCTACTGTGCCGGAAAACTAAACATCTGCACCGCATAGATTTCAGTCCCCAGCGGGTTAGCCACAATGCCATAGCCAAAGGTGGTATGATCGGCGGTGAGTAGGTTCTCCCGATGGCCAGGGCTATACATCCATCCCTTCTGGTATTCCTCCACCAGGCCGTAGGAGAGCGTCATCGGCATTCCCCCCACTTGCTGCATGATGTTTTCCCCGGCCCCCACCTGTCCACCCAGGGCCATAAAGCGGTCTGAGGGATCTTGGCCATCGGGGTTAACGTGGTCATAGAACCGCCGTCGCAACATATCCTCAGCATGGCGTTGGGCGGCTAGGGACAACAGTGGATCTTCCACCAGGGGCGGCAGACCATTCACCTGTCTGTCCCGGTTCACCAGGTCAAGGGCGAGGGCTTGGAGTTCGGGCAGCGGTCGATTCCCCAGACGCAAATCCCATCGAGTCTGGGGTTGGCCTATCGTCCAGCCAGGGCCACCGACACCATTGTGCTGAATGAAAAGCTGTTTCAGTTGCACCAGGGCGTAGCAGACCATCATCAGGCTGAACAAAACCACAACGGGGTGGTGCTGAGTTTGGCGGTGGGCTGGGCGATAGACACTAGAACTCTGGTGGCGTCTATGCTTGGTCATGGTGGTGGCCCTAGCGCAGCAGGTTTTGGTAGTAGGTTCTCATGTGGTCTCTGGCGTCCCGGTCGGAGGGGAAACTGCGGGTGGTGAAGTCCATCCCAGAGCTTGACTTAATCCGCAGGTAAACATCGGTGGCATTGACGCGCCACACCTCTAGGGTGAACCGTTCATTACCTCGATTGGCTTGGTTACTAAAGATTCGGCTACCGTCTTCACGAATAGCTGTGGTTAAGAGATCACAGGCATAACCATCCCGGTCATCGTCCAGAGAGGCGGGGGCTGTTCCCATGTAGTAGTGCCACTGGGCTTCTTGCTGGGTAGCGAAGTGAATGCATCGGGTGCCTGCGTAGGGCGGTAAATCTTGGGCTTTGGCGGGGGCCGCGAGGACAAAGAGAAGACTGAGGGGAACACAACGCAAGGCGCGGCTTAGACAAAAAGGCATGGGCTAACCACTGATATCCACAGATCTAACGTGCCCAAGGTGAGGTTGCACCCACTGCTTTTTCGGGTAAGTCGCCAAATTCCTAACTTATCTTGCCTAATACACCTTCTAGTGGCTTTACAGACTTCTGGTTAGAAATCTCCAGAGGCCACCGTAGCCCTAGTCGTAAAGACGGCAGCGGCTAAAGTCAATCTGCGGCCCCGTCGAGCAGTACACCAGGCTACGGGCCGCTTCGAGGGCATCCTGGCTGGTGGGGTAGATTTCGCCATCGGTGAGGGCCGCGAGTTCAGGGGTAATCACCCAGCAGCGGTAGCCCCTGGCTCGATGGGTCACGGCCATTAGCCAGCCAGAGGACACCATCAGCGTATTTAAGCGTTGTTGGGCCATCACCTGACCTCCCCTTGCCGTAGAGGCGTTGTTTTAGCTATTCCGTCCAGACCGGATAACTCCCTATTGCGATTTGGAACAATTGTACTAAACTGGTTCTCTAAAGACAACTGTTCTGGGGTTCAGGGGTCTTGTTCTATCGCACCGAGGGAATTATGGCAGGTCGGAAGAGTAGCAAGTCAGCGGACGATACAGCGGCAAAGCAAACACCGGAGCAGATCGAGAAAGCCAAGGCGTTGACGATGGTGCTGAATCAGATTGAGCGCAACTTTGGCAAGGGCGCAATCATGCGGTTAGGGGATGCCGCCCGGATGAAGGTAGAAACCATTCCCACCGGGGCGCTGACCCTTGACCTGGCCCTAGGCGGTGGTCTACCCAAGGGGCGAATCATCGAAATTTATGGCCCTGAGAGTTCGGGGAAAACCACCGTGGCGCTGCATGTTCTCGCTGAGGTGCAGAAGATGGGTGGGGTCGCGGCCTTTGTGGACGCTGAACATGCCCTTGACCCCATCTACGCCGCCGCCCTGGGGGTGAATGTGGATGAACTGCTGGTGTCCCAGCCGGACACCGGAGAGATGGGCCTTGAAGTGGTGGATCAGTTGGTGCGGTCATCGGCCATTGATGTGGTGGTGGTGGACTCGGTAGCGGCCCTGGTGCCCCGTGCTGAAATTGAGGGGGAGATGGGCGATGCCCACGTTGGCCTCCAGGCCCGGTTGATGAGCCAAGCCCTGCGGAAGATTACCGGGAGCATTGGTAAGTCGCAATGTACGGTCATCTTCTTGAACCAGCTACGCCAGAAGATCGGCATCTCCTACGGCAACCCTGAAGTCACCACCGGGGGGAATGCGCTCAAGTTCTATGCCTCGGTGCGCCTCGACATTCGCCGCATCCAAACCCTGAAGAAGGGCACCGAAGAGTATGGGATTCGCGCCAAGGTGAAGGTGGCCAAGAACAAGGTGGCCCCGCCCTTCCGCATTGGGGAGTTTGACATTCTCTTTGGCCAGGGCATCTCTAGCATGGGCTGTTTGGTTGACCTAGCCGAGCAGCATGGGGTGATCGTCCGTAAGGGAGCCTGGTACAGCTACGAGGGCGACAACGTGGGCCAGGGGCGCGACAACACCGTGCAGCGGCTACTTGAGGATACTGAGTTCGCCAAGAAGGTCGAAGCCCAGGTGCGGGAGAAGTTGGAGATCAGCGGCGGGGTGGCCACCGGAGATGTCGAGATTGAAGTTGAGGACGAGGATGAAGCCTATCTGGAGGAGGACGAGTAGGGATCCATTCTCAAGGAGCAGCGCCGCCCAGAGGCCACCACGCCCCACGCCCAGGTGCTTTAGAGGGTTGTCCTATGGGACTGTCCTATACACAGGGGTTACTTTTTATGGCATCACCCCCACGGGCTGATTTGCTTCATTACTATTGAGTAGTAAAGCGATGAAGGTGCAATATGTCCTCTCTTCTAGACTTCTTCCAGGACTACAGGCGTCTTTTGGATGCTGGTCAGGCTCAGAACCCCCATCGGGCTATTGTCTTCTTGCAGAGGGAGTATCGTATAACGTCTCCAAATGTGTTGGGTGAATTTGATGAAATTTGGCTCAGTGGTGAACCATCGAGTGAACCCTATCTAATACTCTTGAATGTGGCCAAATTCCTTGACCCATCTCTACCAGCGCATGTCAATGCTATTAAGTTCCTGGACAACAACATCAGCCCTGGAACACGATGGAAGTTCGAGCAGATTTGGCATGGCAAGGATGATTGGAAGTGTTCCCCCGATACCGACCCCGAAACTGGTCTTGAAGCCTAACAGGTAATCTGTCCTCGATACCCCTACTAACTGATCTGCTTCATTACGATTGAGTAGTAAAGCCCTGAGTAGTAATAGCGATGAAGGTGTAATATGTCTCTCCTAGACTTTTTCCAGGACTACAAACGCCTTTCTAATGCGGGTGAGACTAGCAACCCCAACCGGGCTTTAGTCTTCTTGCAGAGGGAGTACAACATAACTTCTCCCAGTATAATCAACGACTTTGACACTATCTGGCTCAACGGTAAAGGGGAAGGCCAACCCTTAAGCTTTATCAACGTAGCTAAGTACTTTGACCCAACCCTTTCTCATCACATCAAGGCCATTGAATTTTTAGATGGCAACATCAGCCCTGGAACACGATGGAAGTTCGAGCAGATTTGGCATGGCAAGGATGACTGGCGGTGTCCTCCCGATACCGACCCCAACACTGGTCTTCCCACTGGCCTCTAAAAGCATGAGCCTTGATTGCCCATTGCTCGAAGTCCTTGCGTAACCATTCTCCAGGAGCAGCGCCGCCCGGAAACAACCATGTCCTACGCCCAGGTGCTCAAGAGGGCTGTCCTGTAGGACTGTCTAGTGCTTACATACGTTCCACCCCTCTTGAGGGATTACCTGGTCAGCAGCCGCCCCAGCAGGAGCAGGCAGGCCACCCCCAATAGCGGGGTAGAGATGGCCACAACACGGGCCGATAGCCAGGGTGGTAGGTAGATGTCCTGAACGGCTTGACCTGTGGGGGTGAGGGCTTCAGCCCAGGTTCTCAGGGGGCAACGAAAGCCGTGGGCAGCATAGATCACGACCTCAATGCTGATGAGTCCGAAGGTGATCGCCGTCCAGACCGTGAGTTGATTGGTCAGGCCGCAGTACAGCAGGAATAGAATAGACCCGAACATCACCACGAAGACGAGGGTATGGAACAGGCGCACCCAGGCTAATAACATGGCCTCACCTTCCCAGGCTGGTTGAACCTATGCTACCCCTTGTAGGCGGGTTGGTCGTTGGCCAAGTATCGCGTCCCGGTGTCTCGTAGGATTCGACCCTGCCCCCCCTGCTGGGACGATGTACTGTCCTGGAGTCTTGCGGGATTGTCTTGTCACCCTCACCACGATGACCGCCGCTGTGAGCTTCAGAACAATACGGTAAGCTTGTACTAGCACACTGCACCCCCGCTAGCCCTAAGCCAAATGGCCTAGGGTTTTTTCATGGGCTGTCCTGGGGATGACCGTAGATTGCGTCATGGTGGTTACGCTGGGTCGGCTCAGCCAGCACAGCATTCAGAGTAAAGTGGTGAGCAGGCTTTCAACCACTCGCAGAGACAGACATGACTATTCCTCTCCATGTTTTAGTGACGGGTGCAACGGGGCGCACGGGCGCTATCGTTGTTCAAAAGCTCCAGCAGCGGCCAGGGGAGTTTATCGTCCAAGGGTTTGCCCGTTCTGAAGCCAAGGTGAGGGAGTTGTTTGGCACGACAGACGGATTCTACCTGGGCGATATCTGCAATCCCGATGGTCTCAAGGTCGCTCTAGAGGGCTGTGATGCCTTGGTTATTCTCACCAGCGCCATTCCCCAGATGAAAGCCCCGCCCCAGCCAGGACAGCGGCCTGAGTTTATCTATCCAGAGGGCGGCACCCCAGAGCAGGTGGACTATCAGGGCCAGGTCAACCAAATTGACGCGGCTAGGGCGGCAGGGGTCAAGCACATTGTTCTGGTTGGCTCGATGGGCGGCACCCATGAGCAACACCCGCTCAATCGCATGGCTAACGGCAACATTTTGATCTGGAAGCGCAGGGCCGAAGCTGACCTAATCAAGTCAGGGATAGACTACACTATCATTCGTTCCGGGGGATTACAGGATCAGCCAGGGGGCCAGCGCGAGCTATTGGTGGGCAAAGATGATGAATGGCTGGCCCATCCGCCCGAGGGCATCCCGACCGCTATTCCCCGGTCGGATGTGGCAGAAGTGGTGGTGCAGGCGTTGCGAGCGCCCAGTGCCCGGAATAAAGCCTTTGACCTCATTTCCAAACCAGCGGACACCCCTGGAGCCGTTGTCACCGAGGATTTTCACGCCTTGTTTGAGCAGACAACCCCAGGGCTGTAGGACACCCGTCATGCCTTGGGAGACCCCAGTGG
>NZ_JACJRS010000119.1 GCF_014697375.1 Phormidium sp. FACHB-1136
ATGCTGTTGAGGCTATCCATCGGTGCACCGTGTTTTACTTGCACCTGCACTCTATGCGGTGGATAGCTTTTTTCCAACCCAACCCCAAAAAACTGTCCGGAGTGTTGCCTCAGAGTACTAGAGCGTGGTACTGATTCAGCAGACGGTTGCCTACGATGCCGCTTTTCTAGCCCTTGCAGATTCATTGGAGGCTGACTTCTGGACTGCTGACAAACGTCTTTTCAATACTTGCCAGCGACTTCAATTGCCATGGGTATACTCATTACAAGAACTGGATACAATTGAGAAAAACGAATCTTAATATCTACCCCCACAGTCAATACTGTTGCTAATATTGCCAGCTTGATGTGTGGCCGTTGGTCAAGTTACTTTTTCAGATTCAGATTCCCAAATTCTTGAGAATCTGCTGGCTACTTTGCTGAAGCCATAGAGCCAAGCCTGCCAACTATCTCTTGCCCGTGACTTTCCCCAGTTTGTTCTACCCATGCCCCACAATCCTGTGCTATTTGATGTGCTAAAAGATCGCCTGCGGCAAGCGCCCCAGGGCAAAATCACCTTTGCGGAATTTATGGATCTGGCCCTCTACGATCCTGTTGGGGGGTACTATGCCACCCAAGTTGCCGCCGTTGGCCCCCAGGGGGATTTTGTGACCTCGCCCCACCTCAGCCGCGATTTTGGCGAATTGTTGACGGTGCAACTGGTGGAACTGTGGCATTATCTGGGCCAACCGGAGCCGTTTACCCTGGTGGAAATGGGGGCGGGCCAGGGCATTATGGCCGATGATGTGTTGGCCTATCTGCAAAGCCAGTTTCAGGATTGTTTTGCCGTCTTGGATTATAAAATTGTAGAAAAATCTCCGGTATTGCGGCACATTCAGCGAAAACGGCTGGAACCTTGGGCTAACCGAGTGACTTGGTGCGATTGGGCGGATCTCGCGGCGGATTCGGTGACGGGCTGCTGTTTTTCTAACGAACTGGTGGATGCCCTGCCTGTCCATCAGGTGATTCTGACCGAAACGGGGCTTCAGGAAATCTACGTCACCTTGGATGAGGACAGCAGCACCCTCAAGGACGTGATCGGCCCCCTATCCACCCCTCGCCTTGGGGAATACTTTGAGCGGGTGGGGGTGGACTGGGCCAAGGGCTACCCCCTGGGCTACCGCACCGAGGCCCATCTCGCCGCCCTAGACTGGATCGCCACCGTGACCGATGTGCTGCACCGGGGCTACCTGCTCACCATCGACTACGGCTACCCCGCCGAGCGTTACTACAACCCCCACCGCACCCAGGGCACCCTGCAATGCTACTACCAGCACGCCCACCACAACGATCCCTACCGCTACCTGGGCCACCAAGACATCACTGCCCACGTCAATTTCACGGCGTTGGAACGGCAGGGGGAACAGTGCGGCCTCACCATCCTGGGCCTGACCCAGCAGGCGATGTTTCTGATGGCCCTGGGGTTGGGAGATCGCCTTATGGATCTCGCCAAGATCCAATCCACCGATCCGGCTATCGTCAACCAAGCCATCCAGCGGCGCGACCAAATTCACCAGCTTATGAACCCCATGGGATTAGGCAACTTTTGGGTGTTGCTCCAGGGCAAAAACTTGACCCCGGAGATCGCCACCCAACCCATTTGCGGCTTTACAATTCCTCCCTTGGGCTAAGCCTAGCTGGCAACCACTTGCCTATAGAGTCGCGATTTTTAGAAGGCAGCTTAATGGGCCTATTGAGGTTATAAATAGACACCCAAAAACAACTGAAGGGTAGCCGCCATGGCCACCCTTCGTTAGATGTTTATTTAGCGAAAAACAACGGGAACAGTTTGTCCGTGTTTCAGAGTGAATTACTTATCTTGAGAAGCAAGCAATACGGAAACAAGTGAAGAAGTGACAAACGTAGGGGTTGATTGACCTTGGTAGTTCGATGTCTTGACCGACATAAAGGGCGAGATGTTTAACGCGGCAAAAGCCTAAGTTAGTGTCTCTAAGTGAACTGAGCAAGGTTGGTTTTGGGGTTTGGTGAACCTGTAACTAGCCTGCTTTTTCTTTGGCAAAACCTCAGAAAGGGAGCGAGGCTTGTATGGTTATTCAGTTGTCTTTCGATAGATTTAATCTAGCATGATTGATTCTAAAAAATCAGGCTGTTTACGGTTCTTCATAGGCTTTAAGCTGAGGTTGAATATCGACAAAAAACGACACATTTCTGAGAGTGATACTCTACAGGCCGCACTGGGAACGCTGTTTGTCGATGGCCCGCTGAAGCTGGGGCGTGAGGCCGAGTTGGGCGGTGCCGTAGAGACGGTCAAACTCGCGCTGGAAGTGGGCGGCGACGGTGGGGTTGCGGATCACCAGCAGGTTTTCGTCGTTGGTGGTGTTGGCGGCGTGGCTCCAGTTTTGGGATCCCATAATCACGGTCAGGCTATCCAAAACAGCGAACTTGTGGTGCAGTTTGTCGCCCTCGGCCAGGGTGGGAATGCCAACGCTGGTGATGGGGGTAGGCCAGGGGCGGTTTTCGCCATCCATTTTGCAGCGGTGGTCGGGCAGGCTCAGGCCCATCATGTCGAGCCCTTCGCTGTAGCTGCGGTAGGCAAAGCCAGGGTCAATCAGGGTACGGATCGGCACCCCCCGCTGGGCCACCGTCCAGAGATGGTTACTGATGGCCTGTTCTGAAAAGACGAATAGGGCTAGGTTCACCTGCTGGGTGGCTTGGCCTAGGGTTTTGGCAATCAGGCCGTTGACGCTGGTGGCCCAGGGCTGGGTGGGGGAGATGGGGGAAAATTGTACCTCCACGGTGGATCCAGGCACGGCGGCACGTTGGGCCGAACGGGCAGGCTTTTGCAGACCAAATTGGCTGTCGTCGGTTTTCCCTGGGCCATCGCCCCACATGAGGGCAAATTCTGCCGCGAAGGTTTGGGCCAAACTGGAGCTATCGATCACCAAAACGGCGTTGGCGTTGCCCCGGCTCTCTTCGGTACCGAGGTCGCCGTGGATGTCGCTCATCGTCCAGTTGGCGGAACCTGTGACCACCCGCCGCCCGTCGATCACCATAAATTTGTGGTGCATCAGGCCGCTGCCCTTGCTGCCGTCGGCGGTGTCGTCGATGCGGGGCACCTGGGCCTGATCGAGGATGGAGAGGGCATCGCGCTGGGCAATTTCGTCGGCGCTGAGGATGCCGTCTTGGTTGAGGTCTACGAACTGGTAAAGCTCGGTGGCCTTGTTGCGTTCGTGGTCATCCAAAAAGGAAAAATCGTTGCCTTGACGCTGGGCCATGGGGGTGCTGTAGCTGTTTTCCACCACCACCCGCACCCGCACACCCTGGGCTTGGCGTTCGCTGAGAGCCTGGGCAATGCGCGGCAGGGTAAATTCGTGAACCGCTACATCTACCGAGGTTTGGGCGCTGTGGATGGCGTCGATGATCACCTGTTCTAGGTCGTCGCCGTAGCGGGTAATCTTGCGGTAGGGGTCGGTGTAGACGGCAGCCTGACTTTGGTTGAAATACGCCTGAATGTAAGGATCTTGGGGCAATGGCGATAGGGTCGGGAGCTTGGCGTCGCTGCGAAACTGGCTGCTGAGGCCGACAAACAGCAACAGCCCTAGGCCAAACCCGATCCCCAAACGCCAGCGGGAAGATTTTAGTCGATGCACAGTGATGGGTTGAAATCGTCTGTGCTTAGAAAGCCCCTAGGACAGCGAGGACTATCAGCCCGATCCCCAGATCCGCCATTTCTCCTACAGACCAGTGCATTCTGTAAGGCGTAATCGTCAAGACGGCCTCAAAACCCGGATTCTTTGTCACTGCCCTGAGTTCGGGACTAACTCTGAAACAGAGAAGCTGGGTTTCTGGGAACAGGAGCCAGAATCAACAGCGATAAGATAAGAGCATCTCCTTACCCTGATCGCCATGTCTTTGTCTGTGCCGCCTGCTCCTGTTGTACCGTCCTTTGCCTGGGCGAAGGCGTTGGCCAGTCCCGCCACAGAATTCGCGGCAACCTCGCTCCAAGGTTTAGCGGGGGAGATTCCCGCTGGATTGCAGGGCACCCTCTACCGCAATGGCCCAGCGCGGTTGCAGCGCGGGGGAATCACCGTGGGTCACTGGTTTGATGGCGATGGCGCAATTTTGCGGGTGCAGTTTGCCGAGGGGCAGGCCGTGGCCAACTACCGCTACGTGCAATCGGCGGGCTTTCGGGACGAAGAGGCGGCTGACCAGTATCTCTATCGCGGCTACGGCAGCTTTGCCCCTGGTTCCCTATGGCAGCGCTGGCAAAGTCAGGTCAAAAATGTGGCCAATACCTCGGTGCTGGCCCTGCCGGATCGGCTGCTGGCCCTGTGGGAGGCGGGTCTGCCCCACGGGCTGGATTTAGAAACCCTGGAAACCCGTGGCCTCGACACCCTGGGCAGTTTGCGTCCCAGCGATGCCTTTTCGGCCCATCCCAAGCGCCACCCCCGCACCGGGGAAATTTTTAATGTGGGGGTGATTGCGGGGGGCAAGCCCGTCCTGCAAATCTACCGCTGCGATCCGAACGGCCAGGTCAAGGCCACCCAACGCATCGACCTAAACGGCATTCCGTTGATCCACGACTTCGCCCTAGCCGACCGCTACCTGGTGTTTTGCGTGTCTCCGGTGCGGCTGAACCCGTTGCCAGCGGTGTTTAGTCTGCAAACCTTTAGCGATGCCCTGCAATGGCAGCCCAAATGGGGCACCCAAATCATCGTGGTGGAGGCTGAAAGCCTAGAAGTCCTCGCCTGGGAGCAAGCCGAACCCTGGTATCAATGGCACTTTGGCCATAGCGTCCTCCATGGGGACGACACCATCGGCCTAGACCTGGTGCGCTACGCCGACTTTGCCACCAACCAACAGCTTAAGGAAGTCGCGGCTGGCCAGATCCACACTCCCGCCGAGGCCCAGCTTTGGCACTACCGCATCGACCCCCACAGCGGCAACATTCTTGAGCAGCACTGCGCTGTGGATCGCCACTGCGAGTTTCCCGTCACCCACATTCCCGCCGAGGGGCCAGCCCTCACCTACCTCAGCGCCCACCGCACCCTGCCCACCCCCACGGGGGATTTTTTCGATGCCGTGGCCCAGTTCAACCCCCAAACCCAGGAGGTCACCCTTGCTGACCCCGGCCCTGGCTACTATCCCTCCGAGGCCATCCCCGTGCCAGATCGCCACAACCCTGGCCAACACTGGGTGATCACCGTGGTTTACAACAGCCACGACCACCGCAGCGAAGTGTGGATCTACGACGGCAACGCCTTTGGTGCGGATCCTGTCGCCCGCTTACTACTGCCAGCCGTGATTCCCCACAGCTTCCACGGCACCTGGCATTCGGGCCTAGACGCATGGGGCTCGTAACGGGACGATCTGTGGTGGGAGACGGTTTATTGTGGAACGCTCCATGGTGGACTGGCTTGTAACGGGTTTGGGCTATGGTGTTGCTCAACCCTGCTGGATGTGTGGATCTATACCTGGGCTAACCAAGCGATGAAACACACCCCTGGCCCTTGGTGGCTCACGGTTTGATCCATGAGTTCCGATAAGGCCCGCTGGTAGTCGGGGGGAACGGGGCTGATTAAGTCTAGATGGCCGCCCATGGCCTCCATCAGTTCCTGGGCGATGGCCAGTCCTAGGCCTGTGCCGGGAATGTCTCCACTGGCCCGGACGCCACGGAAATGACGCTCAAAAATCCGGGGCTGATCCGCTAGCGGAATGCCCTGACCTGTATCGCCCACCGCTAGACCCTGGAAGGTTTGGCCCTCCACCACCTGACTGAGACCACCCACCACCCAAATGACCGACCCCGCCGGAGCATATTTGAGGGCGTTATCCAGCAGGTTGCTAAGCACCTCTGCCAGAGCTTTCGGATCCATCCATACCCCTGGCAGGTCATCGGGCAATTGCTCCACCAGGTACAGCCCCCGATCCTGGGCGATGGCCGTGGCCGATTGCAGGAGCGGCGTGACCAAATCCACCCAAGATCCGACCACTCGCTGGAGCGAACGTCCCCAGCGGAGGCTGTCTGGGAGGGGCGATTCGGGCGCGGGGGTGGCCTCTGGGGTAGCGGTTTCTGGCAGCAATAGCCCCCCCTGGGTCGCCCCTGGGCCAAAGATCCCTCGCCGCAAGGATCCGGGGCTATCGGCCTGGAGCGCATCGTCCCCCTGGGCCAGCGCTTCATCAAAGGTTTGAGCCAAATCCTGCAATCGCCGACTCTCCCGCACAATGCCCTCAGCGATGGGCTGATTGGGGTCATCGGCGGGAATACGCTTGACCAACAGCCGCCCAAAGGTTTGCAGGGCCGTGAGAGGATTGCGAAACTGGTGCAATAGATCGTGAAACGTCTCCGATTGGGTCGCTTGGGCCAGATGGCGCTGCTGAAACTGCTGTTGCAACCACTGCCCCCGCTGATCGAGAATCCAGGCCAGAGCTAGGGTATTGGCCACCTGCTCGGCCCGCTGTCGATCCTCTCGACTCCAGGCGAGGGCGGGTCGATGGCTCACCAACATGCCCAACGCCACGCCCTCATGCATCAGAGGGTGCACTAGGGGCGGAGTTGCCACTGTCTCTGACGATGCATCGGCTAGGGGCACAGCGGGCACCGCCGGAGTCACGGGGGGAGGGGCGGTTTCTGTGGGGGCGGTTTCCGTCGAGACCCAGACCGTCGATTCGGTCGGCGTCATGGGGGCCAACCCGTCAGGCAACCCCGCCCAAGGATTATCGGTTTCGGGGTAGGCCACCAGGGGCACCAAGGACAGCCCCATGGCGTTGTCGGCCTGTTCCGCCAGGTATACCACCGTTGAGTGCGCCGCCAAAGCCTGGGTCAGCAGCACCACCTGCGACTGGCAAAGGGCAATAAACTCAGTGCTGGCAAAGGCCATAATTACGATCAAACCGAAGAGTATGACGAGAGAAAAATTAAAGTTTTGTCAAATTTTTAACAGTTCTGTTCAAGGCTGATCATGGGGATACTGGCTTCAGCCTTTACCACATAAGGGTTACAGCGCTACAGACTGAACATTTAAGAGAAGTTGAAATTCTCATTTCAAGCCTATATACTTGGCCTGGTTCAATAATTTGTAATCAAAACTACATCCAGATATCTACAGAGAGGGAGGTAGGTAACTTGGCAAGGAGACGCAAGCGTAAGAGCCGTCGTCGTTTGGAAGGTCGCCGCATTCTAGAGGCTGTTCCTCAGTATAGTATCGAGAGCGGTAATGAAAAACCGGTCACCGCAGCTCGAAACTTCATTCATTCGGAAGGCATTGCCCCCCCGGCGCTGCTCCTTGTGAAGCGGAATGAGCATACGACAGATCGGTATTTTTGGGCTGAGAAGGGCCTCTTCGGAGCCCAGTATGTTGAGGAAAATCACTTCCTCTTCCCCAGTCTGCGAGTGCTGCTCGGCGAAGACGAGGACGCTTCAGTAGAAACCGCCGCTCGCTAGGCAGCGTCATCATCACGACGGGGTTTTCCCCTGGGAGGGGGTTTTCGGACTTCCTCCCTTTTTTATAGTCCAGATGCTGATGGCCCAGGGGTTGTGGCCCTTAGGTCTAGAAAATTGGCCTAAGATCCTAGGCGCGAGATCGTTCCCGAAACGAGATGGGTTCGGTATGATGGGGACAGGGTTTACTACGGCGTTGGTGACTACCAACAATGTTTTACGATCTATATTTCTTCTCAACGGGAGCTGAGTTGTGTCGGCGGCAGTAAACCGGGCCTGTACCTGGAAACTTCAAGCCTGACGCCAAGGCACCCACCTGGTTCGTCCAGGTCGAAGGCTGAGGTAAGACGGCGTTGCGGTAGACCCCTTCAAAATTCCTCCGTTGATTTCGGTCGGCGGGGGAATTTTTGTATGAAATACTGATCCGCCATTCTGGTTGATGCCTCCCCGGTGATGATTCCCAGGGTAAGGGGGCGAGGTCTCCTCGTCCCTACCGTCTGTCCTTTATCGACTCACCCATGCCGAAGTCTTTTCCGGTTACCCTGTCCAAGATGTCTAGGATCGCAGGCACCCAAGGGATCCGCTGGCCCTGGGGAAAACTGGGCTGGGTGGGGCTGAGTGGGGGGCTGATGGCCCTGGCTCTGCCTCCCTTGAGTTGGTGGCCTCTAGCCTGGGTGGCACTGGTGCCCCTGTGGTGGGTGGTGCTGGGCTGTTCAAACTGGCGAGCGGCAATGGGCTATGGGCTGCTGTGGGGCATGGTGTACTACGGTATTTCCCTCGCTTGGATTACCCACCTCCATCCCCTCATGTGGCTGGGGGTGCCCTGGGTGGGCAGTGTGGCCATTGCCCTAGGAGCCTGGGGCATCATTACCCTGTGGGGGGCAGCCTGTATTGCCCTGTGGGGGGTGGGGTTGCGCTGGATGGCCCACCGTTGGCCCCAGGCATTGCTGTGGCGGGTGTTGGCGGCTACGGCCCTGTGGTGTTTGCTCGAAACCCTGCGGAACTATAGCCCCCTCGACTGGTCGCCCCTGGGCCTGACCCAAAGCCCTAATAACCTATGGGTGTTGTCCTGGGCAAGGCTTTCTGGGCCAACCACCCTCACCGCCTTGCTAGTGGCCACCAATGGGTTCTGGGCCGAAGCCATAAGCCCCCAGGGCTACCGCTGGGGCCGACGGGGGCTGGTGGGGCTGGGGTTAGGGTTGGTTGTCCTGAGCCATGGTCTAGGCTGGGCCAATTATCAAGCCATGGCTCCACGGCCTGCGCTACCCGGTGCCGATCCATCCCTTCAGACCCTCACCCTGGGGCTGGTGCAGGGCAATGTGCCCACCCGTGAAAAGCTAACCCCGGCGGGCATTCGGCAGGCGATGACCACCTATACCAAGGGCTATCAGTCCCTAGTTGATCAAGGGGTAGAGGCGGTGATCACCCCAGAGGGAGCGCTGCCTGTCATTTGGCGATCTGGGGATCCTCTGGTGGAGGCGCTGACATCGTTGGTGACCCAAACCGGGGTGCCGCTGTGGCTGGGTACCTTTGCCCCGGTGGATGGCCAGCCCCGCCACTATACCCAAAGCCTGCTAGAACTCCGCCCCCAGAATGTTGAGGATGTTGATCCTGAGTATTCCGGCAACGGTGCCCGTTACCACGCCCGCTACAACAAAGTGCAACTGGTGCCCCTGGGGGAATATATCCCCTTCGAGCCTGTGCTGGGGCGGATTATCCAGCGCCTATCTCCCCTGGAGAGCTACCTAGTGCCGGGGCAAGCAGGGCAGCAGTTTGACACCAGCCTGGGCCGAGCCACCGTCGGCATTTGCTACGAATCGGCCTACAGCCGCCTGTTGCGGCCCCAAACTCGCCAGGGAGGGCGCTTTATCCTCACCGCCTCCAACAACGACCCCTACCCCCCCGGCATGATGGCCCAACACCACGCCTTTGATGTGCTGCGGGCGGTAGAAAGTGATCGCTGGGCCGTGCGGGTGACCAATACAGGGCTATCGGGATTGGTGGACAACCGAGGCCGCACCCGCTGGCTGGGCCAACCGCACCAAGCCGTGACCTACGCCGCCACCTTAGAACTACGCCAAACCCAAACCCCCTATGTGCGCTGGGGAGACTGGCTGTTACCCCTACTGGTGGGCGGCAGTGTGGTGCTGTCTTCAAGGCCAAAAAGCTGACCCATTTTCCAGGGGAGACACCCCTCTGCACGATGGCTGTGGATGGAGGGATAATGAAAATTATTGGAAAATAATCATAACTTTATGCTGAAGGCCGAAAATCTTTACGAAGATATGGGTAGTTCAATGTGGCAATGACCTCCCAGGGTGACGGGCCAGCGTTTTTATCACCTACCCCTAGGCCAAATTCCTATGTATGCCCTAGCGACCGATCATCTGCTCTACTACAAAATTACCTCGGAGCCCGCTGGCCTCAAGATCCGTATTTGGGAAACCCCGGATACGGCGGAGGATCACCCAGGGGCTTACACCTACATCATCAACCGCCGGGTGGCCGACATGGCCGAAGCTAAGGCGGTGTTGTCCCAGCATTTAGCTCTCAATGGCGGCGCTTTGGCCTGCGACCAAGCAGAGTTTCCCAACAAAGGCAAAATTCGGTTGTTGGCCTTCCCCACTTGGAACCGCGAAGGCATGGCCTAGCGGCCCTGACCTTATACTAAATCCGGTTTACTTACCCACGGTATCAGCGGGTGAGGGGATCTCGCCCCTACGGTTTGTCGGCCTGGGAATCGGGGTCTTCTGGCTCGGATTTGGTATTAGAGATCGGTGCGATGAGATCTGGATAGAAGACGTACCCTCAGTAGGGCACCTCGATTAATTGCCTTATTGCGAATCTGAAGAGCCTGGAACCATTGGAGTCTCGTGCCCATTCTCAATAAGATTTGTATTTTTCGAGGTGCCCAGTAGATCACAAACACGCTAGATCACAAACACGCTTTTTTGCCATGATCCAGCCCTCCTGGGAGAGGCTGGGGGGAGAGGGCTGGGGGGGCTTTGCGATCTCCTGATCCCGCTTGCCCCAGGATTGCCAGAGTCATAGATGGCTAGAACAGCGGCACCGTAGCGTCGATGGTGAGGCCAAAGAGGGTGTCGTCAAAGCTAAGGCGAGGGTCGGAGGAACGACCAAAGCTCAACCCACCGTACAGGCTCAACCGCACCTGGGGGGTGATGCTGTAGACCGCTTGGCCCAACAGTTGTTGCACCGTGTCGTAGCGATCCTGTTGGGTGTAGTCATTCAGGTTGATCTGGTAGTTTAGGCCAACGTGCCACTGGGGGCTGAGGGTGTAGCCCAGGTAGGTTCCGGCGGTTTGGGAGAGGCGGCTGACATCCGTTGCAACCACGCCGTTGCTGGTTTGGAATCGGGCTTGGGCATCGTTCCACTGCACCCGATAGAAACTATCTAGGGTGAGCTTGGAGGTGAAGGGGTCGCGCCGTCCTAGGGTGAGCGCTACGGATCGGTTGTCAAAAAAGCTGAGCCGCGATGCTCCGGCTTGTAGCAATTCCTGGTAGGCGACGCCAATCTGCACGTAGGAACGGGGCGATAGACCTTGGCGCAGGGCCAACCGCACCTGCCAGTCATCGTAGTTGAGGGTAGCCTCGCGACCGTAGCGCTGAAGCCCAACATCGACGCTGCCAATCAGGGCCGTTTGGGGGCCAAGGCTGGGATAAACCGACAGGCTGGCCGCCGGACGGTAAAACGTATCCCCCGTGAGGCTACCCACATCATTGACCAGCAGCAGCACATTATCGCTGTTCACCACGGAGAAGCGGGCGGAGAGAAAGCCAACCTTGGGCGGGGCGGGGCGGGTAGGCAGGTTGGGGAGATCCCGAATTCTTAAAATCCCCAGTTCGGGATCCTCTAGGGGATTGCGTACCCGAATCACCCCCAGATCGGGATCCACCAGTTGCGTATCGAGATCCTCCCCTTGACCTAAGGGGACATTCTCATCGGGGGCCGGGGTGTTGACGGGTTCGGGTACCTCCTGATGGAAGGCAGACCAAGGAGCCTCTGCGGGCACTTGGCCGTTCTCCCAGGGGTGAGGATTGGGGTCGGGTGGTACCGCAATGACGGGATCTGCGTTGGGGTCAGGGGCCGCCATGGCGACGGGATGGCCCAAGCCAAACCACCCTAGACCTAGCAGGGCTAAGGTAACGCGTGACCGTCGTGGGTGGAGGGCAAACATCATCTAGATTAGAACAGATCGGAATCGGAGCCGTAGAGCGCACGTATCCGTAGAATCACTACCTTGCTTCGGGGTTCCCGATCATGGGTGCTTAACTTTATCAAAGTTTTATAAACTTCGTAGGGAGTTTTGTAAGCTTGCCCCCTAGGTCATTTTGCGTAACCTACGATGGATAGGATATTCAGGTGTGCGCAACCCATTCCTATGGGTTCACCCTGCCCTAGGGGAAACCCGTGGGAACACGGATGAACCTTGCGAAGTCGTACTCCATAAGTCAAGTTTTGTCCGATTTTTGACGAAAACCTGGCGAAAGCCGTTGAAGGGTAGAACAGGTGGAACCAGGGCCGTCACGGATCGCATACAACAACCGACCCATGGGATTGGGGTGAGAACGTCGTTAATGGCCTGTATATCATGCTCAAGCACGGATTATCGGCAACCGTTGCCGCTAGATGGATGATCCTGGGCGCTTCCCTGGGGATGCTTGGGTTGGCTTGGGTGGCCGGATTGCCAGCCCAGGCCAATGTGACCCTTACCCGCGCCGATATCGAGGCTATTCTCAACCGGGTAGAACTGATTCCTCAGGGACGGGCGGCCCGGACGGCTCGGCAGCGAGATGTGATGGCCGTCGGAGATACCCTGCGCACGGCGGCTCAGGCCCAGGCCCAACTCCGCTTTAACGATGGATCCCTAGCTCGGGTGGGGGAACGGGCTACCTTTCAATTTGTGCCCAATACTCGCAACTTTCGCCTGTCCAATGGCACTATGCTGCTGTTAATTCCCCCTGGGCGCGGACGCAGCACCATTCAAACCCCCAGTGCAATTACTGGCATTCAGGGGTCGGCAGTCGTGGTACGTCACAGCGAGGAGCGCAACCTTACGATGGTGATGGCCCTGACTAACAACCCGGCGGGGCCAATGACTTTGACCCTCCAGGGCTGTGGTGACAATGGAGCAGCAGGGAGCTGTGTGACAGAATACGACCTCTATGCCGGACAGATGGCCATCGTGCAGAATAATCAGGTACAAATTCTAGAGTTTGACCTGTCTACCTTCTACGCCACGAGTCCCCTCACCGAGGGCCTAGACTTGAACAACCCAGACCCCTCCGTTTCCCTGGGGCCAGCCTTGGATCTGGTGAGAGCGGAAACCCTAGAGGCTTTATCGCAGGCATCGACCTTTACGAACGCAGTGGTGCTCAATCCAGCCGCAGTGGCCATTTCACCCACGCCCCAAAGTTCGGTGAATGAGCCCTGGCTACTGTCTCCCGCCATCACCGAAACCCAAGTATCCGGGCAACTGCCCCCTGTTCTTCCCTCGTCCTTAGTGCCCACTTCAGCCGCTGCGACACCGCCGCTGATGGTGATGCCGCCTGCGCCTGTGCAACCCCCTGCTGTGTCGCCCCCTGTAGCCCAGCCACCTGTGGCTAATCCGCCCGTAGCCCAGCCACCTGTAAATCCGCCTATGGCTAATCCGCCCAATGGCCCAACCGTTCCGGCTAGTCCTCCTCCCTTTCAGAGCAATCCGACGGTACCAGCTAACCCTCCTGCGAATCCGCCTGTTATTTTTCAGTCTGATGATGTCGATGATTAAGCCGCTCTAGGGCAGGGGTTCGAGCCCCGTGGTGGAGTTGAGGCCCAGCCTGGTATGACAACCTTCAGGCGATTGGGATTCAGAATATTCGTAGATCTGCCGTCGCGAGATCTCCCTACGATCAGTACGGTTCTACCCACCTGAGGAATGGGGCAACGTTGGTTACCTTATATTTAGATGTTTGAATTCCCATTCACATCCAAGTCCACCCTCAGCGGCTTGCCGTAGCACAAGCGCCCTCCGGGACTTGGTAAGCCCCCGGCGATTTGACCCTTACTGCCAGCAAAGCGAGGTATCCACGGTGAACAACTCTTCCGGTAAACCCCCAGAACTTTTCAACGGCTTTAAAGCCTCTGAGTATGGCAACTCGCTGATGCAGTATGTCCATGCCATGAGCCCTGAGACCATCGCCCAACTGTCCAATCCGGCGTCTTCGGAAGTCCAGCAAATGATGGAACACAACATCATTGGTCTGTTGGGGGGGTTGCCTTCCCAGCATTTTGACGTGGAAATTACTACCAATCGCGAAAGCCTAGGGCGGCTGTTGGCCTCTGCTATGATGAGCGGGTACTTTTTGCGCGGAGCCGAACAGCGCATGGCCATGGAGCAATCCTTTGTCCTCGCCGACTCTGCCCCTGATTCTGAGTGACCCCTCGCGCTACCCATTCATCCTTGCCCGACTCGTCCCTGGATGCCGCTTTCCAGGCCCGCCGTTGTCGTGATGGCGAAGCCTCCTACCTAACGGTGGCGCTGGATATGTTGCCCACGGCTGAATCCACCGCTGAATTGTCAGATGAATCTGCAACTGAATCGGCGAAACAGGCTGGGGACAGAAAACTCACAACGTTGGATCCGGCTGGGGCAGTCTCCCCCTGGCCGGATTTTGTCGTGGCGGAACTGCGGGCTAATCTGCTGACTTGGTATGGGCAAATGGGGCGACAACTGCCCTGGCGAAATATCGACAACCCCTACGCTATCTGGGTTTCGGAGATGATGTTGCAGCAAACCCAGGTGAAGACCGTGCGGCCCTACTACGAGCGCTGGCTGGGGCAGTTTCCCACCGTGGAAGCCCTGGCAGCGGCGGAGTTACAAACGGTGCTGAAAGCCTGGGAAGGGTTGGGCTACTATGCCCGTGCCCGCAATCTGTACCAGGCTGCCCAGCGTATTGTGAGCGAGCATAACGGCCAAATTCCCCAAAAATTTGACCAAATCACCGCCCTTCCTGGCATTGGCCGCACCACAGCAGGGGGTATCCTCAGTTCCGCCTACAATCTGCCCTACGCGATTTTGGATGGCAATGTGAAACGGGTGCTGGCTCGACTCGTCGCCCTGCCTGTGCCCCCTGCCAAGGCCATGAACACCCTGTGGGATTTGTCCGAGCGGGTGCTGGATCCTGAAAATCCCCGTGACTTTAACCAGGCCATCATGGATTTGGGGGCCACCCTCTGCACCCGCCGCCAGCCCAATTGCCCCCGCTGTCCTTGGCAGGGCCACTGTCGCGCCTATAATCTGAATGTGCAAACGGAGATCCCGATGACCGAAAGCAAAGCCCCCATTCCCCACAAACACATTGGCGTCGCGGTGATTTGGAACGACCAAGGCCAAGTGTTGATCGACCGTCGCAAGCCGGAAGGGTTGCTGGGCGGATTGTGGGAATTTCCGGGCGGCAAAATTGAAACCGGGGAAACCGTAGAAGCCTGCATCCGTCGCGAAATTCAAGAAGAGCTGGGCATCGACATTGCCGTGGGCGAATTGCTCTGCACCGTCACTCACACCTATTCCCACTTTAAAGTCACCCTCAACGTCCACCACTGCACCCACCTCAGCGGCGACCCCCAACCCATCGAATGCGACGAAGTGCGCTGGGTCAACCTCGGCCAAATCGAAGAATATCCCTTCCCCAGGGCCAACATCCAAATTATCGACGCCCTCAAAGCCCACACTCAAGCCAATTGAGCCCCATGTGTAGAGCCATGAAGGAGGATGCCAGAGCGGTTTCTTCGCCCCCTACAATGGGGGCAGTCCTTCATCGAGCATTCACTATGACGGTTGAAACCGTAGGCAGCCCACCCCCGGAAGCGGATCAAATTAAGACAGTGTTGGAGCAGCAGTTGCCCAGCATCATCGCCAGCTTTAACCAAGTGCTGCGCGAACAGTATGGCATCACGGGCGTCAGCGTCGGTGGTTTTAGCGTTGTGCCCGAAAGTGCTGTGGCCGGAACCGTCGTCTGCGATCAGGAAAGCTGCTCGATCAACTAAATAGCAGCGCTGACGTAGGCGTCTGCAACCATGGACGGATCTACGGGTTTGTGCCTTAATACAGAACCCAGGAGTCTTGAAGATGATACCAATCCGACATGAAGTTGAGCATAATAGAGGATGACGTTCGAGAGGGTAGAAAGGATGGCCCGTCCCTTCGTGATTGAGGTTGGTGAAAGCGAAACCTTTCTG
>NZ_JACJRS010000012.1 GCF_014697375.1 Phormidium sp. FACHB-1136
CCTCCGCTGGCTCAAGGGTGCCGTCAACAAAGGGCGTCCGTTGCTCCAACCCATCCCCCTGCTCACCGTTGACCCTGAACCCTGCTTTGCCTCTAAAAACGCCGAAGACCAGTACTATGACCGCATCTGGTTCTCTAGGATCCAGTCCATACGATGTCAATTGCCCCCCTGGGAGGCGGCATAAAGATGTGTCAGGCAGTCAGGTCGTCGCCTGGGAGTTGATGATAAACAGACGATCTGTGGTGGGGTCAAAGGCATTAATTTCTTGAGCCCCTTCATCAAATACACCAGGGCCAAAGGTCGCAATCTGGGTAAGGGTAATGGCCCTGTCAGGCGTGGGTTCATCACTATCCCCCAAGACTGTGTCGGTGCGGAAGTTGAGGTTTTGGATCCGTTCATCGAGGTTACGCCCCGTATCCACTTGATCAAACGGAATGGTGGAGAAGTTGTCGAGTAGGTACTCAGCCAGGGCATCCTGCTCGGTACCATCATCCGCAAAGGTGGCATCGCCAGTGCGCACGCCTTCTTGCTCCAGAGAAATCGCATTGACGCGAGCGGCAACATCTGGATCATTCAGGTTGGGGAAGGGGTAGCCATCACCACCACCGATGAAGTTGCCGTTATCGTCAAAACGGGGAGCCGCCAAAAAGCCCAGCGTCACCATGCGGAATTCTTCGCTAGCATCGCCAACCATTTCACCGTCACGCACTAGTTCAGCGATGAGGTTGTCGTTCTCGTCAAAGATGCCTGCACTGGTAATGCGATCACCTGCTGCAAAGTCAGGGTCGTAGGAGAACTTCACGCCAGAGATTTGGGCAAAGCCACCGGAAACGCCGGGAATTGCGCTCACACCATGCTCTAGCAGGCCAACGATTTCTTCCTTGGTTAAGGTCAGCAGAAACAAGTCGTTGTTGAACGCTAGCGCCGTCTGGATGTCGTTCTGGCTGATGCCGCCCTCGGGCTTAACAACGTTACCTGCGCTGTCCAAAAGTTCCGCATTGGGGGTCCGAACAGCTTGGGTTTCACCAGGAGGCACGAGCGTCTGGCCAATGGAGGCCCGGATGCCGCCGCCGTTCTTGAGGGAAATCACGACGGTGGGGTCAATTTCCTGAGCAATGGCCAAATTAGCATCCGCCGTCAGGTTGCCCAGGTTGGTTTCCTGCGTCCGCACACCATCGGTATCTTCAGGGGTGTCAACACCAGAGCGGTTGCCGTTGAGGAAAACATCAGACAGGCCAAAGACATTGCTTTCATTGGCGATAATTTGAGCTTCAATGGCATCGACAATGGCTTGAATTTCCGGGTCAACCAGACCTTCAGCATTCAGGGTAGCCACGCCTTGAGCATCGGTGGCATAGGCACCGGAGACTACCGGATCATAGCTTTCGGGGATGATATTACCGTCAGCATCAAAGTCAAGCACTAAACGACCGACGTACTTGTAGCTGCCGTCCGTGTTGACGATTGCAGTCTGCGTACCGCCAGCATTTTCAATAAATTTAGGATATTCACCCTGAACCGAGTCACCCTCGCGGGGGCGGTCGTTTTCATCAAATAGCCGGGTATTGGAGCCACCGGCCACAATGATGTCCACATTCCGCAAACGGGCCGCCAGTCCCTCTTCGATGGTGATTCGCTGCATATGTGCCAGCAGAACCACTTTGTCCATGCCGGGGTTAGCGGCCAGCAGGGCATCCACTTCAGCCTGAATTTCGGCAGCCAGGGCATCCAGTTGGGCATCGGTAGGGTTAGGGTCAAAGGGGGCAGGAGCGATGCCGACACCTCCAGGACTGGAGATGCTAGCCAGGGTCGGGGTTGTGGCACCGACCACGCCAATGGCCTCACCGTTGACATCGATCACCGTGGAGGAGGTCACCGTATTGGCTTGAGGGGCCTGACCACCGGCCACTTCCAGGGGAGCCAAATTGCTATCGGTGGAGAAGTCCAGGTTGGTGGAAAGGTAAGGGAAGGCCGTACCCGCAAAATCCACTCCGAAGATATCGCCAGGCGCGGAACCGCTAATCAAGCGAGCGAGTTCGGCGGTACCAAAGTCGAACTCATGGTTCCCAAAGGCAATCGCCTGAAACCCCAACTCATTCTGAATCTGGATATCGGCAATCCCTTTTGACCCAAAGGCCCCTGCCGAAGCATCGTAGAACAGCCCTGGAATCACCGCATCGCCGGAGGACAGCAAGAGGGTGTTGTCAGCCAGGCCGTCGTTGCCCAGATCTTGGTTTTGCAGGGCGTTCCAAACGGCGGAAAAGCGGGTGATGTCACTGAGCGTGGCTCCCGCGTTCAAGGGTTCTTGATCTGCCGCATGCAGTAGTTCGAGCGTAAACGTGTCAGCCATATCGTCTTCTCGTTGAGATTAATTTTGACAGCACAACAATGTGGGCTCAGCACATTCACTGAGGCCGCACCAAACACTATTCAAAGAACTCCATTTAGCTAACAGCCGTAGCCACCCCTGCCCTAGAGCAGGGGTCATACTGCCGCGAATTTGTTCACTACCAACTTTCCCAGAGCAAATTAAAGCAACGGTAAAGTCAACCTTAAGTCTTCGGGAAAATACGGATGATTTACTTCGGGAAAATACGGAGAATTTATCCTGGCTTTATGACCTGTAGCGGCACTTCACGTTTTCTTTACAGGAACCTCGCCATAGCGGTTCTCGTTGGCATAAGGTACGTACAGAGACCTACAACCCTTGCCTGGAAAGGATCCTGCTGTACTTCATTCGTTCAGGAACCGCTATATTTTGAAAAGAAAAGCTGAAAACCTATGAAATTTCTATGAAGTACAACCGCTAAAGCTTAAGTCCCAGGCTAGCCTTTACCCAAAATCCATGGCTCAGCCCAGTGACTGACTATACTTACATGCCACCATTGTCAAGGTTAATTTGAGGCCAATAAGGCCCTGAGAAATGGCCAAGCCGACAATCTGTTACCCGACGACCCCATCTAAAACGAACTTGCCCTAAGCTAACGAACTTGCCCTAAAATGCTCGGCGTGCGGGGAATGCCCGAAGAACTCCAAGCCGCCTCCCGCCAGGTGAACGGCCACGGCATGGCCCTGCGCCTGCTGGGCACCTAACAAACCACCTAATTGAATACGGCCTCTTATCTTCCGACTGCCAGACCAGCAACAACCAAGCCTCCCCCTTGTTGGAGCAGCGGTTGGGGTGAGATGAACCCTGGTTAATCAAACAACCTGCCCAACTGCTCACAGGTGCGCTCAATGCTGGCGATGCTGCCGGGGTTAACGAGGCCGAAATAGTCAAAGCTGTGGACTTGCCCCTGCTGGGTGGCTTGGATCTGTCCCCAAAAGGGTTCGCTCTTGAGTTGCTCTAGCAAATTTTCCCCGGCATCCACCACCAGCAGCACATCAGGATTCGCCGCCAGCACCTTCTCCTCCGGCAGGGTGATGTAACCATCGAAGGGGCTTTCTCCTTGTAGGTCGGCGGCCACATTATTCACCTTAAACTGAGCCAGAAAATCTCCAGCCCAGCTTGTTTTGTTAGGGCTAAGCAACGGCTGACGACTGACCAACACCAGCGTAGAAGGGCTGTCCGTTGGGGCCTGGGCCAAGCAGGCATCGTAGCGATCTAGCAAGGGCTGCGGGTCGGCCTCCAGGGTGGTGGCCAGGGCGGTGGTGAGATCGCGCAAGTCGGCCCAACTGTTGACCTCGGTGGTGAGGGTGGGGGTGCCCAGTTCTTCCAAGCGCTGGAGGGTACGGTCGTGAAACCCCGCTGCGCCAATCACCAGGGTCGGCTCTAGGGCCACAATTTGTTCTAAATCCGGCTCAGTGCGCCCCTCGCTAACCGTAGGCAAATTGGCAAACCGATCATCCCCCCGCAGTAGTTCATTGCCGGGAATGCCCACCAATGCCTCACTCTCCAGGGTTTGCACCAGGTCGGCAGTGAGGGAAGTGAGGGCCACGATCCGGGTTTTAGATTCATCGGCAGGCGGTTCGGCCAGGGGGGTATCTTGGCCGCTACAGGCGGCTAGAGGGAGCAGGAGAAGGGGAAGGAAGAGGGAGCGTTTCATGGGTGGATGGGTTGTAGGGTAGACGAGTCGTAGGGTGCATAACGCCAAGGCGAGGCTAGGGCCAGCGCGAAGCAATGCACCACATTCAGAAGCAGAAAAAGCCCAATAAACACAATTCTTAAAACCGATAGCTCACCCCCAAACGTACATTTCTTCCGGCTTGACTAAATTGGGAAATTGCCTCATTGTTGGGACGATCTCGCACCTCGGAATATAGGAAATATTCTGTATCCAACAGGTTGTAAATCCCTAGGCTAATGCCCAGGTTAGGGGTGATGTTATAGGCTCCGATGGCATCCACCAGGGCGTAGGCATCGGGCACAAAGTTGGTGTTGTCTGCGGCTACACGGGCGCGGCCTGCAAAGGTGCCAATCAGTTCGGCCCGCCACTGGTTTTCGGGGGCTTGATAGCGCAGACCCGCCACGGCACTAAAGGGATCCACGGTATTGAGGGGTCGGTTGGTGGTGGTGTCATCCCCCTGGGCGAAGGCCAGACTGGCTAGCAGGCTAAAGCCATCGGTGCCGGGGCTAAAGCGATATTCACCACCCAATTCCACCCCATAGATACGGGCGCTACCAATATTGATGGATTGAAACTGGCTGACCCGCTGGGTGGGCGGACAAACGGGGGCAGGAATTAAACAGCGGGTGCCCACTAATTGTTCGGCGGCGATGAAATTGTTGTAGGTGTTGTAGAACCCGGTGAGGCGCAGATCAAACTGAGGAAAGTTGCCCCGAACGCCAATTTCAAAGCTGTTGCTCGATTCGGGCTGGAGGTCTGGATTAGACAGGGTTTCGTATTTGAAAAATGCTCCCGCTAGGTTAGTAAATCCGCTGGTAATTTCGCTGTAGAGGGGTGCCCGAAAACCACGGGCATATTGGCCATAGAAGGAGATTTCTGGGGTGGCTTCATAGAGCACCGCCAGCCGGGGAGATAGGGCTGAGGTGGTTAAATCGACGGTTTCGCCGCGAAAGATGCCGTCGTCAATGGTTTGTAGATCGTAGTGATCAAAACGTAGGCCAGCAATCACACTCAGCGGCCCCATTTCCATTTCATCCTGCACATAGAAACCCAGGCGCAGGGTGTTGGCATCGGCAAAGTCTTTGATGGGAAAGACAGAATCAGCCCCGGTACCAAAGACGTTGGTGGTGGCTCCGGTGCGTAGGTTGGTTTGGGTGCGATCTCGCGGACGGGAGTTAAAGGTTTGGGACACATCTACTCCGTAGGTGAGGCGGTGATCAATATTGCCCGTCGTGAAATCGCTACGCAGTTGAATATCGCCACCATAGATATTGCTGATGAACTGGTTGTTGCTGTCGCGCCGCACCCTAGAACCCGCAAATCCTGGGCCGACGCCTGTGGGGCGAATTTCTTGGACAATTTCGGTGGTGTTGGCGGTTTGGTAATACAGTTGGCCCCTGGCAAATTGCAGGAAGGAGTCGCTGTCGGGGTCGTCAAACTCGTAGGTGAGGCTAAGGCGGGTGCGGTCGATGCGGTTTTCGCCATTGGTGCTGAGGGCGAGGGGATCGACGTTGCCCGGAGCGAGGACGTAGTTGGTGCGGCGGTTGATGTCTTCCAAAATGAGGCTGAGGCTGCTGACCTGATCGGGAACGTAGACGATGTTGCCATAGAGGTTGGTGTCGCCGATGTCGATGCTGTCGGTGAATTCTGGTGGGGCAAAGTTGCTGCGTTCGCGGGCATCGCGACGGCTGACCACAAACACGCTTTCTAGGTCGTCATTGCGGAAGGCTAACCTTGCCGCCGAATCAAACCCACCCACAGCGCTGGTGTAGAGGCTGCCCACATCTCCGGCAAAGGTATCCTCTGGCCCTAACAAATCGCTGGGCTGCAAGGAACGGAAGGAAATCACCCCACCCAGGGCATCGCTGCCGTAGAGGGTGGAGGCTGGGCCACGCAACACTTCCACCGCTTGCAGGGTGGAGAAATCTACATAGTCGCCCCGGCCCACCCGAAACCCACGCGGCGGTGCCCCCCCAAAGGAAAACTGGTCGGGCAGGCGAATGCCATCGACCTGAAACAGGATGCGGTTGCCCTCAATGCCGCGAATGTTGACGCTCTGGGTGCCGTAGCGCTGGAGTGCGCCACCCGCCGATACCCCCGGCTCGTAGCGCAGCAGGTCGCCAAGGCCTTCAATTTGGTAGAACTCCAGATCCTCCAAATCAAACACGGTGACGGTGGCGGGCAGGTCGTCCACCTTACGGGGGGTGCGGGTGCCCGTGACGGTGATGCGTAGGGTGTCGCCGGGGGTAAATTCCACATCGATGGACTCATCGCCAGTTGCTTCCCCAGAGTCAGCATCAGTCCCGTTTTCTGCTCCCTCTCCCGATGAGTCCCCAGATTGGGAGAGGGCAGGGGCATCAGGGACACCCCCAGGGACAGAAGGCATCAGGGCTTGGCTGGTGGTTTCGGCGGGTTCTAGTTCTGTCAACAAGGGGGACGGCTGAGATTCGTCTGATTGGGTGGACTCTGCTGAGGTCGGGGGCACTTCGGCCTCGGTAGGGGCTGGGGTTGGGGTTGGGGGAACTAGTAATTGCAATTCAGAATTATTAAGGCTTGAAGATACTGTATTGACCTCTTCAGAAGACCCCGCCTCGGAAGAGCTTTCATGCGCTATATCCCAGATCAGGATTAGCAAGAATGGAGAGGCACAAACAAGAAAAATTCTCAATAAAAAACGCTGAAACATCTCTATACTCCTCACGAGAAATCAAGGGTTATGGGTTGAAAGGGAAAGTTGGGGGTTTAGATCGGAGGTGCATTGCTTTGCGTGGGCGCTAGCCTCGCCTTGGCGTTATGCACCCTACGGGTCTTGTCCAGAATCACGGGTTGATTAGCGTTCGCCCGCTGCTTCTAGCTCCGCCTTGGTTAGGCGCTCGGTTTCTGGACTGGCGATGCTGGCGGCGAGGGGGAAGACCTGTTGGCCGAAGGGGGTGGTGAAAATTTCGACTTCCACCTGAAAGACGGCTCGCAGGTTGTCGGGGGTGAGCACCTCCGTAGGGGGGCCAACGGCCCAAAGGCGACCCTGGCGCAGCATGGCCATGCGATCCCCGTAGCGGGCGGCTAGGTTGATGTCGTGCAGCACGGTGATGATCGAGAGGGACTGGTCGCGGTTCAGCCGTTTCAGCAGTTCTAAAAGCTGGAGTTGGTAGTGGATGTCTAAAAAGGTGGTGGGTTCATCCAGCAGCAGCACCTGGGGATTTTGGGCTAGGGCCAGGGCCAAAAATGCCCGCTGACGTTCGCCACCGGAGAGATCCGCCACGGGTCGATCTCGGTAGTGGGCAATTTCCGTCCAGGTGAGGGCTTGGTCTACTTGGTGCTGGCTCTCGCGGTCTAAATCCCACTGCCACCAGGGTTGATGGGGAGATCGGCCTAGGCTGACGAGTTGGTGGACGGTGAGGCCGTCGGGTAGGGTTTGCTGCTGGGGCAACAGGGCCAACCGCTGGGCAATGGCGGTGGGGGAAAGCTCGTGAATATCGCGTCCACAGAGCAGAACGCTGCCGCCCTGGGGTTTCAAAATGCGGCTGAGCAACCGCAGCAGGGTGGATTTGCCAGAGCCGTTGGCCCCCACTAGGCAGAGCCACTCTCCGGGTTCCACCGCCAAATTAACGTGGTGGACGATGGGCGACTGATCGTAGCCGCCGGACAAATTTCGCGATTCTAGGGGCATCTCAATGTCCTCCTTGGCTTCCACGGCGGCGATACAGCAGCCAAATAAACACGGGCGCACCCAAGAAGGCGGTGACTACGCCGACGGGCAATTCCACAGGGCCAGATCGAGCCGCCAAATCCGCCGCCGACAGCACCAGGGCACCCCCCAGGGCCGAAAAGGGCAGCACTAGGCGATAGTCTGTGCCCACCAGCAGGCGCACCCCGTGGGGCACAATCAACCCCACAAAGCCCACCAGTCCGGCAATGCTGGCGGCTCCGGCGGCGAGGAAGGTGGCGGCGGCCCCAATCAACAGGCGAGATCGCACCAGGGAGGTGCCCAACCCCACCGCCAGGTCATCGCCCAGGTTCAGTAGATTCACCTGCCGCGCCAGTAGGCAGGCCATCACCAAGGCCAGGATCATCGCTGGCCCCACTAGGCGCACCTCCGCCCAGCCGCGCCCGTTAAAGCTGCCGATCAGCCAGTTCAGAGCTGCCTGAATCCGGCCATCCCGCGCCATCAGCAGCATCAGGGACTGGATCGCGCCAAAGAAGGAACTGAAGGCCACCCCGCCCAAAATCAGCCGCTCTACGGAGAGCCGCCCCCGCTGGTAGGCCAACAGGTAGACTAGGGCCGTCGTCAAAATCGCCCCTAGCCACGCCCCCAGCGGCACCCACATCTGCCAAAGGCCCAGGGTGACCACCAGCACCACCACCAGCCCCGCCCCGGAGGAAATCCCCAGCAAAAAGGGACTGGCCAAGCCGTTGCGCAACATGCCCTGGAGCAACGCCCCCGACACCCCCAACGCCGCCCCCACCAGCAATGCCGCCACTAGCCGAGGCAGCCGCAGATCCCACAGAATCACCTGGTGGGTGGCCTCGCCCTGGCGCAGCAGAGCGGCCCACAGTTCTGGCCCTGTCATGGCCACGGAACCCTGGGTGAGGGATAGCCCCACCACCAGGGCCAAGCCCAGCAGCAACAGCGCCAGGGCCATGAGGGTACGAGAACTCTGGCGTTTCAGGGGTCTAGGTGGACAATCAAGTTGGGGTCGTATCAGGGTCGCCATTGGGTATCGTCTCTCTGCATCATGGGGTTCAGGGGGTGTTCAGGGGCTGATCTGGCGAGGTTCAGGGGGTGATGATGGGGCTCATCTATGGGGCCATGGGTTAGGGATGGCTAGTCTCGCCGGGTGGCAATGCCGAGGGTGGCCCCCTCAATGGCCCGCAGCTCATCCATAACCGCCACGACCTGCCCATGGCTGACCGCTTCATCGGCGTTGATCACCACCACGGTTTCCGGGGTGCCGTCCATCAAGTCGCGCACCCCGGCTTGCAGGTTTTCCAGGGAAATGGCCTCCCGATTCAGGGCAATCTCACCAGAATCCTCAACGGTGACGGTAATGCGAGTGCGCTGCTGTAGCTCGGCACTGGCGGCCTGAGGCAGGTTCACAGGCAGCGCTTCCGACCGGGTGAGAAACAGGCTGGAAATAATGAAGGTAGTGCTTTTTAGTAAAGGACGGAGAAAAAGTCGACCTCTCCCCGTTCTGCCAGGTTCTCCCTGACGTGGCGATTGTAGTCATGGATGAACAGCCAGATCGCACCGATGTGATTCTCTAGCTTCTTGGAAAAGGACAGTGTCTTCCTCACCAACCGAGCAATCCGCTGCCTCAGGGTGTTGTTCAGGCGTTCGATGTAGTTTGTCAAACCGCTCTCTTTGCCTACTGCCGCATGTCGTTTGCTCGGAATCACGGTGACGTAGGCCTCCCAGTAATCGGTATAGACCTTGGCACACTGTCGATAGACTGCTGGAATGGACTGCCATAGGGCAATTGCCGATTCCCTGGAGCGATCACCGATGTGACAGCCGATGATCTCTCGGGTATCGGCATCGATGGCCACCCAGACCCACTGCTTGTTGCCTTTATGGTCGACAAAAGACCAGAGTTCATCCATCTGCACCTTGAGCTTGCCTTGGGCCTTGGGGGTGACCTCGGCCACTTTGGGCACGGCTTCATAACAGGCGTTGACGTAGGTCTGGAGCCAGCTATCCGAGACACCCGTAGCCCTGGCGATACCGGCTAACGGAATTTTCTCCAGCAGCAGTAGATCGACGAAAGCCCGAGTGTCTTTGCCCTTCGGCTTCCATTGGGGATCCTCGACGAATTGGCGGTTGCAGTCTCGACACTTGTAGTTTTGCTTACCGCGCCGGGTGGTACCGTTCTTGGAGATGTCGTGAGACCCACAGGTTGGACAGGTCATCTCGATGCACATGAAAACTACTCCCCCAAAATCTACAAATGCGACAGCGTGACCTTATTTCTCTCTATCCTTTACGTTAATCCACTACCATAATGAAAAAGGTCAAAATCGCAAAGATGACATCGATCATCGGCACAATATTTAGTTCAAAATCCGCTTCGGGTTCTTCAGGTAGATAGGGCATGGGGGGATGGATGGATACGGGGATGGGGAGAGGCGGGGATAGGGAGAGGCGGGGATAGGGAGATGCAGGGATGCGGCAATGATCGAAAGACCGTAGGGGCGAGGTCTCCTCGCCCGTGCCCATGTCCGTGCCTGACTGGGTGCCTATCGCATGAGTGAGGCTTCCTGGAGTGAGTGCTGGCGCTCGTAGTGGGTTTCGTACAAAATCTCTAGCTGACCGCCGTACTCTTGAATCAACGCCACCTGACGTTTGTAGAGGCCGCGAAAGAGGTTGGCAAAGATCAGGGTGCCGATGGCCACCACTAACCCGGCGGCGGTAGATACCAGGGCTTCGCTGATGCCTCCGGTGACGGCCCCGGTGTTGGTACTGAGGTCGCCCAGTTGCAGGGCCGCAAAGGATTGAATCAGCCCCAGGATGGTGCCCAGCAGGCCGAGTAGGGGAGCCACGCTGATGATGGTGGCAAACACCGTGCTAAAGCGGCGCAGGTGGGGCAGTTCGGCCTGCATGGCGCTGGCCAAGGCCAGGTGAAACTGCTTGGGACTGGCCCCTTCAATGTCCAGGGCTTCTAGGAAAATGCGGGCGGTTGGAAGATTCACGTTCTGACGCAGCTTGGGGTAAACGTCCACGGGTGCTTGCCGATAGGTGCGCAGAATATCCTGCATCACCGGACGCTGACGGCGGTTGATGCGAAACCAGAAAAGCGAGCGCTCCACAATCAGCGCAATGGCCAAAATCGAAAACCCCAGCAGCGGCCACATCACAATGCCGCCTGCCGCAAAAATGGTACCCATAGGTGCTTATTGAGAAATGCTGTCAAAAGACATTGACTCTTAATTAGGACTCATTGTCAAGGTTTTGATTTTTTTAAGATCGCCGATAGCCACAAATCAGTCTTTGAACCGGTCGGCAGAATCTTGTATAGGGTGCGTCAGGCTTAGTCAGGACACCTAAAAGCCTTGATGAGCATGGGTTGTGCTAACACTTCTAGCCTGACCATGCCAACGCTACCCCCTCCTACAGCGGGGTTTACCTTTAATTCCTCCCCCTACTCCCCCTGATTTGGAGGAGGTCTTGCTGGCGATAGGGGAGACTTTTTCCGTAGACTTAATGAAACCAGTTGCCAATTGTGTAAGATGTCTGGGTAAATCCTTGCCGTTGTTTTGGGTCGCCCCATGAGTCTCTCTGACCTCTGTAGCCAACAGTACCAGCGCGATCAGCAGGCCCTCCGCCGGATTTTGCTATGGGGTTTGCTGGGGTCGGTGGGCCTCCATACGGTGGGCCTTAGCCTCAGTCAGTTCAGGTTTTGGCAAGCCACCGCCGAAGACATCGCACCCATTGAACTGCTCATCACCGAAGCCCCACCCGATGAGGTCGATCTGCCGCCCGACCCGACCCCACCCGCCGCCCTGAGTAGCCAAGCCAACGACCCCGCCCCCGCTGCGGCTAGTGCGCCCCCCCGCCCTGCGTGGGCAGCCCCCCCTGTACTAGCGCCCCCGGTGGCGTCCCTGGCCCTGGCCCCACCCAAGCCAGCGGTGACCGAGCCTGAACCTCGACCGGAAACCCAATCCAATCCCCACACCGAACCCGACACCCAGACAGAATCGGCCCTAGACGCACCTGAGGCGGTGGACTCGGAGGAGGACTTGGCTGAGGACTTAGAGGACGAATCCCCCGACGTAGCGGAGGAACCCCCTGAGGCCGAAGCCCCCCCAGAGGAACCCATTGCAGAGGAAGTTCCAGAGGAAATCGAAGCAACCCCAGCAGAAACCCCAGCAGAAACCATAGCCACCGAGCCTGCCGAATCCGCCGCTGCCCCCCAGGCTGAAAACCTGCGCGATCTGTTGCAACGCCTGCGTGAGGCCCACGAGGCTCAAAATCATACAAACCCAGCCATCGCCGCCGAAAGGTCTGGGTCGGTCACCACCCCATCGGCCACCACCCCATCGACTACCGCAGGCACGGGCAACGCCCCATCGGCCACCCCTGGCGACGAAACCGGAGTCGCCGTAGCACCTACCCCTAGGGCTCCTTCCCCCACTGGCGGCGGCGGACAAGGGTCGGGGTCGAGAACCGTGACCTGCGAAAGCTGTGTCCGGCCTAGCTATCCCAGCAGCGCCCTAGATGACGGGGTCGAAGGGCAACCCATGGTCAACGTTGACATCAACCCCGACGGAACAGTCCGCCGCGTGACGCTCACTCGCTCCAGCGGAAATGCCGCCATCGACCAAGCCGCCATCGAAGCCGCCCAGCGATCTCGCTTTCAACCCGTTACAGGCGGGGCCAGCGTTCCCATCGAATATGACCTCACCATTGAGGGATCGCGCCGCCATCGAGACGCCCGCCGCCGAGGAGAAAGACGGTCGGTGGAAGTCCCCACCCCACTCGCTCCCACCGCCAACGAGTCGGCCCCTGCCCCCGCCGCATCACGCACGGATACCCTCACTCCACCTGCCGAAGAACCCAGGACTGAAGAACCCAGGACTGTTGAGGAACCTAGGGCTGCTGAGGAAGCTAGGGATGAGGAATCCAGTGCCGTTGAAGAACCCAGAGTTGAGAAACCTAGGGCTGTTGAAGCGCCTAGGACTGAGGAACCCAGGACGGAAGCGGCTCCCGCAACACCCGCTCCAGCGGTTGAACCCTCTGGGGCAATGGCTTCGCCCCCTGCCCCTGTCCCCCCCGTTCCAACGCCACCAAGCCCTGAGAGTGCAGAGTCGCCCCCTGCCCCTGCCCCTGCCCCTCCTGCCCCTCCTGCCCCTCCTGCCCCTCCTGCCCCTCCTGCTCCTGTGACTCCTGCCCCCGTCCCCGCCGCTCCGGCTCCAGCCCCTCCTGCTCCTGTCTCGCCGCCTGTGGCCCCCGTGGCTCCGGTGGTTGAAGACGAGGGCTGATGCTCAGACACCGCACGGACTGGATCCTAGAGAACCAGATGTGGTCATAATCCTGGGCTTCCGCTTTTTTAGAGGCAAAACAGGGTTCAGGGTCAACGGTCAATAGGGGGATGGGTTGGAGCAGCAGAAGCTCTGTATTGACCGCCCCCTTGAGTCAGCGGAGGCCGATTTTGAGAGGGCGGATACCCCTCGTCCAATGGGGGGCAACCTGAGTGCGGAGACTGTACCACAGGGCATATTGCCACAGGGTATTGAGAGACGGCGGTTCATCGGTGATGACGGCCCAGGGTTTCTTGACGCCTTTGACGTTCGCCAGCACCAGGTTGCCGCGCCAGCGGCCATCCGTCCAGAGGCCAACCAAGCCAATGAGCTGACTGCCCGACACAACGTTGAAAAGCCTTAGAATCCAGCCACTAGATAGAGGACTGATTCGGTAGACTGTGGGCTAAATAAAAAAGCACACGTCGGCAGGGGAGAGACGGCCAGCCTAGGTCTTTTTCCCTTGTTGGTCTATCAACATGGTTGGTCAATGGCCGTAGCATCGGTGTCGGAGCCTTTTTACATTCTGGCGGTGGACGATTCGCCGGATAACCTGTTTTTGATCGAAACCATTCTGGATGATCCCGCCTACTGCATTCGGTTGGCGAATGGAGGACAGGCGGCCTTGGAACAGGTGCGGCAGCAGTCCCCAGATTTAATTTTGCTGGATGTGATGATGCCCGACCTGGACGGCTATGCCGTGACGCGGCGTATTCGGCAAAACCCAGCGCTGCCTTACATCCCCATTTTGTTGATTACCGCCCACGACCAATCTAGCCTGGTGCAGGGCTTGGATGCGGGGGCGGATGATTTTATTCGCAAACCCGTGGACGTGAACGAACTGCGGGCACGGGTGCGGTCTCTGCTGCGGCTGAAGCGAAGCATGGACACCCAAACCCACATGATGCGCCAGCGGGATGACTTCGTGGCCCGCCTCACCCACGACTTGCGGACGCCCCTGGTGGCCGCCAACCGGATGCTGAAGCTCTGCCGCAACGATGCCTTTGGCCCCCTGCCCGACGAAGCCCACGAAGCCATGGCCAGCATCATCGACAGCAACGACCACCTGCTGAATATGGTGAACACCCTGTTGGAGGTGTATCGCCACGAAGCTGGCCAGAAAACCCTGGCCCAAGTGCCCGTCCGTTTGCCGGAACTGGTGACGACCGTAACCCAAGCGCTCTCTCCTCTGGCGGAAGCGAAGGGGTTGACCTGTCAGGTCATGGCTGAGTCAGCCCCGCCCCCCGTGGCCCATGGCCAACAAAGTTCAGCCATCAAGGCTGGCAGCTTCCCTGTGGTGATTGGCGACACCCTAGAGCTGCGGCGGATTCTGACCAACCTAGTGGGCAACGCCATCAAATTCACTGACCAAGGCGGGGTTGAGATTACCCTAGGGCAAAGATCAGTCCCTCCAGAGCCGCTACGGCCTAGTGCTAAACATTCTGGCCCCTGGGCCTCTGTGCAGGTTCAGGATACGGGCATTGGCATGACCCCAGCGGAACAGCAGGCCGTCTTCCAGTGGTTCCGCCAGGGAGATCATCGTCGAGCTGGTCACGGCTTGGGGCTACATCTGGCCCAGCGATTAGCCACCCTCCACGGGGGGGTGATCACGGTGCAATCAACTCCCGGCCAAGGCAGTTGCTTTATCCTGTGGCTTCCGGCCCAGGCGACTCCGTCAATCGTGGGCGTAGTACCTACCGACGACGCCAGTACCTCTCTACTGAGGCCGCGCTAGCCCGCAAAACTATAGTGGGTCACAACATCCCCCTAGTCCCCTTGATAGGATGGACCTATCCAGCGACGCCGAAAGCTTCCCTAGCCCAACCATGGCAAAGGCCAACCATGACCTACACCACCGAACAACTGCTGGCGTTTTTGGATCAGGAATTGCGGGCCACCTGGAAGGGCGAACGGGTGGTGCTGTCCTCCGATGAACGGTTGGATAACCCGGTGATTGCCAAGGCATTGGGGGCCAATCAGCTCAGTAAAGTCTTCGCCATTCAGGATTTTCGGGCGCAGATCCACGACTATCAGCGGCAGCATGGGGTATCGGGTTTGGTGTGGCACACCTGCCGTTTCCATGGCCAAAGTCTGCGGGTGCCGGAGTTGCATCCCCAACTGATTGCCATTCCCGACGATAAACTGGCCCTCACCGCCGCCAAACCCGCCATCATTCAGTTTTGGCGAGCGGCGATTCCCAATTTAACGCTCTGGCTAGCGGGACGACCCGCCCAACCCACCACCCTCGACCATGTCAACACCTTGATTGAAGCCTGTGAATGGGCGGAACTGTCGGCGGCTCGTACCGAAATTTACCTCACCCTCTGCTGGGGCGACCCCAAGGACTGCCACTACGACTGGGCCAAGCCCGAATCCGGCTGTGACCGTATCATCGCCGCCCCCGGAGAACCCAGTGGTATTAAGGTCTAGCCCTCAGGGTATAGTGGGTGTAGCATTTTTGAACCCCAAGGATACCCCTGATGACCATTGCGGTTGGCGTGATTGAAACCCAAACTTTTCCGGCTGTGTTGGCCGCCGCCGATGCCATGGTCAAGGCCGGACGGGTGACGTTGACCAAGTACGACCGCTCGGAAAGTGGGCGGCAGTTTGTGGCGGTGCGTGGCCCCATCGGTGAAGTGAATCGAGCTGTGGCCGCCGGATTAGAAGCGGCCAATGCCTGTCCGGGCTATGCCGAAGTCACCACCCACGTCATCATCCCCAACCCCCAGGAAAACGTAGAAGCGGTGCTACCCATCGAATTTACCCCCCAATCCGAGCCGTTCCGAGTGTAGGGTTGCGGTGACTGCTCAGGATTCCGAATAAAAGTAGAGGATCCTGGTGGTTTGAGAAAAAAGCTGGCTTAATACGGGTAGATCACAATCGCCCTAAAACCTGGGGTCATGGCTTCGCAAAACGCTATGACCGAGGTCAGGCGTAGGAGACAACGATGGACAACGAGGCAGTGGTGCAGCTATCGGCCATGGCGGGCTGGATTATTGGCGTCAGCCACTCGAAGGATCAGGGCTACCAATGCTGGCTGGTAAACCCCATGTTGGATGTCCTCAGTGATGGCACCTTCTACACCACCAGCAGCGCCGCCATGTCTGCCGGACGTGCCTTTGTGGAACGCTACCACTAACCCACACCATAGCCCTGACACAATACCTGCCGCATTTGTCTCATGTTACCGGGCAAATCGATCTTCATGCCCTGCTCGATCAGAAACGTGGGCACGGGGATGGTGGGAGCGGCCTGGACGCGGTAGGTGAGGAGGGTGCCTTCGCCCATATCTTGCAAATGCAGATCGGCATCGAAATAGGAGAAGGTGCCCCGTTCTAAGCGAAATTGAATGTGTTCGCAGGCGGTTTCAAACACCTGGAGGTAGATTTCCACCTGGGCCGTCATCATCATGAACCCCTTGCGCCCCACCTGGTACAGGCGGCGATAGCGATAGGTTGCCGTTTTCACCGATTCCAGCACTTCGCTGTGGGTGATGTTGGGGAAAAACTGCGTCCAGCGGCGATAGCTGGTGACCTGGGGCCAAATGTGGGAACGATCCAGGGGCACATACATGTGGGCCATCACCGCTGCGGGTTCATGGGGCTGGGATTGGGGCACAATCAACACATCCCCCCGGATTAACGCGATCTGATCACGGGCTAAAAACCGGGCGGGATCCACCACCCCCTGGGGACTGGAAGGGGCTACCTCTCCGTCAATGCTGACAACCATACGTCACTCCTGACCCTTGCTGTTGATGGGCTACCCTCCGGCGTTGGCCCCTAGGATGTCCCTAACCGTGATGGCCTTCGTCGTTCAAGGATAGCGGGTATATCTTTGGTGTACCCGAATCCCTGTGCCATCTAACCCTTTAGACACAATTCTTGCGGTGCCTTTACGCACATTCCCCCAGGGGGCGGGTCAAGCTTCATGGAGGGGAGATTCTGAAACCGGATGGCTCGGTTGTGTAAATTCCTCGTAAAATTCGTGGAGTTGTAAAGTTTAGACGGTAGAACGCTGGGTTAGCCTATGACGCGCATCATTGTAATGACCTCTGGCAAGGGCGGGGTAGGCAAAACCACCTGCACCACCAACCTGGGCATGGCCCTAGCGCAGCGGGATCAAAAGGTCGTGGTCATTGATGCCGACTTTGGTCTGCGTAACCTCGACCTGCTGCTGGGCCTAGAAAATCGCATTGTCTACACCGCCCTGGATGTGTTGGCGGGGGATTGCACCATTGAAAAAGCCCTAGTGAAAGACAAGCGCCAGCCCAACCTGGCCCTGCTGGCGGCGGCCCAAAACCGCAATAAAGAGGCCATCACCCCCGACCAAATGAAGGAACTGGTGGCGGGGCTAAAGGGGCAGTACGACTTTGTGATTATCGACTGTCCGGCGGGGATTGAACTGGGCTTTCAAAACGCCATTGCCCCAGCCAATGAGGCCATTGTGGTGACCACGCCGGAGGTTTCCGCCGTGCGCGACGCCGACCGAGTGGTGGGTCTGCTGGAGGCCAGCGACGTGAAATACACCAAACTGTTGGTCAACCGCCTCAAGCCCGCCATGGTGCAGGAAGACCAAATGATGTCCGTTCGCGATGTTTTAGATATCCTAGCGGTGCCGCTGCTGGGCGTGATCCCCGACGACGAGCGGGTGATTGTGTCCTCCAACCGGGGCGAACCCCTGGTGCTAGATGAAAAGCTCTCCATGGCGGGGATGGCCTTCCAAAACATTGCTCGGCGGCTGCTGGGAGAAGAGGTGCCCCTGCTCGACCTCACCGCCACCCACGACGATATCTTTAGCCGCATTCGTCGTTTTCTGCGGGGGTAAATGGCTGGGAATCGTCCCTGGCTTGGAGGTCCTACCTTGGAGTTCCCAACCCTAGGACTTTCCTCTGAAATTCCCCCGCCCCGCCCCCGGTGTCCGATGTCATCCACATCCCCCCGTCCCCATGCTCAGCGAACTGCTCGATAAACTCTTTAACCGCAACCGCACCCCCACCAGCCGGGAGTCGGCGAAGCAACGTCTTCAGTTTGTTCTCGCCCACGACCGCACCGACCTCAGCCCCGACCTGGTGGAAAAAATGCGCCAGGAGATTTTAGAGGTGGTGTCGCGCTACGTGGAGCTTGACCAAGAACACCTAGAATTTAATTTGGAAAGCGATCAGCGCATGACCGCCCTGATTGCCAACCTGCCCATCCGCCGAGTGCGGCCCACCTCTCCTGTGGTGCCCGAAAATCTCGATACCGCTCCCAAGGCCGACGCTCCCCAAACGTCCACCACCGAGGACCCCAGCCCCGCCGCCGAGTCCACGGAGGCTCCTGAGGCCACCTCTGGTTTCACCGTTGAAGTCGCCCCTGTCGAGGAAACTTCACCCGATACCGAGTCTTCCAATACCGTCGATGCCGTTGAGTCCACCACCACCATCGACCCCACCCCAACGCCGACTTCGCCCGAAGATTCCCCTCGCCATGACTAATTCTCCAACCTCAGCATCCCAAACGCCCGAAACGGCCCTCCAACAGAGTGTTAACGCTCTGGCCCTGACCAGCATTCAGCGCCATGTGTTTATCTGCGCCGACCAGTCCATTCCCAAATGCTGCGACAAGGCCGCCAGCATCGAAGCCTGGGACTATCTCAAGGATCGTCTCAAGGAGTTGAAGCTAGACATCCCCACCGCCGAGCGGCCCACCAGCATTTTTCGCACCAAGGTTCACTGCCTGCGGGTGTGCCACCAGGGGCCAATTTTGCTGGTTTATCCCGATGGCGTTTGGTATCACAGCGCTACCCCAGCGGTGATCGAGCGCATCATCCAAGAACACCTCATCGGTGGCCAAGTGGTCGAGGAATACGCCTTTCTCACCCATCCCCTGCCCAACCTCGAACCCTAGACCCTGCCCCAGAAACCGCCGAAATTGCCATATCATGGGGAAGGGCAGTTTCGCAGCGCGCAGCAAGATGGTTATGGTTTCGGAAAGCGGCACATTGGAGGACTTGCGACAACAGCTTCAGGGCGATTCCCTCAAGCGGCAGCTCTCGGCGGTTCACGAACTGGTGGCCCTGGGAACCGAGGGGCTAGACACCCTCAAAGCCGTGCTACTAGAACGCAAGGATGCACCGCCTACCATTTTGGATGGCCGCATGGTGCAGGTGCTCTACGCTACCCAGCAGGACGAGATTCAAGACTTTTTGCTAGAAACCTGGCCCGAAGGTCGGGTACCCATGCCCTCCGCCGCCGAGATTGACTATTCCCCCATTCAAGACTGCCTGGTGGCACAAGATTTTCAGGAAGCCGACCGCCTCACCTTGGTCAAACTGTGCGAACTGGCTGGCCCCACGGCGGTAAAGCGCAAATGGGTCTACTTCACAGAAGTCGAGATGTTCCCCAGCCTGGATTTGCAAACCCTTGATCGGCTTTGGCAAATCTACTCTGAAGGCAAGTTTGGTTTTTCCGTGCAGCGGCGTATTTGGCTGGGCGTGGGCCAAAACTGGGACAAACTCTGGCCCCGCCTCGCCTGGAAAGACGACAACATCTGGACACGCTATCCGGGCGGCTTCATGTGGGATCTCAGCGCCCCCGATGGCCACCTGCCCCTCTCCAATCAGTTGCGCGGCGTGCGAATGATGGCCTCCCTGCTGTCTCACCCCGCCTGGAACGAAAACGACTAATCCATGGCCAAACAGCGCTCCAAGGCGGATCTGCCGACTAAGATGTGCCCTGTGTGTCAGCGATCCTTTACCTGGCGCAAAAAGTGGGCCGATTGTTGGGACGAGGTGAAATACTGCTCCGAACGCTGCCGCCGTCGTCGTTAGGGGTACCTTGCGCTTTACAACGGACGGGGCATTGAGTACCGTGGGGAGTAGCTTTGATAACGTTTTGTGAAGATCCCTATGCAGTACCGTCGATTTGGTCGCACCAATCTGCAAATACCCGTATTTTCCTGCGGCGGTATGCGGTATCAGCATTCCTGGAAGGATGTGCCCCTGGCAGAGATTCCGGCCAAAAACCAGGCTAACCTGGAGGCCACCATCCGCCGCGCTCTAGAGGCGGGCATTAACCACATCGAAACCGCCCGTGGCTACGGCACCTCGGAAATTCAACTGGGCGAAATTTTGCCGACCCTGCCCCGTGATGGCCTAATTGTGCAAACCAAGGTTTCCCCCACGGAAAACCCAGAGGACTTTCGCCGCACCCTCAGCCAATCCCTCGACAACTTGAAGCTAGAAACGGTCGATTTGCTGGGCATCCACGGCATCAACACCGCCGAACTGCTGGACTGGACGCTACGACCGGGCGGTTGTTTGGAGGTAGCCCAGGAGTTCCAACGGCAGGGTCGGGTGCGGTTCATTGGCTTCTCCACCCATGCCCCCACGGCGGTGATTCTGCGGGCGATTGAGTCTGACCAGTTCGACTATGTCAACCTGCACTGGTACTACATTCATCAGGAGAACTGGCCCGCCATCGAAGCCGCCCAGCGCCACGATATGGGGGTGTTCATCATCAGCCCTGCCGACAAGGGGGGCCACCTTTATCATCCGTCCCAAACCTTGGCGGATCTCTGTGCTCCCCTCAGCCCGATGGTGTTCAATAATCTGTTTTGCCTCCGCCGTTCCCAGGTACACACCCTCAGCATTGGCGCGGCCCGCCCCAGCGATTTTGACGAGCACCTGAAAACCCTGCCCCTGCTAGCGGAGGCCGACGTTCACCTAGCGCCCGTGCTAGAACGGCTAGAGCAACAGGCCCAAGCCGTCCTGGGGGAAGATTGGCTAAACCACTGGCGAGAAGGGCTTCCCACCCCCGAAGACACCCCCGGACAGGTGAACATCCCGGTGATTCTGTGGCTGCGAAATCTCCTGCTGGCCTACGATATGGAAGAATTCGCCAAGGCCCGCTACAACCTGCTGGGCAACGGGGGCCACTGGTTCCCTGGCCAAAAGGCAGAAGCCATGGATGATCTAGATTTTTCCGATTGCCTGCGCCACAGTCCCTACGCCAGCAAAATTCCGGCGATGTTGGCCGACACCCACCAGCGCCTAGGGGGCGAAGCCGTGGCCCGATTGTCCAACGCCTAAGCGGTCTTAAGGACATTGAACAATCCGCTGTTGCCCCCTCTTAGGACAACCTCGGATACCCCTAGGGTGAGAATTTATCCTCAATCTGGCTTGTTTGCTCCCGGTATCAGCGGGCGGGGTTTCCTCAACCCTATGGTTGGCTGGGCTGGGAATCGGGGTGATCCAGTTAGGATTTGGGATCAGGTGGTGATCGGAGCCAATCCCTCAAGGTTCGCTCTGCCGCTACCTCGTCCTGTTGAGCCTGGGCCAAAAAATCGTAGAGCTTTTCCTTCGGGATTTGGGGGAACGTAGGGCTTCGGTCTACGTCCTGATACGCCCCATTCTGAAGCTGATAAATTCGCCAGATTTCGCCGTTATAGCGCCAAAACTCAGCCACACCTAGGGCGGCATAGAGTGCCAATTTGTCAATATCGGTGTGGGTAATATCCACCTCCACGACGAGATCGGGCGGCGGGTCGGTGGACAGATCCACGGTGCGCCCTGCCACCAAGGGCTGGTTTTGAATATAGTAGGCATTGTCCGGCTCAGCACCCCGATCTAGGTCTTCCCGGTCGAGGGTCGTAGACCCCAGGGTTTTGATGGCTAACCCTAGCTCGGCCACCAGAATTCTGATAAATAGGCCAATCAATTCTCGGGCAAATTCATGGAGTTCTGAGGGCATCACAATTTCAAGGGTACCGCGATCATAGACCAGCCGCGCCGCCCGACTCTGGGGCAACGCCTGGAGAATTTGCTGGTAGCCCTGCCAAGTCATGGCATGGAAGGCAATCCGGGTTTCAGCAATGACCTTGGGGGGGGCTGTAGAAATAACCATGGGTGACACCAGATCACAACAAGAACACTAGACGGCTAACGTAGGACACTGGTTAAACGCTGGGGCCAATTCAAGGTTGAAGTGCAACACCTGCTAGTGCAACTTAAAGGTAATTGTGGGCATGACCCACCTGACTGACGCCGTGGTTACTCTCGGGTGGCAAGGAATAAACGGTTAGAACGTTTGGGATTGCACGGCCCAGCGACGAAACCCAATGGCTAGGCCCAGCAGCAGGGCAATGCCCAATACTCCGGCTAGGGGGTTGCCATCCAGGCCTGTGACCCAAGCCGGAACTCGCCCCGTTGGCTGGAGCAGATGCCCCACGTTTAGCACGTAATACATCCACACTAGCCCCCCGTGCAGGCCCACCGCTGGCCCCAGGCTAGTTTCGCGAGGATCGGGCCGCAGGGCCACCCGTCGCGCCCCCACCAGAACTATGCCGAGCAGAAGCAGGCCCAAAAACTGGGGCAGCATTTGCAGCATCACGGCCAGAGGCTTGATGAAGTGGGCCACTGCAAAAATCAGACTGTTGGTCATCAGCGCCACCCCAGGGGAAAGCCCCCGTTCTAGTTCTCCCAACAGCCAGCCGCGAAACAACACTTCCTCCGACCAGCCCACAGCTAGGGCGGTGAGTGCGCCGCCTAAAATAATCGTGCCCCAGGGTTCGTTGGCGATGGCTTCGGCATTGGGCACCGCCCACCCCATCCCCAACTGGATGCCCCCCAGGGCAACAAGGCTCAAAACGCCAATCCCTAGCCCTAGCCCAAACCCCCGCCCCAGACGATGGAATCCGGTGAAGCCAATGGCCTGCCAGGGTTGCCGCAAACCATGCACCCGCCGCTGCCACTGGGGCAACAGGGCCAAAAACACGAGGTAGAGCATGGCCGTGGGAATTAGATCGCCACCGGGAAGCTTGTCTTGGCTAGACAGCCGATAGAAGGGCCAAGCCACGGGAAACCAAAGGGCTACCGCGATGCCTAAAAAAACGAAAACCCTGATCAGGGCGGGCCACTGGGCCAATTTCCCTTTTGTAATCCAGTTTGTGATCCAGCTCATTCGGCCTACTCATCTGGCTCGATGGTGCTGCTCAACCCCAGGTTGCACAACCCTTCGCTGTAAAATTCTGCGTGTTCTAGGGCACAGGTAATCACTAGCGCCACCCCTGCCGTGTGGGCCTGCATCATAATGTCCACCGCTTGGGGCATGGTGAGACTGGGCACCACCTTCAGCAACGACTCCACCACATATTCCATGGAGTTAAAGTCGTCATTGTGAAGCAGAACCCGGTAGCGGGGAGCTGGCTTACGAATGGTTGAGGTTGACTTCTTTTCAATCGTTTCAACCGACACAGCAACACCTCATGGTTCCCAGAATTAGCATGGATCAAGGGGATCTGACCGCAGGACTCAACCCAGCACGGCGACGGTTCTATGACCATCCGGAACAACGTCTTTGCCTGCGCCTTAGGTTGTTTCCCTGAGCCTTCACCCTCATCATAAAACGTTACGCTAGGTTTGGCATTTCTGCCCCATCTAGACCAGCATGTCTTAGGTTTGCCGCCCAGGCTGAGCCTATCGCCCCCCTGTTCATTCTGAAGTATCGCTTAGGGCCACCCGCGTCCACCCCTGTTCCCATGATCAAAGACCTGCAACCGCCGTCCTTTCAGCCCCATCAAATTGTTTATCTGACCTGCGATCAGAGTCGGCTTTACACTGAGGTGATTGAAATTTTGGTGGATCGGCAACTGGCCTGGGTGAGGCCGCTGGTGTTGGTGACGCCGACAGAAACCCTGCCCCTCGCGGCCTCTTCGGTGCTAGGGCTGCCCGATCCTCAAGGCTGGCCGGACCGACCAACCACCCCAGATCTACTCTGGCCCCTCGATCAGTTTTGCCCTGCCCTCGATACCGACTTTGTGACCCTGTTGGCAACCCTAGCCGACCGACCGGATCAATGGCTATCGGCATCCCACAGCGTTAGGGTGTCGCAGTTCACCCGTCGCCTGTGGGAAAAGGTTGCAGGGGCTTCCCAGCCTAACCAGGCCTCAACCGACCGCATTTAAACGGATACAGAGGCTACACTCCTCCGTATTTTTACGATCAAGGGATTTTTGTGAACTTTCTGCAAACAATCGCAATCTTGCGTAAGAGATTCCACGGATCTGATTAACAATAGGCCATCACCTTGGTGCAAAGCCTATAGATCGTTGGGTTGTCCCCCAGGATCTAGCCTGACCGCCAAGGTGGTAAAACAGAGCCACCCTCCCTAGGGGCACGCCTGAGGAGATCGCGGGTCACTTCTGTCAGAAAGGTCTTCACAGCAACCTGACCAAGTCAGGCATGTATGTTTAGATACCTTGACTTGCAGAGATTTCGTGGTTGACTTAAATGCAACGAGGTCTCTGTATTTCTGATCTGGAGGGTGAGGTGGCCGTTCTGAAGGTAGGATCAAAAACCTAAGATGGAGTGACTTAAGTCACAAACATTTTGATTTTCTTGAGCTATATTCGGTGAATTCACGGAAAAGCTCCGTTGAGATTCTCCCTAAATACATCAAGATATGGCTAACTCTAGCGTCCAGGGTTGCCACGCTCTACGAAGGACGCGTACCTTCGTAGATGTCGGAACCACGCTTTACACTCGTTAAAATCACGTAGGACACACCAGGAGTATATCGGGTATGCAGACTATGACTAATGCTATGGCTGTTGTGCAAGCCCACGGTTCTCTCAATGCCGCCAATGCTCAAGATTTTCATCTCAGCTTGGTGGAGCGCATCCAGTGTGACAAATCCGCTGGTCTGGTGGTAGATATGAGCCGTGTTGAGTCTCTAGACAGTGCTGGATTAATTTCCCTCGTCTCGGCCCTCAAGCAGGCTCGCCAGAGCAGCAAGCGCTTCTGCCTCTGTGCGGTGCCCCCCACCATTCGTATCATCTTTGAACTCACCCAGCTAGACCGCGTCTTTGAGATGATTGAAGATATCTCCCATGCCACCCTGGCCACGGCTTAGGCCAAAGCCGTTGGGGTCGCGCTGGGCCAGCGCAATCCAGTCCACTCCATTCCCCAAGGGCTCATCCCTGAAGGGATGGATGGGCATATAAATCGCTGAATCAATAGGTTGTTTATCTCCCTGAGCCTTCACCGTGGCAGAGCCCACCGTGGAGGTTTTTGCTGGGGGATCGGTTCCTTCAGGGGGCACCAAAGAACGGGAATCCCCCGTTATAGTAGGAAAGTCTTTCCGTGCTGCGATCTGGAGTGCCTGCCGTGCCCGTTGCCGTCGATACCCTGCTAACCCCAGACATTAATAAGCCCGCCCGCTACCTGGGCAACGAACTGGGGGCGGTGCATAAACCCTGGGAACAGGCGGCGGTGCGTTGGGTGCTCACCTATCCCGAAATTTATGAAGTCGGTGCGTCCAACCTGGGGCACATCATTCTCTACAGCATTCTCAATACCCAGCCCCGGCAGCTTTGTGATCGCGCCTATCTGCCCGCCGCCGACCTAGCCACCAAATTAAAGGAGACCCAAACGCCCCTGTTTGCGGTGGAATCTCAGCGGAATCTAACGGATTTCGACATCCTCGGCTTCAGCCTTAGCTACGAACTGGGGGCCACGAACATTCTAGAAATGCTGACCCTGGCGGGGGTTCCCCTTACCTGGCAAGAGCGAGACAGTGCCGGAGCGTTCAACCCTGAGGACGGATCTTGGCCGCTGATTTTTGCCGGGGGGCAAACGGCGACCTCCAACCCCGAACCCTACGCCGATTTCTTTGATTTTGTGGCCCTGGGCGATGGCGAAGAATTGCTGCCGGAAATTGGCCTTGTGATTGAAGAGGGCAAGGCAGCGGGCCTCAGCCGGGAAGAATTATTGCTGGATTTGGCCCAGGTGCCCGGTGTCTACGTGCCCCGCTTCTACGACATGGCCGAGGATGGCTCGGTGCATCCCAATCGGCCTGACGTACCGAAGCGGATTCTGCGGCGGGTGGCGACGCCGATCCCGGCCTACGCGATGGGGTTGGTGCCCTACGTGGAGACCGTCCACGACCGCCTTACCGTGGAAATTCGGCGGGGCTGTACGCGGGGTTGCCGCTTCTGCCAACCGGGGATGCTCACCCGTCCGGCGCGGGATGTGGAACCGGAGGCGGTGATCGACGCCATCGAAACCGGGATGCGCAAGACGGGCTACAACGAGTTTTCCCTGCTGTCCTTGAGCTGCTCGGACTACCTGGCCCTACCAGCGGTGGGGGTGGAGGTAAAGAACCGCCTCAAGGACGAGAACATTTCCCTGTCTTTGCCCAGCCAGCGGGTAGATCGCTTTGACGAAAACATCGCCAACATCATCGGCGGCACGCGGTTGACCGGGCTGACCTTTGCCCCAGAGGCAGGCACCCAGCGGATGCGGGACATCATTAATAAGGGGCTGACCAACGAAGAACTGCTCCAGGGGGTGAAAACCGCCCACGAACAGGGCTGGGACAAGGTGAAGCTCTACTTTATGATCGGCCTGCCGGGGGAAACCGACGCCGACGTAATTGGCATTGCCGAAACCGTGCGCTGGCTGCGACAAACCTGCTACATCAAGGGTCGCAAGCCGCTGTCCTTTAATATCACCATTTCCAACTTCACTCCCAAGCCCCATACGCCCTTTCAGTGGCATACGGTCTCTACCGAGGAGTTTAAGCGCAAGCAGAGCCTCCTGCGGGCCGAGTTCAACACCATGCGCTGGGCCAAGGTGAACTTCACCGACGTGCGAATTTCCGCCATGGAAGACTTTGTGGGCCGGGGGGATCGATCCCTCTCCGCCGTGGTGCGCCGTGCCTGGGAACTGGGGGCCGGAATGGATTCCTGGTGGGAAAGCCTCGATAACGCCTTCAACGCCTGGGCGCAGGCTATCGATGAAGCGGGCCTAACCTGGAAATATCGCCAAATTGCCCAGGGCGAGTGGAACGTAATGACCACGGACGGGGACAATCCCCACGCCAATTTGGACGCCGCCCTGCCCTGGGATCACCTGGATACCGGGATTGATAAGGAATGGCTGAAGCAAGATTTGATTCGCGCCCTGGAAGCCGCCACCGTGCCCGATTGCTCCTTTGAGGGCTGCTCCCACTGTGGGGTCTGTGGGCCAGACTTTGGTCATAACGTCGTCGTGCCGCCGCCGCCAATCCCCGCCTTTGTGGGCCACGGCAAACCCGATTCTGACCGGGTGCAGCGGTTACGAGTCACCCTCGGCAAACTGGGCACCATGGCGCTGATTGGCCATTTAGACCTGGTGCGTCTGTTTGACCGAGCGCTGCGACGGGCCAGTTTGCCGATTTCCTTTACCGGAGGCTTTCACCCAGGGCCAAGGCTCTCCCCCGCCAACGCCCTGCCCCTAGGGGCCACCAGCAGCGGCGAAGTGGTGGACTTTGAGCTAAAAGCCCCCATGGATCCCCAGGAATTTTTGCAGCGCCTCGCGGAGGAACTGCCGCCCGAAGTTCCCCTCTACAGCGTCGAAGAAGTGCCCATCGACAGCCCTGCGGCTACGAAATTGCTGGAACGGGCGGAATACTATCTGCGGGTTAGTCTAGAAAATCCCACGCCGACGACACCCGACTGGGAAGCCTGGATTGCCGATATCCTCAGCCGCCCTGAAATCCTTTGGGAGAAAACCACCAAATCCGGCAAGGTGCAGATGGTCAACCTCCGGGAACAGCTCTACGAACTCGACTACATTGCCCCGAATACCATTGACCCGAACTGCGCTACCGATGACGGATCCCTAGCCCCAATGCCAGAATTGAAGGTGACAGACCTGAAAGTGGAACCCGGTGAGGCACTGATCCGCGTGGTGGGCAGTTGCCGCAACGATGGGAACTTACTGCGTCCTGAGCAAGTCGTCTGGATAGTGGAACAGGCCGCTGGGCAATCCTTGCAGCTTCGCCACAAGCACCGTTCTCGCCTGTACCTTGCTGATCTGTAGCCCCCTAGGGCAAGAGGCCATGATGATTACCGCTAGTCCAGTTGGTTCAGTGTCATCCTCGACAGCCGCTAACTCGGTGAGGAGGAAAGCCTTGGGTTGGCAACTGAGCCTTGGTACGGCTTTGATGGGGCTGGGTTTGGCCCTTGGCCCCTGGGCGACGTCAACGGCTCTAGCCAATGAACACTGTGGGGCGGACGCTGTGCTGTGTTGCCAGGGACAGGCGGTACGGGGGATGATGCCGAACCTGTCGGACAGCTTTGCCCAAGAGGTCTGTAAAGTCCTGACCATGCCTACCAATAGCCGCTCCGAAGGTGAAGACTTTGTTCGGCACATCGAGTTTGGCTCCCTAATTACCCAGGACTCGGCTTCCGCTGAGTCTATGACCCTGCCGAGTATGTGGTGGACGCGGGACGCCATCCCATCCCGACTAGGGCGGCACCGTTTGGTCAATTCCTGGTTGTCCTACCGGATGCGTGACTCCGAGGTGCAGGTGGTAGATGTCATGATCAACAGCCAGTTTTGGCGAGCGCTGACCATGCCCCAGCGCTATGGCGTGCTCACCCAGTTTGGCACCTCCGCCCAGGAGTTTGGCTATCACCTGCGGTTTTTCCAGAGCAATGGCTACTCGGCACGGATGATCGGCATTTTTTCCTGTGAAGCCACTACGGACACCGCCACCACCTTCTCGGCGGCTCCCACGGCCCACTGCCTAGTCACGGTAGATTCCCCACGCATTAACCAACTTCAGCAAGCCCTACAGCCCCAACCTGCGATTCAAACCGCCACTGCCGCCGATCCGACATCCTCTACAGATATCGCTGTGACCTTAAGCGCTGCCGAAAATGCGGCCACGCCTCAGCCCTAGGCCGCACCCATCAGTGGATTGATAGAGCTTAAAACAGCGTCAACACATAGATCAGAGTGAACAGCACAATCCACACCACATCCACAAAGTGCCAGTAGATTTCCGCCATTTCTGGCCCGGTGTGGGTGAGGTCGCTGTAATGGCCTGCCCGACGAGAACGCCACAGGACGCCCAAGATCAGCAACAGGCCAATGAAAACGTGCAATCCGTGGAAGCCCGTCATCAGGTAAAAGCAGTTGCTAAACAGGTTGGTTTTAAGGCCGTAGCCTAGGGTCAAATATTCGTAGATTTGCCCCACCAAAAAGACGGCCCCCATGGCGGCGGTGATGCCAAACCAAAGCCGCATTTTGGCCAGGTCATTGTTCTTAATGGCCTTGGTACCCAGGTTAATCACCAAACTGCTGGAGACCAGAATAAAAGTGTTCACCGCAGGCAGCAAAAGCTCCACCTCGGTTTCTTTGGGGGGCCATTCGGCAATGGAACTACGGAACACCAGAAACACGGCAAAGAATCCGGCGAACATCAAAAATTCCGAGGCCAAAAATGTAAGCAACCCCAGAACCCGAAGATCCTGATGTTCCTCATGGGCGACAGTGGGCGTGGCCGAGTCGATAGTGCCTTGCATAGGGTTAAGAAGTAGGGGATAGGGCGTAGGGTGCATTCGCGAAGCAATGCACCATTATCTTCAGCGTGGCGCATTGCTTCTAGGGCAAAGAGGGACATTGCCCATTCTACAGTTAGGACACCGTTTCTAATTCCTCCTCTGGGTCATGGCCGTACTCATAGGGGCCGTGGGTGACAACGGGCAGCACTTCCCAATTTTCGATGATTGGGGGAGAGGCGGTTGTCCATTCCAAAGTGAGCGCATTCCAGGGATTATCGCCTGCCTTGGGGCCTTTGCTCCAACTCCACAGCACGTTGATGTAGAAGGGAATCACCGAAACCGCCAGGATGTAGGCACCTACCGTTACCAACTGATTGAGGTCAGTGAATTGGGGGTCGTACATGGCGACGCGGCGGGGCATTCCCTGCATCCCTAGGGCGTGCATGGGGGTGAAGGTGAGGATGGTGCCAATAAAGGTGAGGACAAAGTGAACTTGGCCCAGTTTTTCATTCAACATTCGTCCGGTAATTTTGGGGAACCAGTGGTAGACCGCTGCATAAATTCCAAACACCGAACCGCCAAAGAGGACGTAGTGGAAATGGCCGACCACGTAGTAGGTATCGTGGACATGGATATCAAACGGTGCAGTGCCCAGGGTAACGCCACTGAGGCCACCGAACACGAACATGGACAGCAGCCCCACCGCAAATAGCATGGCCGTGGTGTAACGAATTTTGCCGCCCCAGAGGGTAGCCACCCAGCTAAAGATTTTGATCCCCGTGGGTACTGCCACAATGAGGGTAGAAATGGTGAAGAAAATCCGCATCCAGGGAGGCGTACCGCTGGTAAACATATGGTGAACCCACACAAACAGGCCCACAAAACAGATAGTCAGTGAGGAATAGGCGATGGCCTTATAACCAAAAATCGGCTTACGGGCATGGACGGGAATCACCTCCGACATGATGCCGAAGATGGGCAGAATCATCAAATACACCGCCGGGTGGGAATAGAACCAAAACAGGTGCTGATACACCACTACATTGCCGCCCGCATCGGGCTTGAAAAACGAGGTGCCAAAATTGATATCAAACAGCAGCAGAATCAGTCCAGCGGCGAGGACGGGGGTGGAAAACAGCGCCAGGATGGAGGTCGCCACCATGGCCCAACAGAATAGGGGAATTTGATCCCACTTCATGCTGGGAACCCGCATCTTCCAGATCGTGATCAGGAAGTTGACGGAACCCAAAATAGAGGAGGTTCCCACCAGCACAATGGCCAAAATCCACATTGTCTGAGCAGCATTGGCGGTAATTTCGCTCAGGGGCGGATAGGATGTCCAGCCCGCTTGGGCACCGCCAAAGTAAAAGCTGCCTAATAACAAAGCCCCAGCGGGAGGATTAAGCCAAAAGGCAATGGCATTGAGCTTTGGGAAAGCCATATCCCTAGCCCCAATCATGAGGGGAATTAGGTAATTGCCAAATCCCCCAATAGCGGCGGGCACAATCCACAGAAAGATCATGATCGTGCCGTGGTTGGTCAAAAAGGCGTTGTAGAGTTCAGGACTGAGGAAATCAGAATCCGGCGTAGCCAGTTCCGTCCGCAGCATCACCGCCATGAAGCCGCCGACCAAGTAAAACAAAAACGAAGTGACGAGATACTGAATTCCAATCACCTTGTGATCCACATTAAAGGTGAAGTAGTCGTACCACTTCCACTTATCGGGGTGTCCGTGGGGGGCCACGGGACTGTTGAGGGAAATATCTGCTTGAGCCATAAAGGGGTTTGATTAAAAACGGCTGGATACGGAACTGGTTATTGGACGTAGGTTGGGTAAAGCGCTAACGACACCCAACACAAGGGATTCTTGCCATCAAGTTTTTTGCCGTTGGGGTAGGTCGTTGATAACGGCTAGGCGGTGCATTGCTTCGCGTTGGCGGTAGCCTCGCCTTGGCGTTATGCAGCCTACGGGTTGGGGGTTCGGGCTAGTTGGGCGATTTGGGCGGCTTCAATGGGGATATCTTGGGCGATTTGAGCGAGATACTCGGCATCGGTCAGGGTGGTGGGATTCAGCGCAACGGTTTCAGAGGCACCGGGTAGTTCGGCGACGCGACTGGCTTCCCAGGCCGCGTAGTCTTCCAGAGAATGGACGATCACCTGGGTTCTCATGCCGCCGTGGTAGGCTCCGCAGAGTTCGGCACAGACGACGGGATAGGTGCCTTCTTTAGTGGCCACAAAGCGCAGTTCGGCGGGTTGTCCCGGCAGGGCGTCTTGCTTGAGCCGGAATTGGGGCACCCAGAAGGAATGGATCACATCCTGGGCTTCAATCAAGAGCTGCACATCCTGACCGATGGGCACATGGAGTTCACCGTCCACAATGCCCGTGTCGGGGTAGCGGAAAATCCAGGCGTACTGCATCCCGGTAACGTTCACCGTTAGGTCAGGCTGATTGCCCTCCACCATGGGCGATGCCCCAAAGCCGTAGACCTGGCGTTCTTTATTACCATCTCCGGCCTGGGCCATCATGGGAGAACCCACATCGACCATGGTTTTCTGGGGGGCTTGGGCCATCATCATGCCGCCACCATGGTGGTGACCACCGGGGGCAAAGCCGCCCATGTCTTGGAACACCACGACGCTATAGAGGCCCAACCCGACCACAATAATGGCGGGGATGGCTGTCCAAAACGCCTCTAGGGGCAGATTGCCCTCGATGGGGAGGCCATCGGTGTCGTCCCCTTTGCGGCGGCGAAACCGAATGAGCGAATAGATAATGGCACCCTGCACCACAATGAACAGGGCCGTGCCAATGGTGACCATGACATTAAAAAAGTCATCCACCAGGGGCGCTTGTTCCGAGGCTTGAACAGGCAGAAGGTTGTTATTTTGCCCATACCAAAGGCTGATCAGAGTCACAATAACCCCGATGATCAGAGTCCAGAAAGGGGCCGGAATTTTTTGCATAGCCGATCTCCACAAGGGAGGCGCGAGGGTAAGAGTGGCAAAGGCGGAATTTAACGCGACTACTAAAAAATAGGGGCGTTGCTCTATGGCATCCTAAGACCCCAGCCTTGCGGTGTCGGCAAAACTTTGGATTTGTTTTAGACTGTCTGCGCTAAAGTCGTAGCAAAAATCTACAAACCAGCCCCGGTCTGCCTGGGGTCTTCCTGGGATAGCGGGTGCCTCAGGGGCGCTGGGGCGTTAGGATGGGAAACCGAGCCTCTCCTGTCTGTCTAAATTACCTGTATTCCCCCGTTCATCCCTACCCATGACCGACACCGCCCTGCCCGCCCTAATTCAGCAGATGTGCCAGCCCAGTTTCTACCCCCATCCGGTGGTGGAGCCGATTCGGCTGATGCAAACCCATGTCTCCTACGTGCTGCTAACGGGGGACTATGCCTATAAGGTGAAAAAGCCTGTGAATTTCGGTTTTTTGGACTATTCCACCCTAGAGCAGCGGCAGCATTTTTGCGGGGAAGAACTGCGGCTGAACCAGCGCACGGCATCGGAACTGTATCTAGACGTGGTGCCCATTGGTCAGGAGGGCGAGACTTACCGCTTAGGGGTCGATCCGGCGGTGGAATATGCCGTCAAGATGGTGCAGTTCCCCCAAGACACCCTGCTCAGTGCTCTGTATGAACGGGGCGACCTGACGGAGGAGTTGATCCGCACCCTGGCCGAACAGGTGGCGGCCTTTCACCTCGCGGCGGAAACCAACGACCACATCCGCACCTTTGGCAGCGTGGCCCAAATTCGCCAAGCCTTCGACGAAAACTACGAACAAACCCAGGGCTATGTGGGCGGGCCGCAAACCCAGGCCCAGCTAGAGGAAACCCAAGCGGCAACGGATGGTATTTTTGCGACTCAGGCGGATCTGTTTCAGCGGCGGGTCGATCAAAACTGGATTCGGGTCTGCCATGGCGATCTGCACCTGAATAACCTCTGCTACTGGCAAAACCAGCTTTACCTGTTCGACTGCATTGAGTTCAACGAGCCCTTCCGCTACGTCGATGTGATGTACGACGTGGGCTTTGTGGTGATGGATTTGCTGGCCAAGGATTGCCGCCCCCTGGCCACCGCCTTTTTGAATCACTACGTGGAGCAAACCGGAGACTGGGAAGGGCTGCCACTGTTGCCCCTCTACATCAGCCGCCAAGCCTACGTGCGGGCCAAGGTAACCTCCTTCTTGCTGGACGACCCCGCCATTGACGAAGCCGCCAAGGCCAAAGCCAGCGACACCGCCGCCCACTATTACCGCCTCGCCTGGGAGGTGGTACAACCCCAAACGAGCCGACTGTACCTGATGGCGGGCTTATCCGGTGCGGGCAAATCCACCACCGCCCGCGAACTCGCCCGCCAAACCGGGGCCATCCACCTGCGCTCCGATGCTGTGCGTAAACACCTGGCTGGAGTGCCGCTGATGGAACGGGGTGATCAGAGTATTTACAGCCCGGAGATGACCCAAAAAACCTACAGCCGCCTGTTGGAACTGGGGCTCACCCTAGCCAAGGCTGGGTTTACGGTGGTGCTCGATGCCAAGTACGACCGCCAAGCCCTGCGCCAGCCCGCCCTAGACCAGGCTCAGACGGCGGGGATTTCAGCCCAAATTCTGCACTGCACCGCACCGCCGGAAATCCTGGAAGACCGAGTACAGAAACGCTCTGGGGATATTGCCGACGCCAATGTCGCCGTCCTCCAACAACAGGTGATGGAACCCTTCACCGAGGCCGAACAGCCCTGGGTGAAAACCCTGGATACAACGGGTGATGTGTCGGCCCAGATCGCCGCTATAGTTGGGTCATAATCCGCCGCGAGGATCTGCGCCATGGGCAACGAAATGGGGCCACCTACCCTCAAAATCTGGCTGCTGTTCTTGCTGTTGTTTTTAATCCTAGGCTATGGCCCTATCCCCAGCGTGGTGTTTGGGGCCGTTGCGGGGATGGCCGGGGGCATTGTGGCCACCTGGTGGGTTTCCCCCGGTGGCGAACCGAAGGAGGTGGAACTACCCGCCCCGATTCGGCAATTTAGCCGCCAACTGCGCGAAACCCCCAGCCGTCTGCCCTTTCGCGGTTTCTTTCGCCGTACTGAAAGCCGCTACCCCGGCCCTCGCCGTCGCTAGGGCAAGCCATCCCTAGTTGACCGCCCTTTGCGATGCCGAGGACGGGGCACTTGCAGGGAGCAGCGATCCAATCGCTTGAGCTAATCTCAACCCCGCTGCGGCCAAACCTTCGGCACTCCCAGGATCTCCGCCATCACCCGATCCACTTATCCTTGCGTGGTACCTGCTATGTCCTCCTCTTTGCTGACTCTGCCCAAGGCCGAACTCCACATTCACATTGAAGGATCCCTGGAGCCGGAGATGATGTTTGCCCTGGCCCAGCGCAATGGCCTATCGCTGCCCTACGATTCGGTGGAAGCGGTGCGGGCGGCCTACCAGTTTGAGAATCTGCAATCCTTTTTGGATTTGTACTATGCCGGGGCGCAGGTTTTGCAAACGGAGCAGGATTTCTACGATCTGACCTGGGCCTATCTGCAAAAATGTGCCGCCCAATCGGTGCGCCACACGGAGATCTTTTTCGATCCCCAAACCCACACCGACCGAGGCATTCCCTTTCCTGTGGTGCTCAACGGCATCACCCAGGCGCTGCGAGATGGGCGAGAACGGCTGGGGGTATCTTCGGGGTTGATTCTCTGCTTTTTGCGCCACCTCAGTGCCGAAGCAGCCATGGCCACCCTGGAGGCAGCTCTCCCCTACGGCGATCATTTCCTGGCGGTGGGGCTAGATTCCTCGGAAATGGGGCATCCTCCCGCTAAGTTTCAGGCCGTGTTTGACCGAGCCAGAGCCGAGGGCTTGCTTACCGTGGCTCATGCTGGGGAGGAAGGGCCACCGGAATACATTTGGGAGGCGCTGCGGTTGCTGAAGGTCTCCCGCATTGACCACGGGGTTCGCTGTGTGGAAGACCCGGCCCTAGTGGACTTTTTGGTTGAACACCAAATTCCCCTGACGGTTTGCCCCCTGTCCAACGTCAAGCTGTGTGTGTTTGATCAGATTGCCCACCACAACCTCAAGCACCTGCTCGATCTGGGCCTGTGTGTGACGGTCAACTCCGACGACCCCGCCTACTTTGGGGGCTACATGGCCGAAAACATGGCCGCCATCACCAATGCCCTGCCCCTGACCTCCCAGGATCTGGTGACCCTGGCCCAAAATTCCTTCAAAGCCGCCTTCCTCAGCGATGACCAAAGGCAAGGCTTCCTCGAAGAGATTGCCCAAGCGGCGGCAGTGACCTAGGTTTGCCCGTGGGATCGTCCCCTGAAGCTATGCCCCCACGGGTGATCCCGTCGCTGTGCTGTTTTTAGGTGTGCATCGGGGCGCATATCGGGGCGCACGTCGTTGCTTATTGGTGATGGTCTGGGGTTCCCTTTGCGGCTCTCTGTGGTCTACCTGTTGCCCATCTGTGGCCTAATAGAAAGGAACAGAACGCACAGTAAGGAGAACGTGGGCGTGAGTAAGCAGTGGCTCGGTGGCCAAGAGATCGGTGGAATGGCGATAGTTTGGCCAAGAATCGAGGCGGGATGCAGGGCTTGGAGACAGCAACTTTGGCGGGGAATCCTGACGATGGGCCTCGTGGCGCTGCTGTGGCTAGGGCTGGGTGGGCAACCTAGCGCCCAGGCGGGCCTCATGGATGATAACTATGATGGCAACATCTTCGCCCTCTATGCGGGCAACGGTTCCCTGGTGCCGCCCAAGGTTACCCTAGAGCAGTCCTTGAAATACAACAAGCCCGCCATTGCCGTGATCTATGTGGACGACAGCAGCGACTGCAAATTGTTTTCCTCCACCATTTCCCAACTGCAAGCGCCCTATGGTCGGGTGGCTAACTTCATCCCGGTCATGGCCGATGCCATCCCGGTTAAGGCCGAATACAGCCCCAACGAACCGGGCTATTACTTCAAGAACGCTGTCCCCCAAACTTTAGTGTTCGATGCTGAGGGCAACCTCCGCTTCAACGAAATCGGCAACGTTAGCTACGAAGCCATCGACGACGTGCTGCGTGAGGTGTTTGATCTGCTGCCCCGCACCGAATCCGTAGAACTGCGCCGCCGCCCTGTGAATGAAGTCAACGTGGAACTGGTGCCTGTGAATTAAACGTCCCATGCCGTCGCCACCGGGTATGGAGTCCGGCCTCATGACGCCTTCACCGGGCTCCATCTCACGGGGGGCTAGGTGAAGGCGTCACGTTGTTTTGCGGAGGGAATCGCCCACGGCATCGGTGGACTTTGCGGAATCCGCAACCGGGAGGATGGGCAAATTTTCGGTCACCATGAACCTTGCATCTCTTTATAGTAATTCAAGAAAAATCACGGCATACCGGGGAAAGACTTATGATCGGTTATGGGGGGTAGGGGCTGTCTAGGTTGGCCACCCTCGCCCCATCCTGAACCGAGGCCGGAGTGAAATCCGTGCACCACCTCGCCTAGGGCACCATCCCGCCCAAACGGGTTGGGGAACCTACAGAACATCCCCCTTGGCAACTCACTCGTGATCCTGACAAGGTTTCCTTGATCTATTCACGGTCATCTGCGCTATGCCTGCCTGCTGTATTCTCTACCATTAGACCCATGGCACGGGTTTTGGCCCTTTTGTCCTATGGCCCCCACCTTCTTTACCGATCCAATGAACCTTGAACTGGCGGTTGTCCGAAATCCGTTGATGGTGCCGCCCGAAATGCCCCTGGTGGAGGCCATTGCCACCATGACCCAGGCGCGTCAGTCCTGTGTGTTAGAAGCCATCGAGGATAGCCCCTTGGCCCTGGCACAAGAAACGGGTTGTATTCTCCTGGTAGCCAAGGATCGTCTAGTAGGCATTATCACGGAGCGAGACTTGGTTCGTCTCAGTGCAGCGGGGACGGCCTTGGCGGACAAAACCGTGGCGGAAGTGATGATTGCTCCGGTGATCACCCTCGAAGAGCGCGAGTTTACCGATGTATTCATGGCGGCCAACCTACTGAGGCAGCACCACATTCGCCACCTGCCCTTGGTGGACGAAGCCGGAAGGGTGACAGGGCTGATTACCCACGAAAGCCTTCAGCAGTTGTTGCGGCCCGTGGATTTGCTGCGGCTGCGGTTGGTGTCGGAGGTGATGACTGGCCCGGTGGTGTGTGCCCCCGCCCAAGCCACGGTGCAGGAACTGGCTGAATGCATGGCCCGCCAGCGCATTAGTTCGGTGATCATTGTGGGGGATGGCCCGGTTCCGGTTCCGGTAGGGCTGGTGACGGAGCGGGACGTGGTGCAGATCTATGCCCTGGGACTGGCCTTCAACCAAGTGCAAGCCCGGACGGTGATGGGCAAAACCCCGGTGACGGTGCCCCCGGAGGAAAACCTCTGGGCGGTGAACACCCTCATGAGGCAGCATCAGGTGAGTCGGGTGGTGGCGGTGGACGCCACGGGGCAGGCGGTGGGCATTGTCACCCAAACCACGCTGCTGGAAACCCTCAATCCTATGGAAATCTATCGCCTAGTGGAAACCCTGGAGGCGCGGGTGAGCCACCTGGAGGCCGAAAAGGTAGCCATGCTGGAAGGCCGCAGTCAGGATCTAGAACAACAGGTACAGCAACGCACCCAGGAACTCGAAGCCCAGGCCAGCCGCGAACACCTCGTCCGAGACATTGCCACCCGGATTCGATCCTCCCTAGAACTGGAGGCCACCCTGGAGGCCATCGTTGAGGAGGTGCGAGATTTTCTGGCCTGTGACCGCACGGTGGTGTACCGCTTCGATGACGACTGGGACGGTGCCGTCATTGCTGAATCGGTGGATCCAGCATGGCCCCCGATTCAGGGTCGCACCGTGGAAGATCCCTGCTTTAAGGATCGGGCGGTGGATCTATATCAGCAGGGTTTGAAGCGGGCGGTAGACGATATTTTCCATGCGGGCTATCCCGATTGCTACATCGACACCCTGACGCTTTACCATGTGCGGGCCAATTTGGTGGTGCCGATTTTGGTACAGGGCTATTTGTGGGGGCTGTTGGTGAGCCACCAGTGCAGTGGCCCCCGCCATTGGCATCCGGCGGATCTAAACTTGCTGGATGACATTGCCGTCCAGATTGCCCTAGCGATTCAGCAGGCGGAACTCTATGAACAGGCCCAGTCTGCCATGGAGGCACTACAAGACCTCAACCATGATCTAGAGACTCGCATTGAACGGGCCACCATCGAACTGCGCAATAGCGAGGCCCGACTGCGCCGCCTGTTTGACCAAAACCCCGTAGGCATTGCCGTCTCTAATCTCCAGGGGCAAATCACGCGGGTAAACGCCAGTCTGCGGGCGATGCTGGGCTGTAAGGAGGCGGAGATTCTGGGGCAATCCATCTACGACCTCCAGGCAGGGCCACAGCGGATCAGCGAACCCTGGATCGATGACTTGCAGGAATCTACCCTATCTATGGTGACGCGGGAGGTAACCCTACAATCCAATAAGCCTCGGCAGGTGTGGGCCACCCTCACCAGCGCCTTGATTTTGGACGCCTTTGGTCACCCCTCGGAGGTGATCCACCTGATCGAAGACATTACCCGACGCAAACAAGCGGAGGCGGAACTCACCCGCTATGCCCAGGAGGTGGAAGACCTCTACAACAACGCCCCCTGCGGCTACCATTCCCTCGATGCCGAGGGGCGGTTTGTGCGCATTAACGACACCGAATTGACCTGGTTGGGTTACGCCCGCCACGAGGTGATTGGTCGATCTATCAGCGACTTCCTCACCCCCAAATCCCAACAGTTATTTGCCAACTCCTATCACCGCTTTCAGCAAACGGGCTGGGTGAAGGATCTGGAATTTGAACTCGTGACCAAGGACGGCACGGTGTTTCCGGTGTTGCTCAGTTCGATGGCCGTGCGGGATGATCAAGGGCAGTACCTCTACAGCCGCACCACCACCTTCGACATGCGGGATCGCAAGCAGGTGGAACTGGCCCTTCAGGAAAGCGAGGAGAAATTCCGGCAACTGGCCGAAAACATTGCTGGGGTATTTTGGATGCGAGACTTGGCCGGAAATTTGCTCTACGTCAGCCCCGCCTACGAAACCCTGTGGCAGCAATCCCTCGATAGCCTGAGGGAACGGCCCATTTCCTGGCTAGAATCCATCTATCCCGAAGATTTGGCTCGAATGCGCCGCAATGTCAAGGAAAACCTGGCCTTTGATGAGGAATACCGAGTCAAATTACCCGACGGCACCCTGCGCTGGATCCACGACCGGGGCTTTGAGGTACGCGATGCTGAGGGCAACGTCTACCGTCTAGCGGGCATTGCCGAAGACGTGACTGAACAAAAGCAAGCGGCCCAAAAACTACAGGCCACCAACGAACAACTCATCCTCTCCAACGCCGAACTGGCCCGCGCCACCCGCCTCAAGGACGAATTTCTGGCCAACATGAGCCACGAACTCCGCACCCCCCTCAACGCCATCCTGGGCATGACCGAAGGGTTCCAGGAGCAGGTGTTTGGCCCCATGACCCCAGAACAGAGCCGATCCATCGCCACCATCGAGCGCAGTGGCCGACACCTGTTGGCCCTGATTAACGACATCCTCGATCTGGCTAAGATCGAATCGGGCAAGCTCACCCTACAACGGGCGGCGGTGTCCATCTCCTACCTGTGTGACTCTAGCCTTACCTTTGTGCGTCAACAGGCCACCCAAAAGGAAATCCGCCTCTCCACCCACATTCCCCCCAACCTGTCGGATTTGGTGGTGGATGAACTGCGGATTCGCCAGGTGTTGATTAACCTGCTAAACAACGCCGTGAAATTTACCCCCCACGGTGGCCAGGTGTCGCTGACGGTTTCCACCGACTACGATCAAGGCCAACCTTGGATCCACTTTGCCATCCAAGATAACGGTATTGGTATGGCCCCCGACGCCATCGGCCAGTTGTTCAAACCCTTCATGCAGATCGACAGCGCCCTCAATCGTCAATATACGGGCACAGGACTGGGGCTGGCCCTGGTGAAGCAACTAGTGGATCTTCACGGGGGTGAGGTGTCCGTTACCAGTACCCTAGGGCAGGGCAGTTGTTTCACGGTGCATTTACCCTATGCCGCCATGGCCCACACCGAGGATCCCCCAGATCCGGCGATGCCCACGATTCCCACTGGGGCCACGGTGCTAGTGGTGGAAGACCGTCCCACGGCGGCGGCCCAGATCAGCCGTTACCTGGAGGAGTTTGGTCTGCGACCTCACACCTGTGCCCTAGGGGCAGAAGCCCTCACCCAGGCCCAGGCCCAACCGCCCGCCCTGATTATCTTGGACTTGATGCTGCCCGATCTCCCCGGCACCGAGGTGCTGAGCCAGCTTAAGGCCAATCCCCTAACCCAGGCCATTCCGGTGCTGATTACCTCGGTGCTAGACGAGCGCTCCCAAAGTTTGGCCCTAGGAGCCTTTGACTATCTGGTGAAGCCCGTCAGTCGTTCCACCCTGCACCAGTCCCTCGCTCGGTTAGGGAACTTCCCCGCCCCTAAGGACGCCTCGTTATCCCCCGTTGCCGCTCCGCCCCCCTCCAGCCCCCGTATTCTCCTGGCCGAAGACAACCCAGCCAACGTGGCGACCCTGTCGGGCTACCTGGGCCATCGGGGCTTTCAATTGGTGGTGGCCAGCAACGGCCAAGAAGCCCTCGACCTCTGTGCCCACCAAACCTTTGACCTGATTTTGATGGATGTGCAGATGCCGATTTTGGATGGCCTCAGCGCCATTCGCCAACTGCGGGCCATCCCCGCCACCGCCACGGTGCCCATCATTGCCCTCACGGCGTTAGCCATGGCCAAGGATCGGGAAAACTGTATTGAGGCAGGGGCAAACGACTACCTCACCAAGCCTGTTAGGCTGAAGTCCTTGGTGGAGGCCATGCAACGACTTTTAGCGGAGGTTCCCCATGCTTGATCAATCCCCCTCCATCCTCTGGGAGGAAACCCTGCCGTCGATTCTGGTGATCGATGACGAAATCGATAACTTTGATGTCATCGATACCCTGCTGTGCCAGGAAAATTACCAGTTGCACTATGCCTCTGGGGGCCAAGAGGCGCTGGACTTGATAGGCACCTTCAAGCCCGATGTAATCTTGTTGGACGTGATGATGCCCAACATGAGCGGCCTAGAGCTGTGCCGCATCCTCAAGCAGGATAGCCACTGGCGCAACCTACCCATCATCATGGTCACCTCCCTCAGTTCCAAGCAGGACTTAGCCCGCTGCCTCGATGCCGGGGCCGATGACTTCATTGCCAAGCCCGTCAACAGTGCCGAACTGCGGGCCAGACTCAAATCCATGCTGAGGATAAAACAGCAGTACGACAACCTTCAGGCGCTCTTGCAACTGCGGGAGGACATGGTGAAAATGATCATCCATGACCTGCGTAACCCCCTCTCTAGCGTGATCCTGGCGGCGGAAATTATGCGCTATCCCAACCTGCCGCCAGAAAAGCAGGAGCGCAAACTGGAGCAAATTCTGGCCTGTAGCTACGAACTGAAGGCGTTGATCGACGACCTACTGCTGATGTCCAAACTGGAACTGGGCAAGCTTACCCTTCAGAAGCAACCCGTGGATCTGGTGGAATTTTGCCAAGCCGCCCTAGTCGGCATGAACGATGTCGCCGCCCAGAAACGCTTGGGCCTGCTCTCCCAATTTCCGCCCCCGGGGCAGTACCCTGTCCAGGTGGATCCCACCCTCTTTCGGCGAGTGCTGGATAACTTGCTCTCCAATGCCATCAAGTTTTCCCCAGACGGATCCAAAATCACCCTCTCCGCCACCTACCAAGCGGGTGGCGGACTTAAGATTGCCATTGCCGATCTTGGCCCCGGCATTGCCCTGGAGCTACGCCAAAAAATCTTTGAAAAGTACGAGATCGGATCCTTGATCACCGGGGTCAACCAAATGGGATTGGGCCTAGCCTTCTGCAAAATTGCCGTAGAAGCCCACAGCGGCACCATCTCCGTTACTGACAACCAGCCCAGGGGTAGCATCTTCACCGTCGAAATTCCCCCCCAGGATCCAGCGGCCCAAGGGTAGCCAAAGATTATAAGTTGTTAACGCCATCGGTTCTGGGCTAATTATGAAGCTACATTAAGGGGCAGGGTGTAGTTCCCTCAAAAACGGGAACTTTAATATTAAGGGAACGCCTTGATTCCCAGTCGTAGTGCAGCCATCACCAAGAGACCTATGCTTCAGGATGCCAAAGCGGTTCGTTACTATCAGCGGATAACCGATGCCTTTGTAGACCACTGGCACCGAGGGTATCGTACCAGCGACCTCCGCCTCTTTCTGGAAGGCTATCTGGCCGCCCTGCGCCACGCCGATGCCCTAGAACCCTACCTGATCCACCGCCTAGAGGAGGACACCCTTCGCTATCTCAACGACCCCTCTAACTTCGCCGTACCCCAGGCCGAACCCGAGATTTACTAACCCCTGAAATCCCGGTCGGGTGAGATGAAGACGCCCTAGGCCATAATAGAGCGTAGGATCACAAACCGACCTGCTGAGTAACTTTTCCATGCGGCCTAAGCAATCTGCCAAACCCAAACTGGGACGGCTCGAAAAAATCAACCCCGCCGACTATTGGCAGAACGCCGCCGATTTTCAGCACTGGCTGGCCGAGGCCGAAAACCTGGAATTGCTCAGCGATGCCCTGGGCCTTGCTCTGGCTCCCTTGACGGAGGGTGACGCCGCTGAAGCCGATACTGAGACCACCCCAGAGTACGGTTTGTTTCAGGATGCTGAGACCGATCAGATCGTCCTCGTCGCCGTCTATCCGGGTGCCACCGAAACCCATCACATCGGGCACTTGATTACTGGAGCAGCCCTAGCGGAGGCGGAAACCGTGGTGTGGGTTGCCGCCGAGTTCACCGCTGAGCACCAGCAAACCCTCGACTGGCTGAATCAGTTGGGCCAAGATCAGGTCAACTTTTTGGGCGTGGAGGTGGAGCTATGGTGCATCGGCAAAAACGCCATGGCCGTGAATTTCACCCCCCTTCAGGACAACCTGGGCGAGTCTGACGATGGGGCCGATGATCGGGATTCCCCAAATCAGACGAATGTTGCGGCAGAACCAGAGCCAGAGCCAGAGCCGGAACCCTTGACCGACGCCCAGCAGGCCAATTTAGACTTCTGGACGGGCCTGTGCGAGCAGATGGATCGCCTAGGCAGCTTGGTGAAGCCAGGAAACCCTACCCCAGAGACGACAATGGGCTTTGCCATTGCTAGGGCAGGTTTTCGGCTCAACGCCATTCTCGATTTAGACCACCGCAGCCTCTATACCGAACTGCTGCTCTCCGGCATCGATGCCCACGCCCACTTTTATCTGCTGGCCCACGAGGGAGAACTGATCGCCGACGACATTGGCCTACCCCTGATTTGGGACGACAGCGGCGATCAAACCTGCGTGATTGCCTGTGTGCTGGAGAACGTGGATTTTGACCATCGCGACCATTGGCCCCACTACCAAGCCTGGTTCTGCGATTGTCTAGAGCGCTTCTATGAGGCATTCTTCGAGCGCATCAAACAGCTCGATGCCAACGGCTACCATGCCACGCCACGCCAACGGGTTGCCCCCCTCACCGATGCCCTCATTTTGCCCGCCAGCCAACGGAATTAAGCAGGGCTCTTCCCAGTCCCCGTATCCCCGTGGTAGACGGACTCCGGTTAAAAAAGGGTCTAAGAGTGTTCCATATCCGAATTGGAAAACTCCGATTCTTGGCCTAACAAACGGTAGGTCTCGAGGAGACCTCGCCTGCTGATGATACCGGAGGTAAATGAGCCGGATTTAGGATGAGATCTACATCGAGTTGAAACCATAAACTCAACCATCGACCTCAGCAAGTTCGATAATCTGTTCTTCGTAGTCCTTAACCAGAAAGTTAAGCGGAGTTTCGGTGCGAATTTTGTGCTGAATGCCCGTGAGTTGTACCCGCATGAGGATGTATTCCAAACATTTGCGGTCGAAACAAACGTGGCGCTGGCGATTGCGCTGCCCGAGGCTGGCCCCAGAAATAATGTGCAGTTGGGTGTTTTTGCGAAGTTGATACCACAGCCCATCCGGCCCGCCCGCTGGCCCCGCCCCTGCTAGGCTGGAGGTGCCACCCATGTAAAAGGGGTCTAGCCCGCCCGTGCCGAGGGTTTGCTCGTAGTTGTAGTAGTAGTGCAGGGGCACTTCCGCCGCTGGCAGGTTCAGCATTCCTTCGTAGAAGCGGCGGGCCACCTCCAGGTCAGAGACCATGATGGTGTAGACCTTGGGGGCACTTTTCAGGAACATCCACATGGCCCCGGCATAGGCCACCAGCAGCATCACCATAATGCCCTGGGTGGAGAGGATGCTGTCCATCCCCAACAGGGCTAAGGTGGGGGGCACAACGGGGGACGGCAGAGGCAAGACGGTTAGCATCATCAAGCGCGTGAAGACAACGGCAGGGGTTAGTGTGGCTGAGTCAGCGGGAGACTGCTTTCCAGTGTACCAAGTTCTTCCTAGCCCTTCAGGACAGCCTAATCCGTCCCAGCAATTCTTATTTTGGCAAATTGGCCATTCGCCCTGAGCCTGTCGAAGGGTGAAAAGGCTTCGACAGGCTCAGCCTGAGCGGTATTTTATTCGCCAGCCTAGTCATACTGAGAATTGCTGAATCCGTCCCAACACAGAACCCCGGTTTCTCGATTCCCTAGCGACATCCTCGGAGTAAACACAAGAAGAAACCGGGATTCTATCCCCAACGCGCCAACTAGCTGTGAATTTCAGCGTATTGATCAGAGGTGGGAACAACGGGTTCGGAGGTTTCCGTCGTTGATGGGACTGCGTTGGGAAGGGGATTCCGGGCTTGGATCAGGCCAATGGCGCGGCTGACGCTTTCGGGCAGGATCACCACTAAGCTATCGTCGGGGGCGGCGTCTAGGGCGGTGTTGACGGCCTCGGTTTCGTTCAGAATCGTGCGGTAGCTGGCGGCGGTGGGCACTTCCTCTAGGCCGTGGACAATCCACTTGGCGGCATCGCCACGGGGACGACCACGGGTGTCGTCGTCTTCCTTAACGATCACCTCATCAAAGATTTGCCCCGCCAGTTTGCCGAGGGCGATAAAGTCTTCATCGCGGCGATCCCCAGGGCCACCCACCACGCCAATGCAGCGACCGGGCCAGTTCTTCACAAAGCCGCCTAGGGCTTCGTAGCTCGCGGGGTTGTGGGCATAATCTACCAGGGCATGGAAGCGGCCTAGGTTAAACAGGTTCATCCGGCCTGGGGTTTGCTGGGCACCGGATTGGAAGCTGTGCAGGGCTTGGCGAATGTGCTCGATGCTGACCCCCTGGGCAAAGGCGGCGAGGCTGGCGGCGAGGGCGTTGGCAATTTGGAAGGGGGCCAACCCGCCCATGGTAAGGGGTACTTTTTCGGCCTGCTCAATCCGCAGCAGCCAGTCGCCCTTGAGGATGGACAGATAGCCATGCTCGTAGATGGCGGCAAGGCCCCCCTGCTGGGTGTGTTTCCGCAGCAGTTCGTTGTGGGGATCCATGGAGAAGTAGGCCACTTGCCCCTTCACCCGCTGGGCCATGGCCGACACCAGGGGATCGTCGGCATTCAGCACCGCATAGCCGCTGGGCCGGGTGGTTTCCGCCACGATGCTCTTCAGATGGGCCAGGTCTTCCACGGTTTCGATGTCGCCAATGCCCAGGTGGTCGGCGGCGACGTTCAGCACCACGCCCACATCGCAGGCTTTGAAGGCCAGACCCGAACGCAGCATTCCACCCCGTGCCGTTTCCAGAATCGCCACCTCCACGGTGGGATCCTGCAAAATCACCTGGGCGCTTTGGGGACCCGTGGTGTCTCCGGCTTCCACCAGGTTTTCGCCGATGTAAATGCCGTCGGTGGTGGTGTAGCCCACCACTTGACCCGTCTGCTTAAAGATGTGGGCGATCAGGCGGGTGGTGGTGGTTTTGCCGTTGGTGCCGGTGATGGAGACAATCGGTACCCGCGTGGGCGTGCCGGGGGGGAAGAGCATTTCCAGGATGGGTTCCGCCACGTTGCGGGCGATACCTTCGCTGGGGCAGATGTGCATCCGCAACCCCGGAGCGGCGTTCACCTCCACAATCACCCCATCCACCTCGCGCAGGGGCTTGGAAATGTCCGTCGTCACCACGTCGATCCCGGCAATATCCAGGCCGATGGTTTTGGCGATGCGCTGGGCAATCCACACGTTATCGGGGTGGATTTCGTCGGTGCGGTCGATGGCGATGCCCCCGGTACTGAGGTTGGCGGTGGAGCGCAGGTAGCACATTTCGCCCTTGGGCAGCACGGTTTCGAGGGTGTAGCCCTTGCGGTCTAGCAGTTGCCAGGTAGTGCGGTCTACGGTGATGCGGGTCAGCAGGTTATCGTGGCCGTCGCCCCGGCGGGGATCTTGGTTGGTGATTTCAATCAGTTGCTCGATGGTGGAATGGCCATCGCCGACCACATGGGCAGGCACCCGTTCCGCCACCGCCACCACGCGACCGTTGACCATCAGTACTCGGTGATCCCGCCCTTTGTAGAAGCGCTCGATGATCACGCCACTAGACACCTCGCGGGCCGCTTCGTAGGCTTCCTCTGCCGCTTCGTAGCTGCTGATGTCGATGGTGATGCCGCGTCCGTGGTTGCCGTCTAGGGGCTTCACCACAATGGGGAAACCGCCCACGTCGTTGATGGCTTCCTCTAGTTCGTCTTGGTAGTAAATGACGGTGCCCCGGGGAACGGGGATCCCGGCATCCCGCAGGATTTGCTTGGTGCCTTCCTTATCCGAGGCCAGTTCCACCGCCAGGATGCTGGTTTTGCTGCTGAGGGTGGCCTGGATGCGCTGCTGGTAGCGACCATAGCCCAGTTGGATCATGGCGCGGGTGGGCAGTTGCAGCCAGGGGATATCCTTGGTTTCGGCGGCGCGGACGATGGCCTCGGTGCTGGGGCCAAGGGCGGCATCGAGGCGGAACTCCGTTAGGTCGGCAATGTCCTGCTCTAGTTCTTCCTTGGCATAGTGGCCCGTTTCCACCAGGCTGTTGCAGAGGCGCACAGCGGCCCTGGCGGCGTAGCGTCCGGCCTGCTCGTTTTGGTATTCAAACACCACCTGATAAACCCCAGGCTCCACGGTGCCTCGGGTGCGGCCAAAGCCCGTGGGCATTCCGGCTAGGGTTTGCAGTTCCAGGGCAACGTGCTCGACGATGTGGCCCATGTAGGTGCCCTGGCGTACTCGGCTGAGGAACCCGCCGCGATGCCCTGGGGAACAAAAATGCTCGATTAAACTGGGTAGGGTGGCTGACAGCGCTTCGTAAAACCCAGGAATTTGGTCGGAGGGGCGGTCTGCGAGATCCTCCAAATCCAACCGCATCAAAATCAGGTTGGGGTGGCGGATGCTCCAGTAGTTCGGCCCTCGGAGGGTCTGGGTTTTCAGAATTCGCATAGATTCAGTTACTCGCCAGTGATGAAGGTTCGTGATGGCTGACAGCCCAAAGACATCAACCTTCCTAAGCCCTAATGTCCATAATGTAGCAGCAGCGCTGGGGCACTGTGCCAGGTGACACCGCATGGGGGGACACCGGACACCATATTAGGTATCCACAGTTTAGGAGGCTTGCTCTACCGTTTTAAACCGCCAAAGGGCATTTGTCGGCAAATCCGGACATTTAGCATTTTTGGTTGTTTTGGCCCAGTGAAACCGTGCCCTAGGCTACAGGCTACTGACTCAGCGCCTTGAGGAAGTTTTGCAGATCCGACAAAAAACCACCCCGTCGAGGCCGTGGGGGGGCATCCGAACTGGGGGCGGCGCTGCTGTCGGTGGAAGGTTCCCCTAACAGGATCCGATCTAGGGCTTCACCGGAGGGTTTTTGGGGCAGTTCCGCCACCAGGGTATAGTTGTCCTCGCTGGTTTCCTGCCACACTTGCCAAGGCCCAGGGTAGGCCCGCAGCAGCACCGCCCCAGCCATGGGCCGCAGGTAGTAGGCAGGTTCCAGGGTGCTGAGGAAGCGTTCCCGTAATTGCCGCCCCGCATAGCCAATGCCGATGGTGGCCACGTCCTCTAGCTTGGGGTTCAGCATAATCACAAACTTGTCCCCGGCCTGGTTGCACATTTCTTCGACTTGGGACACCTCCACCGAGGACGGCTCCACAAACAGGTAGGCTTGGTCGTCCGGCTCCATTTGGCCCTTAATTTCGCCAATGCCCCGCACCGAAAACTCCGGGTCGCCCCAGTCCCGCCGCGCCAGGGCCGCTGCTCCGGCATCGGGGAAGTACATTTTGAAAGCCAACCCCATCTCTTGCAGCACCGGGTAGAACTGCTCCGCCACGGGCATTCCCTTCAGTTCGGAATAGACCAGTTCGACGGTCATGCGGGGCACCCCGGCCTGGAGGGCGGCGCGGGTGGCCTCACGGGCTTGGGCAATGGCGGTTTCGAGGCTGTCGGGAATGGCAGTCATGGCGGTGAATCGCAAACAGGATAAAGGGATAGTCAGAGTGGGACGGATTGGGGAAGGTGGGGATCCCCAGAATTACAAGACGCGGATGACGCTAGCGACGCTGGCAATTTCGGGGAAGGCGCGGATTTCGTCCAGGGCGGTTTGGAAGTTGGCTTCGGTGACCTCATGGCTAACGATGACAATTTCGGCCCCATCGTCGTGGATGCCCGTTTGCACGATGGATTCCAAGCTGACGGCATGATCCCCAAAGCACAGACCCAGTTTGCCGATAACGCCCGGTTCGTCCTTGGCCAGCAGCCGCACATAGAAACGGCTGACGATATCGGCCATGGGGCTAACTTTGCAGTAGTGCTGGTGACTACAGGCCAGCAGAGGGTTGGCGGTTTTGGGCGTTACCTCGCGGCCTTGGCCCGAAACCAGGGTGGCGGCAATGTTCACAATGTCCGACACCACGGCGCTGGCGGTTGGCCCTTCTCCGGCCCCTGGCCCAAAGAACATCACTTGGCCGATGGGTTCGCCCTCCACCACAATGGCGTTGTACACATCGTTGACCGAGGCCAGCGGGTGGCTTTCGGGAACCAGGGTGGGATGGACGCGCAGTTCGAGTTCTTCAACGCTATCTTCACCCCCAGCATGGCGGCGGGCAATGGCAAGCAGCTTAATCACAAACCCTAGACCCTTGGCGTAGGTAATATCGGCGGCGGAAACGTGACGAATCCCTTCGCTGTAGACCTCGGAGAGCTTAATGCGCCCCCCAAAGGCGAGGGAGGCCAAAATGGCGATTTTGTCGGCGGCATCTAGCCCGTCCACATCGGCGGAGGGATCGGCCTCGGCATAGCCCAGCCGTTGGGCATCGGCCAGGATTGGTTCAAAGTCGCCGCCCTCCCGCTGCATTCGGGTGAGGATGTAGTTGGTGGTGCCGTTGATGATCCCCGTTACGGCCTGGATGCGGTTTACCCCCAGGGCTTGCTTGAGGGGCTGGATGACGGGAATGCCGCCCCCCACCGCTGCTTCGAGGAGGACGTAGACCCCAGCTTCGTTCGCTGCCGTAAAAATTTCGTCGCCGTAGCGGGCAATCACCGCTTTGTTGGCGGTAACGACGTGTTTACCTTGGGCGATGGCCTTCAGGATCAAGCTACGAGCAGGTTCCAGCCCGCCCAGCAGTTCCACCACCACATCCACAGCGGGATCGGTGACGATGCTCTCAAGATCCATCGTCAGGCAATCAGCGGGAATCTCAACGCGGCGGGGTTTGTCGAGATTTCGTACCCCCACCTTGGCCAGGGTAATCTGGCGGAGCAGCGGATGACGGCCCTCTGGATCCAGGAGAATCTTGGCGGTGCCTGAGCCCACGGTACCCAACCCCAGCAGCCCAACGTTGATACCCAAAGTTCTATACCCCTAACGACGCGCTCTGGGTCTAATTGTAAAGGGAGACGGGAGCCAATAAAAAAGGAAGGCGTTTCCCCCTTCCCTTAGCGAATTCAATCGGCAGTACGTTTTCTGGTTGACCGTTCGCCCTCACCATAAATCCCTCTCCCAATCTGGGAGAGGGACTTTGAAGGAATCTCTAGATCCCCTCTCCCTGTGGGAGAGGGGATGGGGGTGAGGGCCGTCTGCGAACCTAGTAGGTTTCGACGTGCCAGCGGTGGTCTTTTTTCATTTGCCTGCGGAACTCCGTCCAGTCCACACCGTGCTTGCTGGCTTCGGCGGACATGCCTGCATCGATGCCGTCTTCCATACCCTTGAGACCGCACATGTAGGTGTGGGTGTTGGGCTTCTGCATCAGTTCCCACAGTTCGGCGGCGTGTTCGGCCACCCGGTGCTGGATGTACATCCGGCCCCCTTCGGGATTTTGCTGCTCGCGGCTGATGGCGTAGGTGAGGCGGAAGTTGTCGGGGTATTCGTTCTGGATGGCTTCCAACTCTTCTTTGTAGAGGATGTTGGGGGTGTAGGGCACACCAAAGATCAGCCAAGCTAAGCCCTTGAACTGATAGTCAGAGTTGGCCTTGCGCTCGGCTTCCTTAAACATCCGCCACAGGTAGGCGCGGAAGGGCGCGATCCCTGTCCCAGTGGCCAGCATGATGATGGTGGCGTCGGGGTCGTCGGGCAACAGCATTTCCTTGCCCACGGGGCCAGTGATTTTTACATCAGCGCCCGGTTCGATGTTACAGAGGTAGGTGGAGCACACACCGTAGACGGTTTCGCCGGATTCAGGACTCTTGTATTCCAACTGACGCACACAGAGGGAGACGGTTTTGTCGTCCATGTGGTCGCCGTGGCGGGTGGAGGCGATGGAATAGAGGCGCAGTTTGTGGGGCTTGCCGTTGGCATCGGTGCCTGCGGGGATAATGCCGATGCTCTGCCCTTCCACGTAGTGGAGATTGCCCTCAGAGAGGTCAAAGGTAATGTGTTGGACAATGCCTAGACCACCATCTCCAACTAGGGGCTCATTGGAGAGCACTTTGCCCACGTAGGGCGAGTTGGGCTTGTAAAGGTTGACCGGAACATCGGCCTTGGAGGCCTTGGGGGTGGCTTGAGTCATGGGCTTTGCTGTGGGTTCAGGGGTCACAGGCGCTGACTCAATCACCGTCGGGGTGGCGTTGGCGATGGCTCCCACCGTTTCCATGGGGCGGATGCTGACAATTTTGCCGCCCATGCGGGTAATCCGCTGCATTTCTTGGTTCATACGGTTGTAGGACACCGTGATGAAGACGCTGCCACTCTTGCGAATGGGGTTGCTCATCATATCGGTTTCTGCATTTTGGCGCAGGCCCTGCACCTCGTATAAAAATAAACGGCTACCAGCAAGGCTGCTGGCGTTGCCGCCGCTCACACTTGGATTGTACATAGTTAACTTGCAACTCTCTTAACCCTACTAGTGGCAACAGGCGCACAGAGCACAACCTGTCACATCAAGCGTGGCCTAACCAAGGAAACCCCCGGCCAACCCCAACGCCTTTATCTTTTTATTAGAGTATCACTGTAGGTCGGCCTACAGGGCAGAGCGCACAAGTTGTCGGTTCCCATCGCCAAGTAACCGAGGTGATTGGCATCGCCAAATTGTGGATACTCTAGTAAATTCTTCGTTAAAAGACTGTGTTCTATGCAGCATCTTGGGCTCAAAGCCGGGGCAGGAGTTGGGATCGTTGTCCTGGGCATCCTGGGGATCCTGGCTAACCGCGTAGATTGGCGACTGTGGACGCGATCCCTCAGCTATCCAGATCGGCCCATTACCTCAGCAGATTGGTATCGGCCCCGCTATCCGGTACCAGGGAACCCCACGCCGCCGCCCTGGACGGTAGCTGAGCCACGGGATGTACCAGGAGAACTCTCCCCAGCGGTACTCGAAGAGGTGGCGGCCTTTGCGGAGGCCCAAAACTCCATGGCGCTGCTGGTACTGCATCGAGATCGCCTCATTTTCGAGCGCTACTGGCAGGGCTACGGCCCAGATAGCCCGGTCAATGGCATGTCCATGACCAAAAATCTGCTGGGTCTGCTGATCGGTGTGGCCATGGCGGAGGGGCATATCAACGCCCTATCGGATCGGGTGGGGGACTATTTACCAGAGTGGGCCAACGATCCCCGTGGGGACATCACCCTGGAGGATTTGCTTTATATGAAGTCGGGTCTGCGGAATGACGACCGCACCGCTTCCCTGAGTTCCGACCTGGTGAAGCTCTACGGTGGATCGAACCTGCGCCGCTTGGCCCTGTCGATTCCCCAAGCCCAGCCTCCGGGAGAGGTTTATGAGTACAACAACGTCAATTCTCAACTGCTGGCCTTTGTGCTAGAAGCGGCCACGGGCGAATCCTTTGGCCAATACCTCTCTAGCCGCCTGTGGCAACCTATCGGGGCCGAGGACACGTTTTTGTGGATGGATCGACCGGGGGGCAGTGCCAAGGCGTTTTGCTGCTTCTTTGCCACCGCCCCGGATTGGCTGCGGGTGGGGCATATGCTGTTGCACCAGGGCAAGGTGAGCGACAATCCAGTGATTCCGGCGGACTGGATCGACCAAATGCGCCAAGAGTCTCCCTTAGAACCCACCTACGGGATGCACCTGTGGATTAAGGCCCGCACCCCCGACTATCCCAACGTCAACTCGGCCTCCTCGGCCCCCTTTCTCGATCCCAAGGCGTTTTACCTGGATGGTCGCCACCATCAGAAGGTGTACGTTTTGCCCTCCTATGACCTGGTGATTGTGCGCTTGGGGGAGGAACCGCCCGCCTGGGATGATGCGGTGATTCCAAATACCTTAATTGAAGCGCTGAAGCCTGAGTAATGGGTCTTAACCTGGCTGGAGACGCGACATCGTACGGCTATTTAGCGACGCTTGACAACGGCCTAAGAGTATTCCATGGAAATAACTATCCATTTGCCCTGGCCCTTCGCCCTCACCCCTGCCCCTCTAACGCTTTGGCCCCACCGCTAACCAGGCAATGATGACCAAAAACGAGACATAACCGCCTACGAACAGCCATTCTTGCCAACGGCTAGACTCCAGTTCGATCATCCTCACCCCCGTTAAAAAACAGCTTGATTGTATCCGACTAGGTTGCACCCCAAGTTTGAAGCCACTGCACCATCTCCACGGGCAGCGGATGGCGGCGGCGGGGCTGGGTTTCGATGCACACATGACGGGTGAGGGCGGCGGCTAGGGGGCGGTCGGCCCCGGTCTCGGTCTCACGATAGAGGTGGTAGGCGACCTCAAAACTGGCCTCCTCCAACCGCATAGGGCGGAGGGTGATGGTGACGATATCTCCGCAACAGAGGGGGCGGTGGTAGTCCATGCTGGCGTGAACAATCGGGTAGGCCAAGGAAGCCGTGGGGCTAAAAAAGGTTCTGACATCCACCCCAGCGGCCTGAAGGGAGTCTTCGTAGGCGGCATGGCAAATGGTAAGGCCACGGGCAAAATAAACCACCCCCGCTGCATCGGTATCCTGAAACCGAATTGGGTAGCTGCGGGTGAAGGCCATGGGCCGCCTCAAGGTTTCCAAGTCATCCAATTAAGCCGTATCTCAGATCCATTAGCTGGCGTTAGGCTGGGCCGGACGGTAGGGGTAGTCTACCAGGGTATCTGGGGAATCGGCGGCGCTGGCTTCGGTGGGGGTAGATGTGCCTTGCCCTAGCGCTGCCATCGGGTTGTTGATGAGGTTCATCAGGTTGGCGATGCCGTACTCCAGCACTTCGCCAGGATCCATCGCTACCCAGCCATCGCCCGTCAGTTGCCGTACCTCAAAGTGCAGGTGGGGGCCAGTGGAGGTTCCGGTGCTACCCACGAGGCCAATTACCTCACCCTGCTCAATCCATTCTCCAGAGCGCACCGCAATTTGAGCCAGGTGGGCGTAGCGGGACTCTAGGTTGCCGTCACCGTGGCGCAAAATCACCGTCAACCCGTAGCCCCCCAGGGATCCTGCCACCGCCACCCGTCCGGCCTGGGTGGCCAGCACTGGGGTACCCATGGGAGCAGCTAGGTCAGTACCGGAGTGGAAGCGCCAGGTTTGGTGGATGGGGTGCATTCGCCAACCAAACACGGAAGAAATCGGTGCTGGAATCGAGAGGGGAAAGACAAATTCTTCGTTACCCCGACGCAGAATATTGAGGGGGCGAATTCGATCATTCAGGGCGGCACGACTGACCACCATGGTGCTGTTGAGGCTCATGCCACGGGGGCTAACGGTCACTGGCCCGGAAGGCAACCGCGATCCTCCCACCAGGTCACCCGTCGCGGTTAGGGCACCGTTGGAGGTAGCGGCAATGCCAGAACCAGGGATGGTGGCAGAGGCGGTGCCACAGCTTGAGGCGGTTTGTCCACCAGCCACCGTGATTTGACAGCCCGTTGCCCGATCAGAAAACACCACACTCGGCGTCGCCGGAGCTTCGGTGGCTCCAACGTTGTAGCCCGTGGGGTCGATGAACACGCTGTTGTAACCTGCGGGCACCGATTCATCGGCGGCAACTTGCCCAGGAACAACCAGATCGGCGGCACGGGGAATAGCGGGGCTGGGGGCAGCAGGACTGGGGGCAGCAGGGGCCATCCTAGGGCCGGGGCTGACCGCCGGACTGGGGCTCAGTTCTGGGCTCGCTTCAGGGGTGCCCACCGTTGCACTGGGGGCTGGGGCCGGGGTTAGCAAACTCTCGGCCATAATCGGCGCAGAGGCAGGCTCAGGAATGACGATGGCCGCTGCATTGGGGGGTGGAACCGGAGGTTGCATGGGCTAGTTTACGTGGGGGAAGAGACGACGTGGGGAAAACGTTGGATTCAGGACAGCGGTGGGTAGAAACAGGCTTTGGAGGGTAGCACCTACCAATCGCTACGCATTGTAGCCTAAAGTGACTTCGCCGGGTTTAACCTCCATCTCTAGGAAGATCCCAGCCGAATCAGACGGGATCTGCACCTTCAGGTTCCCGGAGGGTGCGATCCCCGTCACCGTGCCCTGGTTTTGACCCACGACCACCGTTCGACCTAAATGGCTCATGTGCTGCTGGTAGAGGTTTAAAAAGGCTAGATCGCCCTGGTTTTGCCACCGATGATAGCCCTGCATCAGTCCATAAAGTGCCACAGCGGCGAGGTTCTCTAGGCTGCCGAGGTGAGCAGATAGATCGGTCAGAGGCACCGCCGACTGGGGGCAGGCCAAGATCTGCTGAAGCGAAATGCCCGTGGGGGGCACCGGGTTACTGTAGTTCAACCCTAGACCAACCACGGCGACCGGAACGCGATCCCCCTGGATCCGCGTGTCTACTAAAAGGCCCCCCAGTTTGCGACCCTCTACCACGAGATCGTTGGGCCATTTCACCTGCACCGGAATGCCTAGATGGCGGAGACTGGTTGCCAATCCCCAGGCACTCGCCAGGGTGAGGTAGGGGCTGCGCTGCACCGTCATTTCTGGGCGCAGTCCGAGGGAGAGATACAGCCCCCCCTGTTCCGACTGCCACACTCGACCCCATTGCCCCCGTCCAGATTGCTGGGTGCCTGCGATTAAGACTGATCCCGCCGCCGCCCCCGCCATCATCTGGGCCATCAAATCTTGATTGGTAGACCCAGTTTCCGCTACCCATTGCAGGTGAAACTGGGGCCGCAGTCTCCCCCCTTCGGGCAACAGGCCAAGGGCACTGGGAGGTTGCCGTAGGGCTTGGTATAGCTGGTGCAGATCCACGTTGGGTTATCGAAGCCATCCCTGGGAAACTTAGCCTATAGTAAGCGTAGACGGTAAGTAGCACTCCAGAAAGATCTATGGTTTTCTTTGGCTTAGGTAAAGGCAAAAAGACGGAAATGCCCTCTCCCCAAGACGCTCTGCCGGGGCGCACCACCCCCATGTCGGTACCGAGTCAACACTATGTCAATCGCCATGCCCTTCAGCCCCCGTTCCCGGATGGAATGGAAACGGCGATGTTTGGCCTCGGTTGCTTTTGGGGAGCCGAGCGCAAATTTTGGCAGCAAGCGGGCGTCTACACCACGGCGGTGGGCTATGCGGCGGGCTATACCCCCAACCCCACCTACCAAGAGGTGTGCTCTAGCCTGACGGGCCACAACGAGGTGGTTTTGGTGGTGTTCGATCCCCAGGTGGTGAGCTACGAGCAACTGCTGAAGGTGTTCTGGGAAAGCCACAACCCCACCCAGGGAATGCGCCAGGGCAACGATGTGGGCACCCAGTACCGCTCTGGCATCTACACCTACTCGCCAGACCAAAAGCGGTTGGCGGAATCCTCCCAGCAGGTCTACCAACAGGCGCTCTCGGCGGCGGGCTACGGCACCATCACCACCGAAATTTTGGATGCCCCAGCGTTCTACTATGCCGAAGCCTATCATCAGCAATATTTGGCCAAAAACCCCGGTGGCTACTGTGGCCTTGGCGGCACCAATGTCGCCTGTCCGGTGGGTCTGGCCGTTTAGAACTGGCCCGTTGCTAACGTTTCTGCGATTTTCTCTGCGGTTTTACCATGGGCACCCCGATTACCGTTGCCGACCTTATCCAGCGTCTAGAAGCCTGGGCACCCCCCCAATGGCAAGAAAGCTGGGATAACTGCGGCTGGCAGGTGGAATCAGGGGTGCGCGATCATCCGGCCCGCGTCCTAATTTGCCTCACCCCCACCCTGGCCGTTATGGAGGAAGCCTTGGCCCTCCGGCAGCAGGGCATAGCGGTGAACCTGATCTTGGCCCACCATCCGCTGATTTTTAGCCCGCTGAAATCGATTACCCAGGGCGACCCAGTGGGGCAGATGGTCTACCAGGCCATCACCCACGGCATCGGCCTCTATAGCGCCCACACCAACTTCGACCAGGTGGCGGGGGGGACAGCGGATACCCTGGCCCAAATGCTCCATCTGCACAACCCGGAACCCGTGGTGCCCACCCAGCCAGGGGTAGGCTATGGCCGTGTGGGAGACCTCACCCCGGCCCCGGATCTGCAAGCCCTGTTGGCCAAAATTCAGCACATCCTCGCCCCGCCCCGGTTAATCTATTCCCCGGCGATTGATCGCCAACAACCGATCCAGCGCCTTGCCGTGTTGGGCGGATCGGGGGCCAGCTTTTTGGGGGCTGTCGCCAAAACCGGAGCCCAGGCTTACCTAACGGCAGACTGCAAATTCCACCAGTTCCAGGAGGCCCGTGATCGCGGGATTATCCTGATTGACGCCGGACACTATGCTACCGAGCGCCCCGCCTGTGCTGCCTGGGTCAACTGGGCCAAGGATCAGGGGGGGGCCTGGGCCAAGCTCAGCCAGCGGGATGAGGATTTCCGTCAGTTTTTAGCCTCGGAGGTTGCGGGTGCTGTGGGTGAAGCCTGACCTCCTTGGGCACAGACATAGTCCAGGGTTTGGGCATTGAGGGGATCGCCCTCGACCGAACGCCAGGTTAAATCGCCCGGTTTGCCGTTGTAGTCCACGTCCCGAAACTGCCGTTCCTGGCAGCGATATTCCGTGGTGTAGGTGGTGCGCTGGGTGGGCTGCTGTCGTTGATTTTGGTAGAGGCTGCGCACCTGTATCGTCCCTTCCGGCAGGGTTTGGATAGAGGCGGCATCAATGAACTGCTGCTCTAGGCCGGGAGGGGTGACGGGTAACCAATCGCTGGCTAGGGCCGGAGCCCCCCAGGTGAAGCCGATGATGAACAGGGCCAGCCCCCAACGGACTAGGGCAAATCCCCCAGATATGAACCGAGCCATCGTACGATCCGGCATCACCCCCCCCAGCCTTCAATCATCCTGCAACCGTTCCATTCTGCAATAGTTCCATTCAACTATTGGCCACAGCAAAAAAGGCTCTGCATCGCAGAGCCTTGAGTTTGGTCGCTAAAGGAGATCACCCTTCGGCTAAAGCTGAAGGGAAAATCGACCCATAGCTGAGGTCTAGAAACTGGTGCGACGATATTGGCCGCCGCCACCACCGGAGCGGCTACCGCTAGCGTCACGGTTGTCATCGCGGGGGCGAGCTTTGTTCACCCGCATTTCCCGACCCATCCATTCAGCGCCATCCAAGGCTTCGATGACGGTGTCTTCTTGGGTTTCGGCGGTCATATCCACAAAAGCAAAGCCACGAGGCTTCCCGGTTTCCCGATCAATGGGCAGGCTAACGCGGCTGACAGCACCGTATTCGTTGAAGACGCGCTCTAGGTCTTCACGGGTGACATCGTAGGACAAGTTACCAACATAAATAGACATTAGGATTCTCTCCAGAATTGACGAATGTATCGAGTAAACGGAGAAGAACCTGTGTCGGAAATCGAAATGAAATGAAACAAGCGTAATCTACCGAAAACTGACTATAGGCATGGTAGCACTCTCCCGACGGGGTTGGGGTGGGTGGGCCAAACTTCCTGGCAGGTGGGGGTGGGGCGACGAATGAGCAGGCATGGCCCTCACCGCCCTGGAGCATGGCCCCCTAGGCAATTTGTGGATTGTATTGCGTCAAAAAAGCCTGGACTTGGTGGCTGGTGAGGGGTTGGGCAAAAAAATAGCCCTGGCCGCTGTGGCATTGATGGGCTTGGAGGTACTGCATTTGCCCATGGGTTTCGATGCCTTCGGCCACCACTTTTAGGTTTAGGCTGTTGGCCAGATTGAGGATGGCCCGAACGATGGTGCCATTGTCGTCAGAGTTGTCCGGGGAGGAAGGGTAAACGGGTGAGGCAGGATGACCTTGCAGGGAATCGATGAAGGATTTGTCGATTTTGAGGATGTCGATGGGGAAGCGGTGCAAATAGCTGAGGGAGGAGTAGCCTGTCCCGAAGTCGTCCACGCAGATTTGGATGTGGCGCTGTCGCAGTTGGCGCAAGAGTTCGATGGCGGCCTGGGCGTTTTGGATGAGAACGGTCTCGGTGATCTCAATTTTGAGGTACCGACCGCTGATCTCGTTGGCCACGAGGGCGCGATCAATTTGGGGAATCAGATCGGGGCGCATGAACTGTTTGCCCGATAGATTCACGTTGATAGAGAGGGGGATGTGGGGGTATTGCAGTTGCCACTGGCGCAGTTGTTGGCAGGCTTGGTTGAGCGCCCACAGGTCAAGGCTGGCGATCAGGCCCGTACTCTCGGCGACGGGGATGAAGTCGTTGGGGGGCACAAGGCCAGCGGTGGGATGGTGCCACCGCATCAGCGCCTCAAACCCCTCCACCTGGAAGGTTTTGAGATTGATCACAGGTTGGTAATACAGGACAAATTCCTGGCGGTCGATGGCCCGCTGAAGGTCGCCTTCCACCTGCATTTGCCGAACGGCACGGGCGTGCATGGGGGCATCAAAAATGGCGTATTCTCGACCGCTTTTTTTGGCCTGGTACATGGCAATGTCGGCATCGCGCAGGACGTGGTTGGGGTCGGTGTAGGCGAGGGAACCGAGGGCAATGCCGATGCTGGCCCGCACAAAGACCTCGTAGCCCTCTAGGATCATGGGGGTTTCTAGGACGGCATGGATGCGGCGAGCCAGGTTCACGGCGACCTGGCTATCGGCAAGGTGGGTGAGCAGCACCACAAATTCATCTCCACCGAGGCGGGCGGCGGTGTCGGTGGGGCGCAGGCAGCTTAGCAGACGCTGGGCAACGGCACAGAGAAGTTGGTCACCAATGCTGTGGCCCAAGCTGTCGTTGACCACTTTAAAGCGATCTAGATCCAGGAACAGCACCGCAAACTGATGGCCAACGGGCACCCGCAGGTCGCCATCGTAGGCATCGGTGTTGGCGTTGGGCGGGGGGCAGGCGGCTGGATTGGGGCTAACCTGGCGCAGGTGGGTCATAGCCTGGGAGAGCCGCTCCAAAAATAACACTCGGTTGGGTAGGGCGGTGAGCTTGTCGTGGAGCGCCTCATGGCGCAGTTTGGCTTCTAGGCGCTTGCGTTCCGCCAGTTCGGCCTGGGCCTGCTGATAGAGTTCCGCCTGCTGGATGGCAATCGCGAGGTGATCCGCCACCCGTTTGATGAGTTGTTGCTCCTCGGTGCTCCAACGGCGAGGATGGTGGCATTGGTGAAGGCTCAGCACCCCCTTGACTTGGCCCCGATAGCGAATCGACACCGCCAGCATGGCCCCAATAGCGTAGGTGTGGGCGGTGGATCGCAGCGGATCCATGATGGGATCTTGGTTGACATCATCTACCGCAACGGGGAATTCCTGGGCCAAAATGGCCTGGGCGTGGGGGTTGCCCTCAATGGGAATAGTGATGCCCTTGAGCCCTTCAAGGCCTGGAGCGGCGGCGGCGGTGGTGTGGGTCATGGTCGGATCGGTGGGCTGACAGAGGATGACCAGACTACGACTCACCTGGAACACCTGAAGCATTTGATCCGCCGCCCGCTGGAGCAGATCCTCCAGTTCTAGGCTGTCGCTGATGGCCGTGACAATGGTGTTGAGCAGCTTTTCCTGCTGGGCCAGCAGAGCCGTTTGGGCTAAAAGCTCCCCCTGGTAGAGGGCGATGGCTAGTTGATCGGCCAGTTGCTTTACTAGATCGATTTCCTTGGCCAGCCAAGACCGGGGGGCGCGGCAGTGGTGTACGCACAGCAACCCCCAGAGGGTATCTCCATAATTAATGGGAATCACCAGATTGGCCTGCACCTGGAAGCCCTCGAGCAGCCGACGATGGCAGGGATTCATCTCCGCCAGGGCCACATCGGCAATCTGGCTGATCTCGCCCTGGCGATAGCGATCCACCATTTCCGGGTGGGTCATAAAGCAGGTATCTTCTACGGTGGTGCCCAGGGTTGGCAACCACGGGGGCTGCACCGACTCCACGGCCACGATGCCACTCCAGTTTGGGGTGAACTGGTAGACCAAAACTCGATCCGTCTGGAGCAATTGCCGCACATCATCGACACTGGTTTGCAAGATTTCAGCCACATCCAAAGACTGGTGAATGTGCTGGGTGAGGGTACGTAAAAGGCGCTCTTCCTCCGCCTGCCGATGGCTGATCTGCTGGGCCTCCACCAGGGCGGTAATGTCGGTGGCAATGGAGCCAATCGCCCCGGTGCCGTCCTCGGCCTGGGTCATGATGGGGAAAATGACGGTGCTAAAAACCTTTTTCCCAGTGGTTAGGGTCATCCGATCCTCCACCGTCATGGGGGTTTGGCTGGTAATCACCCGCTGAATCCGCTCCATAAATAGCGGAACCAGATCCGGCGAGATAAACCTTGAGATGGGTTGCCCTACCATCTCCTTGGCCTGAAGGTGGAACTGATCCGCTGCGGCTTGGTTCACATTGAGGTAGATGCCGTTACCATCAATAAACGTGACCAAGGCGGGGGTATTGGCAATGAAGGATTCTAGCTGGGCGGTGGTTTGGGAGAGGGCCAGTTCCGCCCGCTTGCGATCACTATAGTCAAAAATGATCGTGTCCCAGGCGGTGTCGCCATTGTCGAGGCGTTCAGGCCGACCAACCCCGTGAATCCACTTTTGCTGCCCCTTTGGGGTATTGATGCGCCAGTCATGTCCCCAGGTTGTTAGGTCGCGGGCCGATTCCTGCACCGACTCCCACATGGCCGCACGATCATCGGGGTGTACGGTGCTCCACAGGGCTTGGGCATTCTCTAGGATCTGATCCGCCTCCACCTCCCAAACCTCCACACAACCCTGATTCATGTAACTAATGGAGTCGCTGCCATCGGCGTGGAGCACGTAACGAAAGATCGCCCCCGGCAGGTTGCTGGAGATATTGCGGAAACGTCGCTCGCTTTCCTGGAGCCGTTCCTCCGCTTCCTTGCGGTCGGTGATATCCACATCCACGCCGCGCATCACAAGGGGGTGGCCCTGGTCATCGTATTCCACCGTGCCCTGCCCCAAGGCCCACCGCACGGAACCATCGACCCGCAAAAAGCGGAACTCAATGGTGTAGTTTTCTGTCTTGGCGATAGCCCGCTGGATCGCCTGTGCCACCCGATCCCGATCCTCCGGGTGAATCATGGCTTTGACGCTGTCAATGGATCCATCGAAACCGCCGGGAACTAGACCCATCAGTTTTTCTAGGCTGGCAGACCAAATGACTCGACCGCTGGGCAGATGCCATTCCCAGGTACCCATGTGGGCCGCTTCTAGGGCCGTGCGTAGGTGCTTTTCCTGAACTCGCAACTGCTGCTCCGACACCTGCAAAGACGCAACCGCCTGTCGCAACTCGGTGATATCCCGCTGCACCCCACAGCAACCGATGACGCGCCCCTGGGCATCGTAGAGGCACATCGCATCGGTTGCGGCCACCAACACCGACCCATCAAAACGCCGCTCCTCTGTCTCCAAGGTCACCCGACCACTGGTGAGCAATTGCTTCAGGGCAAACCGTCCGACGGCTGGATTGTGGGCAAAGAAATCGGCCCAAGCCCACCCCAGGAGATCGCTGGGCTGGGCCAGATACTGATCGCAAAAGGCGCGGTTAACCTTGGTAATTTGCAGATGGGGCAATATATCGTCAAGTCCCCCGTCTGGATCGGTGGCGGGGGGCCAAACGACGGGTTGCTCTAGCCGCATCAGAAAGAAGCCGTCTAGGTTCTGATCAAACAGGAAACGGAGGAGGTGATCGTCCTCCGCGTGAAAGCCTCCATCAGCTAACTTCGTCCCACAATCCACCATCCCTGGGGCAATGGCTTCGGCCCAGGGGAATGAGTCAATCCCGTTATCCCACCGTGGGGCATCAACCATGATGGATGGCCCAATGAATGCAAAACGACGAATGCGAAAGATCTAACGTCACACCGTGAATGCGAGACGAGTACAGCAAGATATAAACAAACCTAACCTAATTTTTCCCGCAAGTTTGCCCAAGCCTGCCATGGCTGGGGAAAATGCTTCACGCTTCTTAAGGCATTGGGAGAATCTTAAACACAGTAGCGATAGAAACCGTAACGTTTCTTCGCCCCAGCCGATTGAACCGAGATTCCCCAACCATGGATATGCCCTAGGCAAGGGGCTGAAGCCTCTTGTTGATAGGGAGTTTGTAGGAATGAATTGGCGGATGGTCGTAGGGTGAACTTAGGCGGCAAAGGCGGATCGAATGGCTTCAATACGCTTGCGGTTCACGCCCAAATCCGACTCGCCTAGGCGGGAGGCGGATCGAACATGGATAACCGACTGGGCGGGGTCAACAGAGAATTCCACATCATCCACATAGCCCATCAGTGGGCTGGTGAATTCGGCGTAGAGATAGGTGTCGGTTTTCTCGATGATGGCGGTGCGGGGCATCCCAGTAATCACAGCCTCTAACTGGGCCAAGGCACTGGAAGCGTCGCCGCTGTAAGCCAGGGGGGCAATGGCGTGTTCGGCGTCGGGGTTACCCTGGCTCACCACGCAATTGGGCGAACCGGGGCAGGGGGAAAGCTGGCCGTTTTTGACGCCCAGATTACTGGGGCGTTGGCCCGCCAAGATCGAACCGAAGAAGGGTAGGGCAGCCATGGGCAGGGGGGGTGTGGGGGCAGCAAGGACAGGGGGAACAGCGGCAAAGACGAGTCCCAGGGATAGAACCAGGGCGCTGAATCGTCGTAGAAGGATTATTGGCATAGGAGGCAAGGGGCAGTAGCCAAGTAATGAATAGTCGTGAACCGTACAGAGGTGGCCCAACGGTAGAGGGGCGGCAACGAAGATAGCGTCGGCGAGAAAACGTCACTCTTTGTAAGATAACAAAGGTTGACCGCTCACCTTGCTGTACCCAAAGTTCCAGGACACTATGACCACTACCCTAGTCGCCCCCTCCGCCATAGCTGATCTGCTGCAACAACAGCGGGAGTTTTTTGCCACCGGAGTCACCCGCGAGGACGAGTTCCGGCTCACCCAACTGAAAAATCTGCGGCAGGCCGTGGTTCGCCACCAGGATGAGATTGTGGAGGCGGCTAGGATCGATTTAGGCCGTCCGGCCTTTGAGGGCTACTTTGAGGTAGGGGTGATCAGCGAACTGGATCATGCGATCAAACACCTGCGGGCTTGGATGCGACCCCGCAAGGTGTCGCTGCCCCTGAATCAGAAACCCGGATCGGCCTGGGTGCAGCCGGAACCCCTGGGAGTGGTGCTCGTTATCGGCCCCTGGAACTATCCGTTTCAGCTCATTATCTCACCCCTGATTGGCGCAATTGCGGCGGGCAACTGCGCCATTCTGAAGCCCTCGGAATACGCCCCTGCCACATCCCAGATGTTGGCCAAGCTGGTGGCGGAAATATTTGACCCCGCCCATGTAGCCCTGGTGGAGGGTGGTGTAGAAACGGCCCAGGCTCTCCTGGCGGAACGGTTTGACCACATTCTCTTCACAGGTGGCGAACGGGTGGGCAAGGTGGTGATGCAGGCCGCCGCCCAACACCTCACGCCTGTGACCCTAGAACTGGGGGGCAAAAGCCCCTGCATCGTCACCCCCGACATTGACCTAGCGGTGACGGCCCGCCGCATTGTGTGGGGCAAATTTTTGAACGCGGGCCAAACCTGCATCGCACCGGATTATCTGCTGGTGCATGAAAGCATCAAACCCGCCCTAGTCGATGCCCTCAAGCAGCGCATCCAAGCTTGCTATGGCGACAACCCGGCCCAAAGCCCCGACCTATCCCGCATTGTTAACGAGGCGCAGTTTGATCGCCTGGTGGGTCTGCTGGATCGGGGCAATGTCCTGATCGGTGGCGACCACAGCCGTCCAGATCGCTTCATCGCCCCCACCCTAATCGACGGCCTCACCTGGGACGATCCGATCATGCAGGAGGAAATCTTCGGCCCCCTCCTGCCCATCCTTACCTACCGCACCCTGGATGAGGCCATCGCCGCCATTAATCAGCGCCCCAAACCCCTAACGACCTATCTTTTTGCTAAGGACAAAGCGACGCAAGATAAAGTGCTGCACCAAACCACCTCCGGATCCCTCTGTATTAACGACGTGATTTTGCAGGTGGCGGTGTGGGATCTACCCTTTGGCGGCGTCGGCAACAGCGGCATCGGCCACTACCACGGCCCCCACAGCTTCAACACCTTTTCCCACCTCAAGGGTGTGCTGAAAAAGCCCTTCTGGATGGACTTGAACTGGCGCTACCCCCCCTACGAGGGCAAAATTCAACTGTTTAAGCGCTTCATCGGCCTATCCTAGATCCAAGATGGGCCAGCCCCGCTGGGCCTCATACCAAATCAGAGTCCGAAAACCCCGATTCCCAGCCCCGCAAACCCTAGGGGCAAGGTATCCTCGCCCGCTGATACCGGGGGTAAAGAAACCGGATTTAGTCTAGGACGACGTTTTGCAAAAAACAGGGCTGATCGAAGGTTCGGGATCGGGTTCAGTCGTTGTTTATGTCGTTGCCTATATTGATTCAATATATTGAATCCATGGATCAGTACCGTCTTTTCGACCGAGTATAGAGAAGCATTGCCGTTGCGTAGGGCAGGAGAGCTTAGCCTTGGCTAATCGTAAAGGACTCCATCACAAGTTGCAGAATGCCGATGGGAACGCAGGTCTGGATCAACAGTTGCAAACACTCCTGACGCAACACCGCTATTCCCAGGCGTTGCGGCGGCTGCAACAGGCCCAAAAACGAGATCCCGACCTCTCCTGTGCCATCACCGAGGCCAGCATTTTGCGGCAGCAGGGGCGATACGAGTATGACCGAGGCCAGTATGCCAAGGCTGAGGATGCCCTGGGTCAGGCTCTCGCCCTAAAACAGGACACGGAGGCCTACTACTGGCTAGCTAAAGCCTACCTAGCCCAGCACAAGGAAGCGGAGGCTCTGGAGTTGCTTCAGTCGGCCTTTGAGGCCAAGACCCTGCCGAAGGAATTGGGCGGCGCGTATCTCAAGCTGTTGATGCTGAATCAGCAATTTGACCAGGTGGAGGCGCTGATTAAGACCCAGGCCAAGCGGTTCTATGCCACCCAACTGCACTGGGCTAGGGGCGCGTTGGCCCTCCACCATGGCGATCCTAAATCCGCCCTGGGCCACTTCAAAAAGATGGGCGATTCCGCCAGCCCTGGGGATCATAAACCCGCCTGGGAAGCCTATGCCTGCCACCAGTTGGGCGATTGGTCAGCGGTGGAGCAACGGTTGGAGGTCTTCTCCTCCTCCTTCGGACGACCTGCCTTTGCACCCACCAGGCTTTTGCATCCAGCGGTGCTGCCGTTGCGGTTGGCCCTCGCGGCCAAAGGGGGTCGTCGCATTCGTGATCTGTACGACCTCAAAGCGCCGGATGCACCCCACCGCACCGAGGCCAAACTATTAGAGCTAGTGCACCTGTTGGAAAATGATAACGTCCACGATGCCGCCCATGTTCTGATCGATCTCTCGGATCGGGAAAGGGTGGCCTATCCCGAACTAAACGCCCTTGACCAGCCCATCCTGCGTTTAGCGGGGCAGCAAGCCCTGGAGCAGGGGCAGGTGGACTGCACCGTTAATTTTTGGAGTCGGGCGGTGGATCAGTCCGATTTTGACCCCCAGTTGGCGGTGCAGCTCTACCGGGTTTTGGAACGAGATCGGGACTGTCAGGCCTCCCAAAAGCTGGTGAACCAACTGTTGACCTGGGTGCAAAAGGCCGCCCAGAATGATCCCCAGGCTTGGCCCGATCAACGCCTGAAGCCGATTCAGGCCCAGTTGTACTGCTGGCTGGCTGATCAACAGATGAGCCTCCGCCGCTACCGCGATGCCGAGCGCAGTGTCCAGCGGGCGGCACAGTTGGCCCCAGAGCACCCGGAGGTGATCGGTCGTCAGGGGATGCAGTTATTTATCGATGACAAGTCTTCAGAGGCCATTCCCCTGTTGACCCAAGCCCTAGAGGCGGGGTGCCAGTTCGAGGAGGTGTATTTCGCCTTAACGGACTGTCTGGAGAAAGACAAGGAGGCGTTGAAGGCAGCGCGGCGCAAGTTTGGCAAGCGCTTCGGCGACCTGAACGTGGATACAGAGGTGGAGATGCCCGACTGGGTGGAGGCTCTCAGTTTTCAGTACTACGAGGTGATGGAGCAGTTTGTCTTCAACAGCGAGACCCTATCACCGCCCCTCAAAGCAGTGGGAATCTTTCTAGGTGCCGCTGAGGGAGACCCCAGCAGTAGCCAGAAGATTGGCCTTGATCTAGACGCGGCGGTGGCCGATTGGGATCAATTGCTGGCGAGCCATGACCCCAGCCAGCAGGTGGATATTCTAACGGCCATTTACCTGGTGATGCAGCAGCATGGTCGCCGCAACCAAAAGGGGCTAACCGCCCAGCAAAGTCGCTATGCCCAGCAGATTTTTGAGTTGATCCCCACCGTGCCGGAGGCCAACCTCGCCCACCTAATGCTGTTGCCCCTGAAGAAGCTTTCCAAGGAACGCCTCGCCCTGGCGGTAACGGCTAGCCTGCGCCTTTCCCCCCAGCCGGGGCAGTTGCTTGCCCAGGCCCAGTTGCGGCTCAGTTGGTTTGTCCATAATGCGGCCCTGGCCCCCTTCATTGAAGACTACCTCCGCCAGGATCCCCAAAATCCGCTGCTGTTGCTGGCCAAGGCCACCCTCCATCCCCGCAACTCCCGCGACTACCAACGGCTCTACGACGAAGGCTTTGACCTGGCCCGCCGCCTGCAAGACGCCGCCGCCCTGCAAGCCTGTCGCGAACAGGACTGGTTGAAGGCCCAAGACATGACCCGCCGCGCCGTGTCGGGTAACCTCGATGCCCTGGATAACCCCAACCCTGCGGCCATCATCAATATTTTGAAAAATATGTTCGAGGAGCAGATGGGAACCCAAGTTCCCCCGGAGGTGTTTGCCCAAATGCTGCCGGAACTGATGGCGGGCGGGGGCAGCGGGGATTGGAACCCCTTTCTAGAAGGCTTTGACGACGACGATGAAGACTTTGAGGACGACGACGATATCCCGCCCTTCTTCCCACCCGATATCAAGAAGTTTTCTAAGTCAAAAAAACGCAAACCCTGGTATGAACTCTAGCGGGCGGGGAGACTCTGCCCCTCCCCAATCCCAATCCCTGATTCCCATCCCCATCGCCAATCCTCACCATGCAAGAGCATTACGACCGCCTCGGCCTTGTCCCCGGAGCCACCCCCGCCGACATCAAAGCGGCCTATCATAGCAAGCTGAAGGAATTTCCGGCCCATAGCCATCCGGAAGACTTCAAGGCGATTCGCGCTGCCTACGAGGTTCTGCGCAAAGGGCCGAAGCCGGAGGCGGATTTCTTTGCCGTGGTTCCCATTCAGGCCACCCTCGATACCACCTTGCTAGAACCCATGCGGGAACGGGCGATGGCCGCCGTGGAGATAACCTTAGACGATCTGATTCGGCTGACCTTTTAGCTCGGTTACACTGGTTGATGCGTTTTGCCCCTGTTTCACAATGACCCGATCCCCCAGAGACCTGGCCCAACAAAAAATTCAGCTTCGCAAACAGCAGGAATCCCTACTGCGCGATTTGTTGACGGTGGTGGATGCCCTCGATCATGCCGCCGACCATTGGCACCAGGCGGACAGTTCCCAGCCGTCAGCCCAGTCCCCAGCCCAGGGGCAGCCGGATCCTGAGGCACCCCTACCCCAATGGCAACGCTGGCGGCAGTGGTTGGGCCAATGTCCGCTGGTGGCCCCAGCCCCCCTGGCTCCGCCCCCCACCGACGCCCTAACCGATGTGGTGGCCAGTGCCCGCCAAGGGATTGACCTGATTCGCGACTCGATGCTGACGGTGCTGAGCCAACATCAGATTGTGCCCCTGCCCGCCCGAGGCCATCCCTTTGACCCCAACCAAATGCACGCCCTAGGTCAGCGGGTGGATACCACCTGTGACCCGAATACGGTGGTGCAGGAGGTGGTGCGCGGCTATCGCTGGCAGGATCGAGTGCTGCGGGAGGCCCAGGTGATTGTGGCGGTTCCGCCCAGCCAGGACTAGAGGACTTCCCCCGCCTAGCGGTAGGGCACCGCCCACCAACCGTTCTGTTTTTCGTGATCTGTACCCATAAGCACCTTGAGAGTGACCCCATGGCCCCCGTTGTCGGTATCGATTTAGGCACCACCAATTCCCTGATTGCTACCCTGGAGGAGGGCCAACCCTGGGTCATCCCCGATGATGACGGCAACCTGTTGCTGCCGTCCTACGTGGGTATGGACGATGCGGGGCAACTGCTGGTGGGAGCCGCCGCCCGCCGCCAGTATGCCGCCGCCCCAGAGCGCACCATCAAGTCCATCAAGCGGCAGATGGGCACCGCCTACACCGCCACCCTGGGCGATCAATCCTATCGACCCCAGGAAATTTCCGCCATCATCCTACGCGCCCTGAAGCAGCGGGCCGAAGCCATGCTGGATGAAGCCATCACCCAGGCGGTAATCACCGTCCCCGCCTACTTCACGGATGCCCAGCGACAGGCCACCAAGGAAGCCGGGGAGATTGCGGGTTTTGAGGTGCTGCAAATTCTCAATGAACCTACCGCAGCGGCCCTGGTGTTTGACATCGACAGCGACGAGAGCGAGACCGTGCTGGTCTATGACCTAGGCGGCGGCACCTTTGATGTCTCCATCGTGGAAATTACGGGCGATGTTACCGAAGTCCTGGCCAGCCACGGCAACAACCGCCTCGGTGGCGATGACTTTGACCGTCAGTTGCAGCGCCACCTGGCCGACCGCTTTTTGCAAATCCACGATACCGAACTGCCCGACGATGCCGCCATCCAGGCGCGGCTGTTGCAGGCGGCGGAACAGGCCAAAATTGCCCTCAGCGACCATGCCTTTACCACCGTGCGCGAACCCTTTTTGATTAGCCAAGGGGAAACCGCCCTGCACCTGGAAACCGATATTTCCCGCGAAGACTTTGAATCCCTAATCAAACCCCTGCTGAAGGAAACCCTAGAGGCCATCGACCGCGCCCTCAGCGATGCCGACCTGACTGTGGAGGACATTGACCGGGCCATTCTGGTGGGTGGATCCACCCGCATTCCCCTGGTGCAGCAGTTGGTGGAAGATCACCTGCTCGGCACCCCCGTCAGCAGCTTTGAACCCGACCTCTGCGTGGGCCTAGGGGCGGCGCTGCAAGCGGGGGTGCTCTCTGGGGCGGCGGTGGAGAGCATCCTGGTGGATGTCAGCCCCCACTCCCTGGGCATTGCAGCGGTGATGGATACCGAGTTTGGGCCAATGCCCGGTCTGTTCAGCCCGATTATTCCGCGCAATAGCGTCATCCCCACCTCCCGTTCCCAGGTGTACTACACCGCCGCCAATGGCCAGAGCACCGTGGAAATCGAAGTTTTCCAGGGCGAAAACCCCATTGCCAAGGAAAATGTGCCCCTCGGTTCCTTCCTCGTGGAGGGCATTCCCCCCAAACCCGCCGGAGCCGTTCAGGTGGAGGTTCATTTCGACTTTGACATTAACGGCATTTTGACCGTCACCGCCACCGAAAAAAGCCAGGGCCAACAGCAGTCCCTCGTGGTCAACGATACCCAAACCGGGCGGCTCTCCAGCCACGAACTGCGCCAGTCTAGGGAGAATATCGCCTCATTGTTTGAGGCGCTCGCGCACCTGGCCGAGGATGAGGACGCCGAGGACGCCGAGGAGGAGGAGGATAACGCGAGTGACAACGGTGGCCACTGGATTGACGTAGAGGCCACCACGGACGAATCCGAGTAGGGCCACACCAGATACCCAGGTCAGTCGCCGCTGTTTGGAGAAACTCGCTTGTTTGTCCCGCCCCGCAAACCCTAGGGTCAAGGTATCCTCGCCCGCTGATACCGGGGGGCAACAAGCCGAATTTCGGATCAGCCCTGTTAACCCTTTGACAGGCTCAGGGCAAACGGTGCTGGTGGGATGCACGACCCCTACAGAATTTGGGAGAGGAACTTCTGGGTGCGGTCTTCGCGGGGGTTGCTGAAAAATTCCTGGGGGGTGTTTTCTTCCACCAGATAGCCGCCATCCATCAGCACCACGCGGTCGGCCACCTCGCGGGCAAAGCCCACTTCGTGGGTGACGCACACCATGGTCATGCCGGAGTCGGCTAGGGTACGCATCACGTCTAGCACCTCCCGCACCATTTCCGGGTCGAGGGCGGAGGTGGGTTCATCAAACAGCATCACTTTAGGTTCCATGGCCAGGGAACGGGCGATGGCCACCCGTTGTTGTTGCCCACCGGACAGTTGCCCCGGAAATTTGTGGGCCTGTTCCAAAATACCCACCCGTTCTAAAAGCTGCATGGCCTTTTCCTGGGCCTGGGCCTTGGGCCAGCGGCGCACCCAAATGGGGGCCAGGGTGACGTTTTGTAGCACCGTGAGGTGGGGAAACAGGTTGAACTGCTGGAACACCATGCCCACTTCCCGCCGGATGGCTTCGATGTTTTTGAGGTCGTGGGAAATGGTGATGCCGTCTACCTCGATGGTGCCCTTTTGGTAGGGTTCTAGGGCGTTAAAGGTACGAATGAAGGTGGATTTACCCGACCCAGACGGCCCCATCACCACCAGTACCTCGCCTTTATAGACGGTCATGCTAACGCCCTTAAGGACGTGGAAGCCGTTGTCATACCACTTTTCCACATCGCGGGCAACGATAACAGGTTCCATGCCCGCCTTTTGGGTCGATGGCTGCTCCGTCTGATACTGTGTCATGGACTTTTTCCCCTAATATTGCGCCTTTTTAGGCCGCTAAACAGCGTTGATCAAGACTGTTGAACTGGCGTATGGACGGGCTCAAGGGTTGACTTGGCCCAGCGTTTTCAGTGGCCCAGTGGCCCCCACCTTAGCCGAGGTACTGCCTATTTTGCCTTAACCGTAGGTGGTTTCGGGACGGCAAACTGTTAACTGTTACACGACGTTATTTCCTCGCTGGCTGTTATCGTCCCGATTGCCCCTTAACCTGCCTCCCGTCACGATGTCGTGTTCATCCATGGTGGCTATTCATCACCGCCATGGGACATCGATGCTGGACTACCGATGATCGGTGTTGAGCTTTTCCTCAATTTTGCGGCTGGCCAAGGACATGGCATAGCAGAAGAACCAGTAGATTACCGCCAGGAAGAGGTAGACCTCGGCGTAGCGGCCTAGATAGGTGGGGTTGGCCAGAATGGATCGGCCAATGCCCAGCAACTCCGCCAAACCCACGACAGCCAGCAGGGTGGTGTCTTGGAAAAGGCTAATAAACTGGCCAACGATGGCGGGAATGGCGATTTTTAGCGCTTGGGGCAGGATGATTAGCCCTAGGGTCATGGGCGTGTTCAACCCTAGGGACATGGCCGCTTCTCGCTGGCCACGAGGCACCGCTTGCAGACCTGCCCGCACGTTTTCCGCCAGGTAAGCGGCACTGAATAGGGCCAGGGCGATAATGGCCCGCAGCACCCGGTCGGGTCGGGCTCCCACGGGAAGGAATAGGGGAATCATCACCTGTCCCATGAACAGAAAGGCCACCAAGGGTACCCCCCGCACCACTTCAATGTAGGCGGTGGACAGCCAGCGCACCACAGGCAGGCTACTGCGCCGACCGAGGGCCAACAGTAACCCCAAGGGGAAACAGAGGGCAATGCCGCTCACCGCCGCAAACAGCGTTAGCAGCAATCCGCCCCACTCGTTGGTGGAAACGGGGGTGAGACCCATACCGCCGCCAATCAGCCAGATGGCCACAAAGTAGGACACAAACCAACTGAGGGAGACCCACTTACCCACCCCAGGGAATGTTCGCCCCACCTGACGACCCGCCGCCGCCATCCCCGCCACCAGGGCGACCATGGGCAGCAGTTTGAGAGAACTGGGCCGGGTGGGGGGAAACAGCACGATGAAGGCACAGACAGCCCCCAGACCCATCAACACATTGCGGCTAAACAGGGTAGACAGGTTGCGGCCCAACACGCCCCAAGACACCCCTGCTAGGGCACAGATGATGGCCAGCAAAATCCAGATTCGGACATAGAGGGCAGAGGGGAAGGTGCCCGTCATGAACAGCCCGAAGTTGTTGGGAATCACCTGCCACTGGGCGGTGGTGAAGGCCCAGTTCAATAGCCGAAATAGGCCCAGCCCAAAGATGGTGACAATCACCACTGTGAGGATGCTGTTGAACCAGTCGCTAAAGAGATTTTTTTTCACCCAGGCCACGGGGCCAAGGGCAAGGACCTCCGGCGGTGCCGAGGAAAGGGATTTGGGGGTAACGGTGGTCATGGCTTAGCGCTCCTTCCTTAGCGTTCCTTAAATTGCACGGCTCGGTTGAGCTGGTTCATGCCTAGGGTGATGATTAAGCATAGAATCAAATGGGTGGCCATCAACACCAAAAACACCTCCACCGGGCGTCCGGTTTGGTTATAGGTGGTGTTGGCGATGGAATAGATTTCGGGGAAGGCGATGGCAAAGGCCAAACTGGTGTTTTTGGTCAGGTTCATAAATTCGCTGTTCATGGGGGGAATAATCACCCGTAGCGCCTGGGGAAACACCACTAACCGCATCACCATGCCCGCCTGGAGGCCCAGGGAACGGGCCGCCTCCCACTGCCCCCGCGAGACGGACTGAATGCCTGCCCGGACGATTTCGGCCACAAAGGCGGAGGTGTAGAAGACCAGGGCCGACAGGGACGCTACGTATTCCCGAGTCAAGCGCAGCCCGCCCGTGACGCCGCCGCCTTCCACGCCACTGGGAAAAGTCCATTGCAGAGCCAACACCATAAAGGCTAGCCACAGCAGGCCCAGGCCAATCAGCCCCATGAGCTGGGTTTGGCCCCCGGTGCCCGTTTCAATCCGCAGCTTGGTGCGCCATTGCCAGAGAAAAAAGGCCGCAATGGCCACGGCGATGGTCACCCCAATTCCCAGCAGGGCCAGCACCGCACTGCCCGCCCAGGGAATATAGACCCCCCGGTTATTCAGGAAGGCCAACCCCACCACACTGATCTGGCTTTCGGGCCGGGGCAGAGTGCCATAGATGGCGAAATACCAGAAGAAAAGCTGCAACAGCAGGGGCACGTTCCGCACCAGCCCCACATACAGACGACTGAGCTTATGTACCAACCAGTTTTTAGAAAAGCTGGCAACCCCCGCCGCCGTACCAAGCAGCGTGGTGAGGGCGATCCCCGCCGCTACTAGGCTGAGGGTGTTGCTGAGGCCCACCATCAGCGCTCGCCAGTAGGGATCATTTGGGCGATATTTGATTAAACTTTCGCCGATACTAAACCCCGCTGGGTTACGGAGAAAGGTAAAGCCAAAGGCTCGACCTTGCTGAGATAGGTTTCGGTTGAGATTCCCCACAAAGAACGCGGCTAAAAGCAGCACGACGATCAGGGTCACCACCTGAAAGGCAATTTGCCAAAAACGCTCGTCCCGCAACAAAGTCTTCAGCTTTTGGAGGAAGGACTCGCCGCTACTATCACTATTCATCTATGCCACCTATAGAGCATTACTCCGCATCAACGGGAGTAGCTAAGCTGTATGCAAAATAATCTAAGGTGGATGTCACGAAAAGTTCAATTTGTTACAAGGTTTTATAAAAAAGGCCAGAATCTTCAATAGATTCCGGCCTCAAACGATTCTCAAGGGATTAAAAAAACAGGACGGCTACTGAACCGATTCCCAGTAATACCCCTTAGCGAAATGGGGGCGCATACATGAGGCCGCCTTCCGTCCACAGGGCGTTTTGGCCGCGCTCCAGTTCAAACTGAGAATCGGCTCCTAGGTTGCGATCAAAGATCTCGCCATAGTTGCCGACCTGGGTGACGACCTGCACCATGAAGTCGTTGGGCAGACCCATATCGGTACCGAGGGTGCCTTCTTGGCCCAGGAACCGAGCGATGTCGGGGTTATCCGTCCCGGCAAAGGTACCGATGTTTTCCGAGGTGATACCAAATTCTTCGGCCTGCATGAGACCAAACGTGACCCATTTCACCACGTCATACCAGGCCGAGTCGTTGTTGACGGTCACAGGGCCAAGGGGTTCCTTGGACATGGTGACTTCCAGCAGGATGTGATCCTCTGGGGTGGGCAGGGTGCTGCGGCGACCAATGAGCTGGGATTTGTCGGAGGTCATGCCTTCGCAGCGGCCTTCGTTGTAGGCGGCATAGGCGGCGTCGGCGTCTTGGAACACCACGGGCTCAAAGTCGATGTCGAGCTGACGCATTTGGTCGGTCAGGTTCAGTTCGGTGGTGGTGCCCGTTTCCACGCAGATGGCCTTGCCTGCAAAATCCTCTAGGCTTTCGATGCCGCTGTCTGTCCGCACCATCATGCCCTGACCATCAAAGAAGGTGGTGGGGGCAAACTCTAGACCGACGCTGGTGTCGCGGCTGATCGTCCAGGTGGTGTTGCGGGAAAGCATATCCACCTCACCCCCAGCCAGGGCGGTGAAGCGCTCGGTGGAATCCAGGCGGCGATATTCGACTTTTTCCGCATCGCCCAGCACCGCTGCGGCCACGGCCTTGCACACATCCACATCTAGGCCAGTGTAGGTTCCGGTTTCATCCACAAAGCTAAAGCCAGGGATACCACCATCGACACCGCAGATGAGTTGGCCGCGCTGTTTAACCACTTCTAAGCGACTGCCGCCCGTGGCAGGAGCCGTTGATCCGTCGTCGGTGGTGGTCGTTGTGGTGCCACCACCACAGGCGGCTAGGGTCAACCCCAAGGTGGCCGCGAGAATACCCCACTTATTGCGCATAAATCACTACCTCACTCACAAAAACAAAGAACTGTTAAAGAATCTAACCTAAACCATAAGAATGAGAACCCTGCTTAACATTCCACTGGTTTAGATTTTGATTTTGTATAACACACAACACTATACAGGTTGCCCCTGCTTTACCGACCTAGGGGAAATCTTGGCCACCCGAATCCGACGTGAATGACCTTACTAGCGCCATTGGGCTACTTAGGCCGTTGGGTTAGCAAGGTCAATAAAAGCCATACACAAAGAGGGCACAGACGCTAATGTTCCTGGGCGAGATCGCGGATGAGGGGGATTTTGGCGCGAATGTAGTGGTCGAGTTGATCGGTTTCGACTTGGTTGATGGGCTGTTGCACCATAAATTCGTCCATCAGCCAACGAACCAGGCCGTTATCGTCCAAATCGAGAAGGTTGGTGCTCTGAGAGCGGTCTACGAGAGACCACAAGTGGCGCAGAAGATGGGGATTCATGGCAACACTTAAGGATTTCTTTAGATTTATCCTAAGCGACCTCCCTGGGCTTGGCTAGGAAATGATGTGATTGTTCACGTTTCTGTCTTTATCTTCATGGCTGGATCCTAAAAGCCAACGAATCAAGATCGGCCCTAGCCCGGATCCTGACGAGTCACGGTGACGATGGCTTCCGTGATGCGGCGTAGTTGATCCGGTTCTATGGTGTAGGGCGGCATGGTGTAAATCAGTCGCCCAAAGGGCCGCAGCCACACCCCCTGCTGCACAAACTGGGGCTGCACCACCGCCATATCCACAGGTTGATGCAGTTCCACCACGCCAATCGCCCCCAGCACCCGCACATCTTGGACAGCAGAGAAATCCTGACAGGGGGCCAGTTCCTGCCGCAGTTGGGCTTCAATGCGGTGAACCTGCCCTACCCAGTCGCCGCTGTCCAGGATATCCAAACTCGCCAGGGCCACGGCACAGGCCAGGGGATTAGCCATAAAGGTTGGCCCATGCATGAAAACCCCCGCCTCGCCCTGGGCAAAGGTTTGGCTAATTTCCGTGGTCGCCAGGGTGGCCGCCAGGGACATAAAGCCCCCCGTCAGCGCCTTGCCGACACACATCAGATCGGGGGCCACCGAGGCATAGTCGCAGGCGAAACGCTTGCCCGTGCGGCCAAAGCCCGTGGCAATTTCGTCCAAAATCAACAGCACCCCGTACTGATCGCATAGTTCCCGCGCCCGTTTGACGTATTGCGGGCTGTAGAACCGCATTCCCCCCGCCCCCTGCACCACGGGTTCAAAAATGGCGGCGGCTAGGTCTTGGTGATGGGTCTCTAAAATTGCGGCAAAACTGGCAATATCCGCTTCTTGCCAGTCGCCCTCAAAGGGAATTTGGGGCGCATCGGCAAAGTATTGCTCCACCAAACTGTTGCGAAACAGGTGGTGCATTCCGTTCACCGGATCGCACACCGCCATGGCCGCAAAGGTGTCGCCGTGGTAGCCGTTGCGGATGGTCAAAAAATGCTGCTTCTGCGGCTGGCCCTGGTTGTACCAATACTGGATGGCCATTTTCATCGCCACCTCCACCGCCACCGAGCCAGAATCACAGAAAAACACATGCTGGAGCGGGGCCGGAGTCAGTTCCACCAGTTTGTGGGCCAACTGCACGGCGGGCTGATGGGTCAAACCGCCAAACATCACATGGCTCATCCGCCCCATTTGGTCGAGAGCCGCCTGATTCAATTGGGGATGGTTATAGCCATGGATGCACGTCCACCAGGAAGACATGCCATCGACTAAACGCTCCCCGGTTTCTAACTCTAGGTAAACCCCCTGGGCCGAACGCACCGGAAAGGTTGGCCTCGGATTGGGCATCGGCGCGTAGGGATGCCACACATGCTGACGATCCAGATCCATCAGGCGATCCGTAGGCAGAAATTCCATTAGAGCGCTTACCAGACAAGGGTTTTGGACAACATCATGGGGATTTAATACGGGGATTTAATTGGGTCGAATGATGGATATGCCGTAGGCTTGGGCGGAGAGGTAGTGTTGAGCCGCCCGCTGCACGTCGGCCACCGTGAGGCGTTGGATGTGGTTGGGGTAGTGGAGACCATCGGCGATGTTGCCCGTGAGGGTGTGGTAGAAGCCGTAGAGTCCGGCCCGGTCGCTGGGGGTTTCGTTGGCGAAGATGAAGCGGTTGGCCACCTGGGTTTGCACCCGTTGTAGTTCCGCTGGGCTGACGGGGGTGTCGAGGATGGCCTGGATGTGGTCGGTGATGGCCTGTTCCACGGTGTCCAGATGTTCCGGATCGAGTTTGGCGGAGACCATGAATGCGCCCTGGTAGGCCAGGGTCATGTTGCTACAGCCGATGCTGCTGACCAGTTTGCGGTCTTCCCGCAGGTCGCGCACGAGGCGAGAGGTGCGCCCCCGCCCCAGCACCGACGCCACAATATCCAGGGCGTAGGTATCGTCGAGGTCTACCAGACCGGGGACGCGCCAGGTGAGGGTGAGGCGGGCCTGGGTGAGGGTGGGATCGCGATGGACGACTCGCTGAACGGTGGCAAAGGGAGGCTCCCCGTCGTAGTCCAGCAGGGGTTTGAACTGATCCATGGAGGGGGGCCGCTGCCGTCCCCGCTGGGCGGTGGCCAGATCAAACCCTTCGGCCACGGTGGCGATCAGGTCTTCCACGGGCAGGTTGCCCACGGCCACGGCGGTCATGCTCTGGGGCTGATACCAGGTGCTATGGAAGTCGCGCATTTGATCCACCGCCAGGGCTTCGATTACCTCGGCTGGTCCCAGCACCGGACGACGGTAGGGCAAGCGCTCGAAGGTGAGTTCCATGGATCGGGCGTAGGTGCGGCGGCGGGGGTTGTCATCGGCGCGGCGAATTTCTTCCAAAATTACGGGGCGTTCCCGTTCAAAGTCGGTTTCGCTGAGGCGGGGGGCGATCACCATCTGAATTTGCAGCGGGGCCAAGGCCCGAAAGTCCTTGGGGGCGGTGGTGATGTAGTACTTGGTGTAGTCTTGGCTGGTGGCGGCGTTGGTGACGGCTCCCCGTTCTTCAATGCGCCGTTCAAATTCGCCACAGGGCAGGTTGGCGGTGCCCTTAAAAATCATGTGTTCTAAAAAGTGGGCCATACCGTTGATGGCGTTACTTTCCACCACTGACCCCACCCGCAGCCACAGGCTGAGGTTGACCACCTCCAGGGGCATTTGCTCGGCAATGATCGTCAGGCCATTGGACAGACGGCGAATGGTGGGAGACACCAGGAGGGTGGAGGGGTCAGCGGTCGCTGAGAGCAAAGCCATAGGTTACGGAGCGTAGGGTATGGGGCGTGGGTCGCGGAAGCATCGGTTACAGAAGCATCGATGACGGAAGCGTCGATGACGGAAGCAATGGTTTGGCAGAAGAATACTCCGACCATCTTAACGACTGACCGCCGGACTGTCTGGGACTTCCGTTACATTCCCTCGCATTTGGCCCTCGCATTTGGCCCTCGCATTTGGCCCTCGCATTTGGCAGCGGCGGTTGACGATCTCCAAAATCCTTGGCCCATGTTTGGGAAAGTATTGTAAATTTCGGGTATGTGGAGTAGGGGAAGCACCCGTGAGCACCTGGATTAAGGAAACTGACATCGCCATTTATTTAATGCAGGGTGGCTACTGGATCTCTCGCATCACCAAGTATCCCTCCCAAAATAACCCCAAGGAAAAGGTCGTCAATATCGCCAGCCTGAAAGCCTGGTTTACCCGCGAAGACTACCCCCGCGCCATGACCGTGGCCATTGGCACCGGAGCCCCAGAGCCCCAGCCCATGCCGCCCCCCACCCCCCAGCCCATAGTGCGAACCTCCGGCAGCACCAACAGCCGCATCAACGCCGCTGGCCTCGCGGTGATCAAAGCCTTTGAGGGATTGGCCACCACCGCCTACCCCGATCCCGGCACGGGCGGCGAACCCTGGACGATTGGCTACGGCCATACCTCAGCAGCGGGCGACCCCAAGGTCTACCCCGGCCTAAAAATTACCGCCGCCCAGGCCGAAGAAATCCTCAAGCGCGACCTGCTACTGTTTGAGCGAGCCGTCACCCAGTCTGTGACTCGATCCCCCACCAGCAACCAGTTTGCCGCCCTGGTGTCCTTCACCTTTAATGTGGGGCCAAACAACCTGCGCACCTCCACCCTGCTGAAAAAACACAACGCCGGAGACATCGCCGGAGCCGCCAACGAATTCCTCAAATGGGTCTATGCCGGAGGCCGGGTGATGGCGGGCCTAGAACGCCGCCGCAAGGCCGAACGCGCCCTTTACCTAGGGCAAAACTATCAAGCCTTCCTCTAAAAGTAATCCAATGAATAAAGTGTCCAGGCTTGGCCCTCATCCCCCCATCCCTTCTCCCTGAGGCAGGGTGGTTTCATACGAGTAAAGAAAAAACATAGTGGATCCGATTGGCCCAAAGTCTGAGGGCTTGAGGCACGGTTCGCCAGCCTTGCCGTCGGGCTAGGGTA
>NZ_JACJRS010000120.1 GCF_014697375.1 Phormidium sp. FACHB-1136
CTCTACTTTTGCCTAAATTCATCGCCGCTAAGCTTAACCCCTTGCCCCCTCAGGTCTCCCAAAGCTTAGTAACTTAGTACCCCTGTCCAGAACTTATGACTGTCCAGTTAGAAACAATGGATGGATATATTGCTGAGATTCGGCTATGGGCAGCTAATTTTGCTCCCAGAAATTGGGCTTTTTGCCAGGGCCAAATCATTTCTATCGCTCAAAATACGGCTCTATTTTCTCTGCTAGGAACCACCTATGGTGGCAACGGTCAAACTACCTTTGCACTGCCTGATCTGAGAGGCCGGGTTGTTATTGGTACGGGATATGGCCCTGGATTGAGTAATCGCGTATTAGGGGAGATGGCAGGAAGCGAAAATGTAACACTTCTGGCAAACCAAATCCCAGCTCATGCTCACTCTATTGCCAAGACAACGACCGCTGGTACTGATATTGCTAGCAATACCTTTTTGGTCGGTGCACCGGGAGAAACGGCTCAACCGGGTAGCTCTGGCAACGCCGGAGGCAATGCCCCCCATAGCAATATGCAGCCTTACCTAGTGCTGAACTACATCATTTGTATGTATGGTATTTACCCCAGCCGTCCTTAATTAAGACTCGTAGGAATCTCAGGAGATTGCCATGACCAATACAATGACAGAGTCTCCAGGGCAGGATGCCTTGGAATCCCCTCAAAATCTACCGCCTGTTGAAATTATTGGATACCGCACCTTCTGGAATGCAACCGATAACCACGGGCAAATTTGGATCTTGTTTGCTGACGAAACAGGCAAGTTGTTTGATACGGAAACGCCGGAAGAAATGATGATGTTGGTAGATTTGTTGCGCAATGAAAAGCCAATCTACTACGATACTCAACACAATTTCATTATGACTGGATTGGAGCCCGTCGGCGAAGGGGATGTGGATACTAGCACGTAAGAAAACCATCTGATCAATGCTCTATAGGCGTTGAATGATTTTCGTTATTGCTGGGTAAAACGATTGAGAAACATTGCAAATTATGGACGACTATCTTGCTGAGATTCGACTATTTGCCGGTAATTTCGCTCCCTCGGGCTGGGCATTTTGTCATGGTCAGTTAATGTCTATTGACGAGAACTCGGCCCTATTTTCGCTCCTAGGAACAACCTATGGTGGCAACGGTCAAACCACCTTTGCTCTGCCCGATCTGCGAAGTCGAGTTCCTATCTCTGAGGGGCAAGGCCGCGGATTGAGTTATCACGAGTTAGGGGAGCAATCGGGGAGTGAAAACGTAACACTTCTGACCAACCAAATCCCAAATCATAATCACCCTATCGCGAAGACAACGACCACTGGAACGGATGCTTCTAGCAATACGTTTGTGGTCGGTACACCGGGCGGGACGGCCCAAACGAGTAGTTCTGGCAATTTTGGAGGGACGACCCCCCACTCTAATATGCAACCCTATGCGGGGCTGAACTACATCATTTGTGTGGAGGGTTATTACCCTAGCCGGAGTTGACTGAGTAGGAGCAGTTCGTAGTTCGTCGGATCAGTAGATCACAAACATGTTCTTTTGCCACGATTCAGCCCTCACCCCCAGCCCCTCTCCCTTCTGGGTGAGGGCTAGCAGAGACTTTGCGATCTACTGAACCTGCCTTTTTCTAGAACACAATGCCAACAATGCGGGTATTCAAATTCCTTAACCAAGGCACCGTCAACGGCGCTAGGGACAGCAAGGTCGCATTCTAATATCTGTGCTGATCTCCATACTGGTGGCCATCGACCTTCCCCCATAGACGGCACTGGGAAGGACGTAAGGTGGCTAAGAGGCAGTGGACTCGGAAAACTAAGATCGCCATTTATCAAGGCTTGCGGGCGGCGCAATACACCGCTAGGCAAAAAGCACAAAAATAATCGGGTGAGCATGGCCCACCCGACAGGAATCAAGGACAAGAAATAGCGCCCAAAGGCCCAGCCTAGACCTTCTTCAGCCAGCTAAACATGGCCCGCAGATCCTTACCCACTTCTTCGATGGGGTGCTCGGCTTCGCGGCGGCGCATGGCGGTAAAGCCAGCGTTGCCGGACTGATTTTCGAGCACGAATTCGCGGGCGAATTGTCCGGTTTGGATTTCCTTCAGCACCTTGCGCATTTCGGCGCGGGTTTCGTCGGTGATGATGCGGGGGCCACGGGTGTAGTCGCCGTACTCAGCGGTGTTGGAGATGCTGTCGCGCATTTTGGCGAGGCCCCCTTCCACGACGAGATCCACAATCAGCTTCACTTCGTGGAGGCACTCGAAGTAGGCCAGTTCGGGCTGGTAGCCCGCGTTCACCAGGGTTTCAAAGCCGGACTTGATCAGTTCGCTGAGGCCACCGCACAGCACCACTTGCTCACCGAACAGGTCGGTTTCGGTTTCTTCCCGGAAGGTGGTTTCTAGGATGCCAGCGCGGGTGCCGCCGATGCCCTTAGCGTAGGCCATGGCACGGTCGCGGGCTTGCCCGGTGGCGTCTTGGTGGACGGCGAACAGACAGGGTACGCCTTGGCCCTCTTGGTAGGTGCGGCGCACTAGGTGGCCGGGGCCTTTGGGGGCCACCATCACCACATCCACATCGGCGGGGGGCACAATTTGGCCAAAGTTGATGTTGAAGCCGTGGGCAAACAGCAGCACGTTACCCGCTTCTAGGTTGGGGGCGATGGCTTCTTTGTAGATGGTCTTTTGCACTTCGTCGGGCAGCAGAATCATCACCCAGTCGGCCAGTTTGGCGGCTTCGGCTACGGGCTTCACGGTTAGCCCCTCGGCTTCGGCTTTAGCGGTAGACTTGCTGCCTTCGTATAGACCCACAATGACATTGACGCCGCTGTCTTTGAGGTTGAGGGCGTGGGCGTGGCCCTGGGAACCATAGCCAATGATGGCCACGGTTTTGCCGTTGAGTAGGTCTAGGTTGGCGTCACTGTCGTAGTACATGCGGGCCATGGATTGAGTCTCCTTGTTGTCTGAGGCAAGGGCATTGAGATTGCCAGTCTATGATTTTACCAAAAGGAGGTCGGGCTAATCATGGCCGTTATCGACTATCCCTGACAGTTCCGATGACCTACTGTGCGGCTACGCCCTTCGTGCCCTGTACCCTTACCGCAGCCCCAGCCAGGTGACGATGGCCTGCCCCGTGGCCAGTTCAAACAGCACTAGAGCCACAAAGCCAAGCATAGCCGCCCGACCATTGATGCGTTCGGCATAGTCGTTAAAGCCCGACTTAGGACGGTCGATTACAGGGGTAACAAAGGGTTCAGTTTTCATGATTCGGATGCCTTACTTAGAAATCAGTACAAATGAAAATGGGAAGTAGGGTGGACACACCTACCAATTTCTAGTAGCAGGGTGGGCACTGACCACCAACAGAAAAACGGTTGTCTATCGGTTGCCTTGGGAATTGGTATCGGTGAAATAGGAAATCAACAGGAGGGAATTTTGTGGGTAGTAGAACAACCGTTTTATCTCGATTGTCTTAGGAATCGGTGGAGTAGAAATGGGGAATCAACAGGAGTGTTTAGTGGGCACTGCCCACCCTACAGCTACAGCCTGACGGGGCGCTTGTTTAGAAATCCTCAGCCTGATGTAGCTTCAGCACCCACCACCAACCCTGAGCAACCCTCGGTGCGGTTGATGTTTGCCACCCCCGAAGCCCTACCCTGGCCAGACTAGAAAATGTCATGCGTCCTTCAAACTGCACCAACTCGGGACATCTCAAACCCGTAAAAATAGATATCTGCAAACCTATATCTTTGATCTTTGGAACGCCATTCAAGAATACCGATCTCGCTTAGGAAAGCAGAAAATTCATCAAATGTAGGAATTACATCTTGTGCTGATTCTTCCCATATCTTTCTCAAGACCTCCTTCTCAGTTAAAGCTGAAACCCCTTTGATGTTATCCAAGAAATTAGCTAAGTCAGGATACTCTTCCTTGATCGCATGACAGCGTTCTTCTGATGCCTTTCTTAAGCCAACCTCTAAAGACTTACCTCTTAGAAGTCTGTCAGTCGGCGTTTGAATAGATGACTGACCTCTATAAGTCAGTTCTTGGATCTTTGCGCCTTCTAGAAGAATACTTAAACTTCGGGGGAATGTAGTGCTACTAGAATCTGTCAAACGCTCATAAACCCATCTAGATACATACTTTGCTTTAGTTCCCCGTCTACGCCGACTACCCCAAAGTAATTCTAACGCTCTATCAATTGATTCCTCGCTAGCTTGGTCAATACTCTCAATGGGGGAGAACCTTCCTATGAGATCTTTGAATTGGGAAGATTGCAATGCTTGACGTAATGCCAACTTGAGAAAGTCTGTTCTAGTCCACTGCAAAAGTAAGTCACGTCCATTGAAATGACTCTTATTATCAAATATTAGCCCATGCCAAATGTCTTCTCGCAGAAAAATCTTAAATCTAACAAGCTTGACGCCTCTAGAGTCACAGGACTGAACGAATCGGAATAAGCCAGTTAGCGCCTGAACCCTAATCTCGTTACGTTTTGGGAAGTCCTCATCCAGATCATCATATAAAAACCAGGCAATTTTACTTGTTCTCTCCAGACAATCATCTAAAGTATCTAGAGCATCCTTGGCGAGAAGAATAAGATGAGCATCAGTAGATAACCTCATTAAAGCTTGTGTATGTTCATACTTCCAGACATTGCTTGAGATGCTCTTTAGCAAGAGCTTTAATTCATGAAATTTTTCACCTCCTCGGCCACGTGGGAATTTTATGATCTTCGCTTGATTGGCCCGCACCAGCAAATATGAACGCCAAAAAGCTTCCCAGCTACCATTGTTCTTTTGAAGATATTGATGAATCACTTCAAATTCATCACGGGATGGTCTGCTTTCGTGAAATCTTCCATGACCAGAAAAACATACAATATTTTCTAGTCTTCCGTACGCCAGCTTTTTGGCAACATGAAAATGCTTTAAGAATAGCCAGTATAGAGCTGTTTTTCCTGTACCTTTGCGACCACGAATTAAGCACGTTGAATTATCTAGAAAAATTTCAAAGTCCGAAGTTTTCTGAAAAAGCAAGTCTAACTGCTGACCTGGATTCGCAGCATTCACTTCGGGAAAGCTTAAGCTCTCAATTATTTCCCAGCGATGATCTGAGCCTGTGAGAATTTCACTTCTTTCTAACTCATCTGTTTCTTCATCAAGGATATTAGCTATCCTAGTGTAATAATCCAGTAAAGCTGGAACAGGATAGCTGTCAGCTAAAGCAATAGGTGCAAGATAAGGAATCACCAATGGCTCATATATATTATCTGGATCATCCAGCAAGTTTAGTTGATCTTCTTCTTCTTGTTCTTCATCATCGTCTACTGATTTACTATTGTTATTCAAGCTTTCTTGCAATTGAGCCCAAATTTTCTTAACCTTTGTCATTCCAGCTTCTGTCGTATCAGGGACTGGTGTGAATACAAAGTTTAGGGAAAAATTTTTCAAAAACTTCAGCGATTGAATCAATAAATCAATGCCTTCTTTGTTTTGTTCATTCGGAAAAAGAAAGGCTATTACTTCATCAGCCGCACGGAGTAGTGAAAGTGCTCCCCATTGGTTTATTCCTGTACGGGAATCTATCAAAAGAATATCAGGCTTAAGTTGCTCAAAAATTTCTTTTTTGAACGTTGACCATAAGTCTTCTCCGCTATTTAGAGTTGCTGTTGCTCGGAGATCATCAACTTTTGAAATATAATCAAAATTCAAGAGTCCTGCAGGAACTATGAATAATCTACCTGTAGCATTTGGGATCTTTACTTCACCAAATATCTGTGTAATCGAAACGTCGTATTCGACTCCTTCAGGAGCATAGGCACGTTCATAAAAGTAGTCAACAATCCCGTGCTTTGGATTTGGCCTTAGGTGAAATGCTGTACTTAATCCTGGTGCTTCTAAATCTAAGTCAACAGCAACGACCTTACGACCTCGCATTGCAAGAATCCACGCTACGTGAGTCAGTGCAGTAGTTCTACCCACACCTCCCTTATAGGAATAGAAAGTTATAGTACGTGGTAATTTAACATTATGCTCAGTTCGCTTTAATGAAAGACTCTCAGAATCGACAGTGCATTGAGCTAAGTCTTGCCAAGTTCTAATTGGCGACTTTTCTTCTTCACTCAAGGATCTGAGTTGAAGAGATTCGGCTTCTTGGGGTGTATATAGAGATAAAAATCCCAGCGAATAAGAAGATAGACTATCATTCACAAGACTCATCAACTCTTCTTTTCGCTGGGTAAAATTTAGCCCGTTAAAAGACTCGCTCACAATAGTGAAGTTCATTAAGCCCGACGTAGATATATTGATATCTTGCCAGTCTTGAGAGCTTTTTAACAATTTCTCTTGGATTTTTTCTCTGATGATAGTTTTCCAGTTGTCCTTCATTTTAATCTCCCGTTATAGTTGCGTTGCTTGTCTCTGCAGCCAACTGATTAGATTTGTGTAAGCTGAAAACCACTGCTTGTAACTAAGATCTTCGGGTTCATTGCAGGAGTAACGTATGTCAATGAAGTGCTGACTCGGATTTTCTACTGCATTGAGCCATTCAACGACATGCTTGAACTTCTGAGCCCTTGAGTAAAGTCGATTATTACACTTAATTGCCTGTACAAGATTATGCTTTGGATTGCCTATAGTATGGCCAGGATCATTCAAATCAGTCTTCCATTCTTTAACTGTTCCTGTTGGTAAGGAAGACAAGACTATTGCCTTTAATAGACATTCCACTGTAATACCACCAAAATGCATTGCTGCGATTTTCCTATTGGCAGAATGCAAAGCTTTAGTGTCTTTGAAACGATGGAGAAAAGCAGACTGGTAGTCTTCCATATATCATTATGCTAGAAAACATGCGATTCAGAGTCAGATAAGGCTACGGAAGGTACTATCCAGGAGGTGCATTGGACAATGCCCATTTCATCAGCATTATCTAGTATTTAGCTCAGCCTTAGAGCGATTGCTTGATTTGCGCGACCTATCGCAAACCTAGCCAGGTCACAATCGCCTGTCCGGTGGCCAGTTCAAACAGCACTAGAGCCACAAAGCCAAGCATGGCGGCGCGACCGTTGATGCGTTCGGCATAGTCGTTAAAGCCCGATTTGGGGCGGTCGATCACAGGGGTAACAGAAGGTTCAGTTTTCATGGTTCGGATGCCTTGGGAATCGGTACAAGAAAAATAGGAAATCGCCGTAGGGTAGCTTTAGCAGGCGTTTGAGAAGTGATCTGCTGTCGCTTTAGTCCCCTTCTGATCCCCCCTGCCCCCCTTACCAAGGGGGGTAAAAGTCTCCCAATGGAGATTTAGGGGGATCCTAGTCAAAGTCCCCCTTTTTAAGGGGGATTTAGGGGGATCCTAGTTGCCGAAACCGACGTACCAATAGTAGGTGGCCATGGGGATAACCGTGGCCAGCACCAGCAGCACAATCAGGATAACGGCGTTGTTGCCCCGGTTTTCTTCGGTGTCTTCGGCGGAGGCAAAGGTGCTTTCACTGAGGTTGTCGAAGGCTTCGTCGAACACGGGGGCACCGGGGTCGGGCTGGCCACTGAGGACGGCCACTAGGCGGTCGGTGCCATCGAGGAAGGCTTGGTTGTACTTGTCGCCCTGGAGCAGGGGAATCAGCACGGTTTCTTGGGCCACGCTGGTTGCCAGGTCTTCGGGCAACAGGGCCGCAGCCTCTTCGCCGACGCGGATGCCGACGGTTTTGGTCACTTCATCCAGCACTAGCAGCACTTGGTTGGCCTGGTCTTCGGCGGTGGGGTACCAGCGATCAAACAGCTTGTCGGTGAAGGTTTGGATGGTTTCGCCATAGTCGAAGTGGCGGATGGTGACTAGGCGCACTTCCTGCCCAGTTTGGCTGGCCAGTTTGCTAAGGCGACCGGAAATTTTGCCCTCGTTGATGCGGCTGATGATGTCGGCTTCATCCACCAACCAGGTGGCGTCCCCAGCGGCGACCTTGGGCACCTGGAAGGGGGCAATGGCCTGGGCTGGCCCCACCGCTAACCCCAGCACCAACAGCAGCGAACAGATCACACCTAGGACAGTCTGCCGTAGGGCGGAGGAGCCAACATCGCTAAAACGACGGATAAGGGGGGATGGGGTGAATCTTAGCCAGCGCATGGTGAGGTGCAAGGATAGGGTTTTCTCTATTTACTATACGGGGCACCGTAGGGTTAGGAAACCAAAACCGGGAAGCCGCCGCATTAGGGGATTAAAACCTGATTTCCTAATGCGCCAGGTTCTAGGATTTGACGATGCACCATAGCGGCCTCGGCGAGGGAATGGGCCTGGGCCACCACGGGCGACAGGGTGCCATCCCGCAAGCCCGACGCAAGCTGGACTTGAATGTGGTGCAGTCGCTCCGGCGGGGTGCTGAATAGGTTGACGGCGGTAATCGTGCTTTCCTTGGCCATGATGTTCCTGGGGTTGATTTCTACCGTGCCTCGGCTGCCGATAATAACGACCCGCCCACCCGAAGCCAGCAGCGGCAGGTCATGGCCTAGGTTCACGTTGGCCAGCATTTCGAGGATGATATTGACCCCTCGGCCCTCGGTGGCGGCCAGGATGTGATCTCGGTAGTCGGGACTGCGGTGATCCAGAACAAGCTCGGCCCCCTGGGCTTGGACAAGTTCCCGTCCGGCCTGGGTGCCCCCGGTGCCGATGACGCGCAATCCAGCCGTTCGAGCTAGTTGTACGGCGGCCAAACCCACCGCTCCCGTCGCGCCGTGGATTAAGACTGTTTCCCCCGCCTGAGCTTGAGCTTTTTCAAACAGGGCGCGATGGGCGGTGGAGTAGGGGATAAAAATTCCGGCCCCCTGCTCAAAGGACAGGTTCGACGGCAGCGGGTAAACCCAAGCTTCCTCATAGAGGGCAAATTGGGCATAGGTGCCCGTAATCGGCCAGCCGCCATAGACCCGATCCCCCACCTGCACACGGCTTACGGCTTCCCCCACCGCCACCACAATTCCGGCCCCATCGGTGCCGGGGGTATAGGGGAGTTGGGGCAGTCGGCCATAGGTGCCTGCTCGAATGTAGGTATCCACCGGGTTCACCCCAGCGGCCCGAATTTCTACCAAAACCTGTGTAGCAGACTGCCCCTGGAGCGCGTCCGTTGCTTCGAGGGTTAACACCTCTGGGCCACCAAATTGAGCAACACGAATGGCCTGCATGATTGGATCTTTTCTACGTCAAAACGGCATGAGGGTGAGCATACCCCAGCCAGCCACCGTTTTATGAGCAGGCTGAAGGCAAAAACATTGCGGCGGCAGGTAGGCATTCTGGCTACTATGGAGGGCAGAGCCGAGCAAAGCTTTGAGGTCTCACGTTGAGGCCGGGGTAAGGCTGGGCTTGGGCACATCTAGGTCAGACTAGGCCATCGTTTTTAGGCCATGTTTTAGGCAATTGGTAGGGGCTGTCCATGACGCTTTCTGTGTGGCAAGAGCAGGCTAAGGAGGGAGATGCAGAGGCCATCGCCGCCCTGCTAAACCAGTCTCTCACGGCCCAAGGTATAAAGGTTCGGGCCGAACGAGAGAGCTATTGCCTCAACCTGTGGCTAACGGGAGCCACCTTGCCACCCCAGCCCCAGCTGGTGGACTACCTACGGCGGGCCATCGAACGTTTGCAGATCGACTCCATCGGCATTCTGCACATTGAAGCCGAGGCCACCGCTGCCCCAGACCAATCTTGGACGACGGAAATGGCCCTGCTGGCAGGCGTGGTATACCAAGAGGCCCGTGGGTCAAACGAGGTAGAAGCCCCAGACTCCAGGGCGATGGACTCCAGGACACCTTTGGCCATAGGCGAGGCGGAGACGGTTGAGGGAGGCGGAGTGACGGATCCTAGGACACTACCGCCCAAGGTAGCGCGGGCCTACCGAGAGTTGAACCTCACCCCTGAAGCCTCCCTCGCAGACATTGAGCGCAGCTACTTTAAAACCAAGGCTGCGCTACTGCGACAGGGCAAGCGGGCCGATCTAGAACCCCTAAAATGGGCCTTTACCACCTTAAAGGACTATCTCGATCATCCCCCCCAGCCCGAACCTCCCCCCCAGGCCCAACCCTCAGATTTAGGTGACCTAGCCGCCCTTGGAGAATGGCTACCCCTGGGCAGTCTGACACCGGAGGCCACCGGACAGGCGAGTCACGGATCTCGGCCTGATCCCACCTTTGTCCCTTATTCCTCCGCGCCCCCCCTGGCTGAAGACCCTAGTTCAAACCCCGCCCTGCCCCTTCAAACCTTGCTGCAAAATCGGGGGCTTCCGGCTCAGGTGGTGCTGCGGGCTGATCAGTTACATATCCGTTGGCCAGCAGTGCGGGTGACGAATCCGAAACAGACTACCGCCCAAATCTATGCCCTGCTGCTCCAGCAAGATTGGGTAGCCCTGGGCCTGGGTGATGAGGTGACGACGCTTGTGGTCGCCGCCCTCGATAGCCGCAACCATGTCGTGTGGCGACAAACCCTAACCCTGCCCCAGCGGCCCACGGTCGAGGAGGACACCGACCTGATGTCCTTCAACAACCGCTATAGCAACGGCATTATTTTCCCCGCCCTGCTGGTGATCGGGATGCTGCTCAACGCCATACCTATCCTTGATTTACTCCTGCGGGGTATCAAAATTTGGATTCACGAGTTTGGCCATGCCGTCATCGCTTGGCTGGCCGGACGACAGGCCATTCCTCTCCCCATCGGCTGGACAAATGTGAACCCCGAACGATCCGTTTTTGTGTATTTGGGGGTGTTGATTTTGCTGGGGTTGCTGTATTGGTCGGGCCAAAAAGAGGGCAAACGTTGGCCCATGGTGCTGGCGGTGGGGCTGGCCCTAGTGCAATTTGCCATGACCTGGCTGATGTCGCCCACCACCTTCGATATGCTATTTTTCTTTGGCGGCATCGGCGGTGAACTCTACCTCAGCACCCTGCTGATGGTGAGCTTTTTCTTTCCTCTGCCTGCCTACTGGCGCTGGGATTTCTACCGCTACCCCGTGGTCATCGGTGCGGCCTTCACCTTTTGGGGCCAGTTTTGGCTTTGGAAACGGATTCGCATGGGCAGAGCCTCCATCCCCTTTGGCGCGATGTGGGGCGATACCGAGCACGGCGACATGAACATCCTCGTCAACCGTCACAACTGGGAACCGGGCCAAATCATCGGCACCTACAACACCATCGCTAACCTGTGCTTCTTGGCCCTGCTAGGAGCCTATGCCTACACCCTCTATCGCCAACATCGCCATCGTCTTTGGCTCCTGTGGCACTAGAGGCTTGATTCAGTATTGCATGATACCAAAATTGAAATTATCCCCAGGAAAGTCAGCGAAAATCCAGACAAAATCTCTCGGTGGAAGAGGTCTCTGGGGCGGGTTTTCCCGGAAGATGGAGGGAGGGAACCTCAGGAGATATCACCGTGATCGCCCCAGCACAAAACCCCCAAACGACTGCGATGCAGTACGAAGCCAAGACGCTGGCCATTGCCAATGCGCTATTATTAGCCAGCCGTGAAAAAAAGAATATTTTTGCCCAAATGCGCGACCAAATGCGCTGGGACGACAAAATTATGGACTTTGCCATGGGCAACCCCGGCCTCAAAGTCCAGCTCTTTCGCTTCATTGATGCCCTGCCTGCCCTGCGCAGTAAGCCGGAAATCGCCCGTCATTTGCAAGAGTATCTATCCGCCGAAGAAGTGGAGTTACCCGCCGCCCTCAAGGGACTGCTGAACTTTACGAATCCCGATTCCGTCCCCGGTCAGCTTGCCGCTACCACGGTGGCCCCGGCGGTGGAAACCCTGGCCTACCGCTACATTTCCGGCGAAACCATCGAGAAATCTATCAAGGCCATCGAGCGGCTCCGCAAAGACAAGCTCACCTTCACCATGGATTTGCTGGGGGAAGCGGTGATCACCGAAGAGGAAGCCCAGGCCTACCTTCAGCGCTACCTGGATTTGATGGAGCAGCTCTCTGCCGCCGCCAAGGACTGGAAGCCCGTTGAGGCGATTGATTCCGCCGATGGGAAGGACATCCCGAAAGTCCAGGTTTCCGTCAAGCTGACGGCCTTCTATTCCCAGTTCGACCCCTTGGATGCGGCGGGCAGTCGGGCCAAGGTGAGCGAGCACGTGCGCACCCTGCTGCGGCGGGCCAAGGATCTGGGCGTGGCGGTGCATTTCGACATGGAGCAATACCGCTACAAAACCCTCACCCTGGCGATTTTGAAGGACATTCTGATGGAGGCGGAGTTCCGCCAACGGGACGACATCGGCGTGACGATGCAAGCCTACCTGCGCGACAGCTACCACGACCTGAAGGATCTGGTGCTGTGGGCGAAAAATCGCGGCACCCCCGTCACCGTGCGCCTAGTCAAAGGGGCCTACTGGGATCAGGAGACCATCACGGCGCGGCAAAACGGCTGGCCCAGCCCGGTCTATAGCGAAAAGGTTTCCACCGACGCCAACTACGAGCGCATGACCCGCCTGCTGCTGGAGAACCACGGCACCCTCTACGCCGCCATCGGTAGCCACAATGTGCGCTCCCAGGCCCACGCCATGGCCATTGCCGAGGAACTCAACATACCCCGCCGCCACATCGAGCTGCAAGTGCTCTACGGCATGGCCGACAAACTGGCCAAAACCCTGGCCGATAAAGGCTTTCGGGTGCGGGTCTATGCCCCCTTTGGGGAACTGATTCCCGGCATGTCCTACCTGATTCGGCGGCTGCTGGAGAATACGGCCAATAGCTCCTTCCTGAAGCAAAGCCAGGGGGATGTGCCCGTGGAGCAGCTCCTCGCCGCCCCAGAATTTGTGGGCGAAGATATCGAAGGGGCAGAGCGGCAAGCCGTGGCGGTGCCCTTCCCCAATGCGGCGGATATTGATTTTGCCATCACCACCCAGCGCACCCTGGCGGCGGAGGCTCTGAAGACCGTCCACGCCCAACTGGGCCAGCGCTACAACCCGATCATCAACGGCGCATCCGTCGAAACCGAGGAAGTGGTGGAGTCCGTCAACCCTGCCAAGCCCTCGGAAATTGTCGGCAAACTGGGCCTCGCCAGCCAAGACCAGGCCGACCAAGCCCTCGCCGCCGCCAAGGCCGCCTTCCCTGCCTGGGCCGCCACCCCCGCTAAGGAACGGGCCGCCATTCTGCGCCGCGCCGCCGAAATCATGGAGGCCCGCCGCCACGAACTCAATGCCTGGATGGTCTACGAAGTGGGCAAACCCCTAGGGCAGGCCGACCCAGAGGTGTCTGAGGCCATCGACTTCTGCCGCTACTACGCCGACGAAATGGAGCGCCTCGACGCGGGCTACGCCTACGACTATCCCGGCGAAACCAACCGCTATCGGTACTTCCCCCGTGGGCTGGCGGTGGTGATTTCCCCTTGGAACTTCCCGCTGGCCATCGCCACGGGCATGACCGTCGCCGCCCTCGTTACCGGGAACTGCACCATCCTCAAACCCGCCGAAAACTCTGCGGTGATCGCTGCCAAACTAGCGGAAATTTTGATAGAAGCCGGAATGCCCGCCGGAGTGTTCCAATACCTGCCCGCTAGGGGTTCCACCGTGGGGGCGCACCTGGTCAACCACCCCGATGTCCACATGATCGCCTTCACGGGTTCCCGCGAGGTGGGTTGTCGGATCTACGCCGACGCAGCCCAATGGCGACCGGGGCAGCGCCACCTGAAGCGAGTGGTGGCCGAAATGGGCGGCAAAAACGCCATCATCATCGACGAAAGCGCCGACCTGGATCAGGCCGTGCAAGGGGTGGTCTACTCCGCCTTTGGCTTTAGCGGCCAAAAGTGTTCCGCCTGCTCCCGCGCCATCGTGGTGGCCTCGGTCTACGACACCTTCGCCCATCGCCTAGTAGAAGCCACCCGCTCCCTGAATGTGGGCGACCCGGCCCAGCCCAGCACCAAGGTCGGCCCCGTCATCGATGCCAAGGCCCAGGCCGCCATCCAGGGCTACATCGAAAAAGGTAAGGCCGAAGCCACCCCGGCCCTAGCCATGCCTGCGCCGGAAACGGGCTACTTCGTTGGCCCCACGGTGTTTACGGATGTAAAACCCGATGCCGTGATCGCCCAGGAGGAAATCTTCGGCCCCGTCCTCGCCGTCATCAAAGCCCAGGACTTCGAGGATGCCCTCCGCATCGCCAACGACACCGACTACGGCCTCACCGGAGGACTCTATTCCCGCACGCCCTCCCACATCGAGCGGGTACAAACCGAGTTTGCGGTGGGCAACCTCTACATCAACCGAGGCATCACAGGGGCGGTGGTGTCTCGCCATCCCTTCGGCGGCGGCAAAATGTCTGGGGTGGGCTCTAAGGCGGGCGGGCCAGATTACCTGCTGCAATTCCTAGAACCCCGCCACGTCAGCGAAAACGTGCAACGCCAGGGCTTTGCGCCGATTGAAGGAGTAGACTAGGCCGCAAAGATCCCAGGGTTCTTGTGTTGGCAGGCCATACTTGCCAATACCCGCAAGCAGAACCCTGGGATCTCGTCTTCCCTGGTGATCCTCAATGCTCTCCGACATTACCTACTAATGTGGTGGCAACGCTGATGTGAGCTTTCTGTAAAGATTTGTACAATGGCCCTGTGCATTGTCTGGAATATGGAACTTTTGCCCGATATAACCGAGATAATTGAGTAAATTAATAAAAACTAACTAAGAACACCATGTCTGAGACCCCCATTAAGTTGACGATCACCTTCAACGACCCTGACCTAGACGCAGAGGAGCGGGATGAGCAGGCACAGCGGCTCATGACTGAGCTGAGGCAAATGGATGAAGTGAACGCTGTTGAGCGTGTATTGGATCCTAACCCACCGGAAGGTAACAAGGCGATAGGCGGAATGCTGGCGGGTTTGCTAACGGCTCAGGTGAGTGCCTCCAATGCTCAAAAGTTGATGGGGTTTCTGGGTGATCGCCTCGGTGGTAAGCCAATTGAATTGGAAGTTGAGGCAAATGGCAAAAAGCTGACGGTGAAAGCCCACAGTCGGGAAGAATTAGAAGCGGCGATTCAAGCAGCGCAAGATTTCGTGGCAGCATAGGCAGGCAGATATGGCAAAGGTTGCGTTGTTGATTGGGGTCAGCGAGTATGATCCGGGGTTAAATCCGTTACCTGCGGCGGTGAAAGATATTGAAGCGCTGCGGCGAGTGTTGCAAGATCCAGAGATGGGTGGGTTTGATGAGGTGAAAATCCTTGCCAATCCTGACGCCCATACAATGCAGCTTGAAATTGAGACGCTGTTTGATGGCTGACTGCCTGACACATCTTTATGCCGCCTCCCAGGGGGGCAATTGACATCGTATGGACTGGATCCTAGAGAACCAGATGCGGTCATAGTACTGGTCTTCGGCGTTTTTAGAGGCAAAGCAGGGTTCAGGGTCAACGGTGAGCAGGGGGATGGGTTGGAGCAACGGACGCCCTTTGTTGACGGCACCCTTGAGCCAGCGGAGG
>NZ_JACJRS010000121.1 GCF_014697375.1 Phormidium sp. FACHB-1136
TGCTTCTGAAGCTCTTGCTTTTCCTCTGACGTTAGATAGTTTCTGACTCCCATGGCTTATTCCAGAATTTTAATGTATTATACGCAGTTTAGATGACTAACAGCTTAGGACAACGGCTTTCGTGCTTTGTCCTAACCACATCTAATACCAACAAAGCACCTTGGAGGAATGGCTGATCTTGGAGCTGCACCTGGGACACACCTTGCCCATTCTGGATGGCATCGACTCAATGCTGATACCCTAGGCCATCGCTTTTTCTAGGGAGGGCTGCGGCCTAGCGTGATCGTCCGGTCTCCGCTGCTCCGTTTCGCCGTGGTCTTTCAGCAACTTGATCAATCGGTGGCGCATGGCGGGGCTCGACGAGAAGATTCTGACGCTCTATGCCCGTGGCAGCAGCACCCGAGACATCAGTGCTCAACGGGAAGAACGCTATAGGGTCAATGTCTCGACCTCGCTGATTAGTGAGGTCACCGATGCGGTCAGCGAGGACGTCAAAGCGTGGCAATGTCGGCCCCTCGATGAGGTGTTACCCGATAGTTTATCTCGACGCCCTCTACGTCAATATCAAGGTGTCCGGGCGAGTCAGCAAGCGGGCCGTCTACGTCGTCCTGGTGGTGACGGTGGAGGGCAGCAAAACCCTGCTAGGTCTGTGGATTGGCGAGGCGGAGGCGGAGGGGGCCAAGTTCTGGCTCAAGGTGCTCACCGACCTCAAAAACCGGGGCGTGAAGGATATCCTGATTGCCTTTTGCTACCCTATTTCCAGAACGATTCAAACTCTGAACCGTCACAGGCTTACACAAAAATCTGAACACTCTCCCTGCACTAATCGTCGAGACCAGCGCAACCAGCCAAAGATACGCTCCACAATCCAGCATTTCCTGACCAGAACAAACCCCTTGACTTCCTTCGGGCGCAACACCACTTCCACAATCCAGCCCAAGGTGTCCATCGTCTATTGGATAAACTTAAAGCCGCTGTAGCCGCCATCCACCCACACCAGATCAATGCGAGCCATCGCCGCCCCCATCTGATGGAGTTTTTGCAACACCTGTTTTCCCCCCTCTCGCTCGGTGACGCTGGCAGCGGTGATCACGACCGCCATCATCAGCCCCAAGGTATCGACCACACCGTGGTGCTTGCGTCCCTTCATCTTTTTGGCGGCATCAACGCCCACCGCTCGATGCACCATCGGCGCAGCCGCAACGCTTCGACGATCCAAAATCACCTCCGATGGGCTTTCCGGTCGTCCTTCCGAGACCCGAACCCAGGCCCGTAGTCGGTCGTGAACGCATCCCAGGTGCCATCGTTCACCCAGGTTCGATAGTCGGTGTAGACCGTTTGCCAAGCCGGAAAGTCGCTCGGCAGGTCTCGCCACGTGCATCCGTGCTTGACCAGGTAGAAGATCGCGTTCAGCACCGCCCATAGACAGACACTTCGGGGGCGACCACCAGGCTTGGCTGGCGGTAAGAGGGGTTCAATTCACTCAAACTGATCGCGGGTTAAGTTGCTGGTGTAAGCTGTAGTCCTGGCTCTCACGAGGCTAAGAAGTGTTTCTACCTCCAGCCTACACCGTGTGAGCTTTTTTACTGGCTACGCCGCTTTTCAAACGCCCTCTTAAGGGGTTTCAAGATTCCCTTAAGGGCACCTCGAAAAATCCAAATCTTCGTGGGAGTAGCTACGAAATTTCAAGGGTTTCAGGCTTTTCATGTTCGCTATACGGTAATTAATCGAGGTGCCCTTAAGGTTCACATCATTAAGGTTGTTTTCGAGTAGCGCTATCATTCCCTCTAGGGAGAGGTCACGAGTGCAAGTCTCGTTAAGGGCTTAGGTTTCAGCGATCCATGCCACACTGCTGTGGGGCATGGCTGCCAGGTGTCCTTAGGCGAATGGATCGCAGGCGATCCGTAGGTGTCGATCAGCAGAATTTTAGAATCTCAGCTTAGATGGGTTAGGCCCAAGCGCAACTCATCTAAGCTCTATTCCCCATGAGTGGCACCCTGACAACCCCATTCTAGAAGGTCAGGAACGTGGGAGAATAGAGGGCGAAATTGTCACTGCTAGGCTGTCCAAAGGGGCTAGTTAGTGGCATTCTAGGTTCGCGATACATGGGTTCGCGATACAGTGGTGTGGCGCTGATGAGATTACGTTATCCCTTGGGAGGTTCTCTGTGAAAGCATTAGTGATCGGCAGTGGTGGCCGAGAACATACCCTTGCTTGGGTGTTGCTTCAGTCTCCCAAAATCACCGAGGTGGTTTGTATTCCGGGCAATGGCGGTACGGCGAACCTGCCCCACTGCCGCAATTTGGCCCTCAACCCCGAAGACTTTGAGGGCATTGCGCGGTTTGCCTTGGTCAACAACCTAGAACTGGTCGTCGTGGGGCCAGAGCAACCTCTTGCCCTGGGGATTACCGACTTTCTTCAGGCCCAAGGGCTGAAGGTGTTTGGCCCCTGTCAGGCGGGGGCACAGATTGAAGCCAGCAAGGCGTGGGCCAAGGCGCTGATGATGGAAGCGGGCATTCCCACTGCCCAAGCGGAGGTCTTTGAGGAGGAAGCAACCGCTCTGGCTTACCTCAAGACCCAGAAAGTCCCCATTGTGGTGAAGGCCGATGGCTTGGCGGCGGGCAAAGGGGTGATGGTGGCCCAAACCCTCGAAGCGGCCAGTGATGCCGTCTCCGAGATTTTCAGTGGCAAGTTTGGCTCTGCTGGAAGCCAGGTAGTCATCGAAGAATTCATGATCGGGCAGGAGGCCTCGGTGCTGGCTGTAACCGACGGCCAAACCATTCGGCCCCTGGTGCCCGCCCAAGACCACAAGGCCATCGGTGAGGGCGACACTGGCCCCAACACGGGTGGCATGGGATCCTACGCCCCTACCCCAGTGGTTACTCCGGCCCTGATGGAGCGCATCCAAACCGAGGTGCTGGAACCCGCCATCGCCACCCTGCGTCGTCGTGGTATCGACTATCGTGGTGTGCTCTATGCGGGGCTGATGATTACCCCCCAGGGTGACCCGAAGGTGGTGGAATTTAACTGTCGCTTTGGCGATCCCGAAACCCAGGCAGTGCTGCCTCTGCTAGAAACGCCGCTGGATCAGGTGATCCTGGCCTGTATTGAGGGTCGTTTAGAATCCCTGCCACCGCTGGAGTGGAAACCTGGTGCCGCTGCCTGTGTGGTGCTGGCCGCTGAGGGCTACCCCGATGCCTACCCCAAGGGCATGGAAATTTCCGGCCTGACCGAAGCCGCCGACACCGGGGCACTGGTGTTCCATGCGGGCACCCAGGCCAAGGGAGGCATCATCACCGCCAACGGAGGCCGAGTCTTGGGGGTAACGGGCCTGGGCGATACCTTCGAGTCTGCCATTACCAATGCCTACACTGCGGTGGATAAAATCCACTTTGAGGGGATGTATTGTCGCCGAGACATTGGCTACCGGGTTAAGAGACGATAGACCCAGATGGGCCTAGACGGCTGAAGTGGTTGGGGAGATGGGTTATAGCCCGTTGCCAATCAGGATGAACGGTGCCCAGTAGTAGGGGTGGGCCAAGCCCACGGAAGACTCCTCCGGTTCTGCTAGCTCAAAACCGCGCCGGATGCCCAAGGTATCCATGCGGTTGTCTAGACTGGCTTCTCCCTTTAGCAAACTCAGTTGGGCCTGACGCAGGGCCTCGGCCTTGGTCAACTCTCCGGTGGACAGCAGGGCATAAAAGCGTTGCATCAGTAGGCTAGTTCCGGCATCGTCCACTTGCCACAGGGTGGCCATCACGGTTTCAGCCTTGTTGCGTCCCAAAAAGTAGGAACTCACTCCGGCAATTTCGGTGCCGTCAAGAGCGGATCCACCGAGGGCTGTCTCACAGGCCGACAGAATCACCAAGTGCAGATTGCGAAGCTGCGCATCCAAGGCACCAATATCGGCTAGGGCAAGGCGCTGCCCCGTACCCGAGAGGATATAGGATTCGCCCTGGGTGCTGGGCACAAATTCGGCATGGGTGGCGATGTGCAGAATGTTGGCCCACCGCACGTTTTGGCTGAGCGCATCGAAGGTAAAAGCCTCATCGAGGAAAATTTGGCCAGGGAAGATGCCACGGTCGTCGTTGTTGGACTCGCGGATGGCTTCTCGCAGTTCTTGGGCCACGTTGGGCAGGGCGTTAAAGCCGGGAATAGGCTGGGTAAGTCCCAACCCCAGGGCTGAAACGGATGCCACATCTCCCAACCGTCCCTGGGTATCGGTGAGGGCCGCTGAAAGCACCGTGGAAATGGTGTAGCGTTCCAGCAAATACTGGCTACCGTCGTAGAGGGCAGCCATGGGCAGGTAGCGGGTGGTGTGGTCTTGGGCGAAGATCAACTGGCGAATACGGTTTTTCTCTAGCTCGGCTTCTAGGGGGGCAATTAGCCAGCCATAGAGTTGCTGAGAGACCACCTTAAACTCGTCGTAGGCTTGGGCATCCTGCCGTTCCAACAATTCCCGAAACCGCACCACCGCCCGACTCAGTTCTGCCTGGGAAACCGCCACCTCCACGCTGCCCACCACGCCACCCGTGGCTGTCCACAGCAGCCACAGCCGATCCTCCAGCACCACGGGATAGATCAACACCGTACCGGGCTGGGCATTGACCAAATCGAGGGCATCGCTGGAGAGGCTCGTGGGGTCATAGAAAACCCTGTCGCTGGCTCGTCTTTGGCGCACGGTTTGCTCAAAACTTGCCACGGTTTGGTCGTACTGTCGCTCTAGGGCCATCTGCTGGTCGTAGAGGGTTTGGGGACAGTTGGGGTCGCATTCTGAAATGGCCACGCCGAGGGCAATGAGGCTACCGTGGGCCTCTACAACGGGCTGTTCGACGGGGTCGTAGGTGAGGGTGCCGCCGGAGTAGTGGGCGCGGGTGAACTTCCGTAGTTCTTCAACCTTCAACAGTTCTAAAACCTGCTGAGCTTCAAGAATTCGGCCTTGGTCTAGCAAGAGGTTGGTCAGGGAACGGTAGGTATCGGCTACGGTCTCGGTGTAGGAGTCTTGCAGGGATTGCGCTAGAGCACGGTTGTTGGTGCGAATTGTTTCATAGCTGTTGACTGCTTCTTTGAGGAAAATAATAGCCAACTCTGGCTGATTGAGATCTCCATAAACGATACCCAAATTATTGAGGGCACGTCCTTCCCCAGCACGATCTCCAATTGTGCGGGCAAGCGCTAGAGATTGTTGGTAAACACTGATGGCCTGCGGGTAATCTTCGAGCTGGTAGTAAGCATTACCTAAGTTGCAGAGAGCATTGATTACTCCCTGGGAATTAATAATCTCGCGAGCGATGGTCAGGTGTCGCTGATGGTAGTTGATAGCCTGCCCATAGTCTTCTAGGACGTAGTAAACATTGCCCAAATTGCCTAGAGCAGCGCCTTCTCCAACTCGATCTTCCATTTCCTGAGCCACAGCCAATCTTTGCTGTAGAGCTTCAATAGCTTGAGTATACTGACCAAGATGTCGATAGACTAAACCTAAATTGCCCAAGGCATGAGCCTCTTCAGTGCGATTGTCCATCTCACGGGCTAGGGTCAGGTGTTGCTGGTAAGCGTTTAGAGCTTGCGAATATTGCCCTAAACTACGGTAAACATGACCCAAGTTACCTATGGCGTTGGCTTCTCCATCACGATCCTCAATGCTACGAGCAAGGGCTAAACTTTGCTGGTAGTAATCCATCGCCTGTGGATATCGTCCCAGACCGTAGTAATCGCTGCCCAAGTTACCCAGAGCGTTACTTTCTTCATAACGATTTCTGTCTTCACGAGCCATCACCAGTTGTTGTTGGTGATAAATAATGGCTTGAGCATATTGTCCGAGATCATGGTAAGCAATGCCTATATTGCCTAAGGCTGCCCTCTCTGCGGCCCGATTGTCACTCTCTCGAGCCAAATTCATACTGCGCTGGTAGAAGTCAATGGCGTCTCGATATTGCCCCAGATCACTATATACATTGCCCAAATTGCCCAAGGCGCTTGCTTCTCCCTGGTGATCTCCGATCTCGCGAGCTAAGGCTAAACCTTGCTGATAGTAGTCTAATGCTTGCGAATGCTGCCCTAGATCATTGTAGACATTGCCTAGATTGCCTAGGGTGTCCACTTCCCTTTCACGATCCCCACTTTCACGGACAATAGCTAGGCGCTGCTGGTGACAATCAAGGGCTTTAAGCGGTTGTCCTAAGTGACTGTAGGCAATACCCAGGTTGCCTAGCACATGACCTTCCCCAGCACGATTTCCAACGGCCCGATAGAGTTCTAATGCAGCTTGCCACGACTGCGATGCATCACGAAACTGGCTAGCGTCATATTGCTGTATCCCCTGCTGAAAGAGGCGGTCGGCTTCTGCGGATTGGGCTTCATTGGGGGCCGTTTGGGCAATGGCAGGTAGGGGCATGGTTAGCCCACCGGGGGCCAGGGGCAGGCCCAGGGCAACCAGCAACCAAAGCCATTTCCAAGAAAGGCGCATAGGGGCAAAACCGCAACGGGAAAAGACAACAGCCTATCCCAGGTTTAGCCGATAGATGGGGGTTGGGGCAAAGTTGCGTTAGATTCCTTTAGGTTTTAGGCGCATTTTGTCAGCGGGGGCCATGGGTTTGGGGGACGTTTTGTTGCCTTCAGTCGGTGGACTTCATCGATTGGTATCACGGGGCTAAGGTTTGCCAACCGACGGTAGGCCCAGCAGGCGTTTGAGAATAGCGGTTACGGTATAGAGTTGGTGCCCTGGCGGGTCGATAGCGTGAACTTGTCGGATACATCGTACTGACGCCGTTGAGTCCACTTCACTTAACAAACAGGTAGTCTTCCCCGGTGGTAATGAGGCCAAAGATAGGGGCTTGGGCTTCTGGGTTGCCCATCATATAGGCCAGGGTTTGGGGCAAGGCTTGCATCACGCTAAAGCCGTAGCGCGTGCTCTCTAACAACACCAGCCAAAGCCCAGATTGCACCACCAAAACGTCGATAAGCCCCTCTAACAGGGTGTCGCCATCCTCAATCTGAAAGCGAACAAACTGTTCTCCCTGAATTTTGTAGGGTGGGTCGCAAAGACCCAATCGCTCTAGCAGGGGCGGTACCAAAATCAGGTTAACGGTGCTTTCCGTGATCGCGCCATCAGCTTGGTAGTCCTGGTAGCGGGCTTTCAGTTGGATGGTGATTTTGCCCTCGCTGCCCAGTTGGAAGGGATGTTGGGATAGCCGATGGCGGCGGCGACGAGGGGCGTTAGATTTCTTTCGCTCCCTACCTTGGGGGCGGCTGTCGTTCATTGGCAATATCGGCGGCTAGGGTGGCGTTGCCGAGGGCTTCGGCTCCGGCTTGGGCGGCGGCAAGCTGGGCGGCGGCGGCTTCGGGGTTACCCGTGCGGTTGTAAAGGGTGCCTAGGCCGTACTGGGCCATGACCTGTTCCTCCAGATTATCGGTGGCGATGGCCAGGGCCACGGCCCGCAGGTAGTGGGTTTCCGCCCGCAAACTCAGGCCGCTGCGCAGGTAGATATCCCCCAATAGTCGGCGCACCTGGGCGAGGTCAAACCCTTGGGAAACCAGGTTTTCCAGATCGGCTAGGGCGGCGGCAGTGAGTTGGTAGCGGGGGTAGACCTCCTCCACCAGGATCAGGGTTTTGGCCAGTTCCGGTAGGTCGAAGGCTTGCACAGCGGCGATTTGTTCAGTGGCTTCGGTGGCCTCATCTCCGGCCAGCAGGTTAAAGGCCAGTTCTGGTGGCTCGTCGGTGGATGCGGTGCCCGTGTCGGCTTGCACCACCAGGGTGTAGCGGGTGCCGGGGGAAAGGGGCGGTTGGTCGGCGGGGTAGGGCAGGGTGGACTCTGGGGTGGTAATTTCCCACAGGCTGCCTCGGCGGGTGCGTAGGGAAACGGTGTATTGGCTGGCCCCCTCCACGGGGTTCCATTGCAGGGTGGGAGTGGGGCTAAGCACCACATCCTGACGGGGGGCAATGATGTAGGGAATCGCTGGGTCGCTGCCGCCGCGCAGGTCGCCCACCCCAAACTCAGGCTTGAGGGCCGATGGCGTGCCGGGACAGCCATTATTCACCGCCGACACCGTCCCTGCTGGCACCACCCACCGAGTGCGGCCATTGGGGCAGACCACCTCCACCCGACTGCCCCGGCTGGGTCGCAGAATATCCGGGCCGTAGAGGGCCGTACCAGGAGACGCAGGCTGAAAGATGGTGCCCGTGGCCCGTCGTACCTCCACCGCCCCCTGCACCGACACAATTCGGGCCAGGGATGCCTGGGCGACACCGGGAAAAAGCACCCACACAGCGAGGGAAAGCGCCGTTACCCAAGGTAGGCGGGGGGAGGGAGAACAATGGGGGTTAGTTAGCATTGGGAGGCTCCGAGGGCGGGATAGGGGCGGGCTGGGTGAGGGCTTGGCGGGCCATGCCTTCCCAGGCGTCATATTCGGGACGGTTAGCCAGTTGTAGACATTGCGTCCAGGCCTCCGTCGCCGTGGGCAAGGGGGGGACGCCACCGGAGGGGGAGGGACTGGGCATGGCATTGGGATCCGCCTCCTGGGCCTCAATCACCTGGGCCAGCAGACAGTAGGCATCGGGCCGGGGGGGATCTAGGGATGCGCCGATGGTGATGGCCTCCAGCAGAGCGGTTTCCGCCTCCGGCAGGCGACCCTGATCCAGGCGGGCTTGGCCCAGGTTCTTATACAGGGCGTACTGAAGCTCCGGCTCCTGGTCTGACAAGGTGGGACTGCTGAGGGCCATCCGCAGTAGGGTCACCGCCTCATTGGGGTTGTCCTGGCGAAGATAGAGGCGGGCCAGGTTATTGTATGCCGGGAGATAGCCCGCCCGCATCGCCCGCAGGTATTCGGAACGGGCGGAGTCAAACTGCTGAAACTCCTCATACATCACCCCCATGCGGAACTGGGCTTCGGGGTAATCGGGCATAAGGTTGAGGGCTTGCTGGAAATTGGTTTGGGCGCTGGCCCAGTCTCCGGTTTTGTAGTGGTCTTGCCCCTGTTGGTTGTAGATAGCGGCAATGCGGGGCAACCCCAGGGAATGGAACAGAAATAGCCCCGTGGCCAGGGCTAGGGCCAGAAAAAACTTTAGCTTGGCCCAATTTTGTCGGGCGGGGCCAAAGCTCAACACCAAGGTTTCTAAAGCCTGCTGTCCCACCTGGGTCAGGGCACCGCCGCTGGCAAACAGGGTGAGCACCACGGGCACAATCGCCCCCAGGGAACTCCAAATCCCCGGCGCACTGGCGGTAAAGCGACTGGCCACGTCCTGGGCCAGGGCAAAGCTAATGGTGAGCAGGGCAATGGTGAGGCCACCCCACAGCCAGCCCAGGGCTTCCTTAGGCGATTCCGGATCCGGGGGAAACCACCACCAATGATGATCGGGCGGATGCACACTCTTACGCCAGTCCGCCAGGGGCGGCACGGTGCCCAACCGCTCACTCTGGCGACCGAGATCGGCATCGGTATTGGCCAACTCTAGCCAAATTTGCGGCGCAATCACCACATCATGGGAGCTATCGGCTAACTGGTCGATTAAGTACTGGGTGCGATCTCGGCTGCGTAGGGTGGCCAAGACTGTTTCCTCACTCCAGGGCTGTTCCGCCGCCAACTGGGTCATCCAATGGCGGTAGTCAGCAATGGCAGTTTCAAGAGGATGGGTACCCATGGGTAAAATTAGGGTGAGAACTTGAGATTGGGGCGGAACTTTGAGATCTGGATCAGCTTTCTATCTATGGCTGTAGCCGAGAAGAATGATAAAAAAGTGGCAAAATTCTACCATCACCACCGACAACACCAAGGGGGTCACAGGTACGCTCCACCAACCACAGTCAAGAGATCAAGACAATCCCTTGGGCTTTCATAACCCACCGATTGATTCACCATCACCGCACTGGGCACACTCTTCCGGTCGCTTTTCCATGGCCGGAAGTCGGGATAGACATGGAGTAGGGAGGACGTCCTGGGGTAAGCGCAACCGGGCGAGCCTGGTATCAGAACGTACAGAATGGCGTTTACCACCGCCTACAGGTCAAGGGACTTCCTGGGAATTGATACTGATATTTTTCTTAAGAGATGGGGGCAAATCAATCATCTGACTAGAGAATACGGATGGATTAAGCCAGGTTAAAGTCCATATCTGTTGGCTGCCCCTGGTGCTGTTGTCCGCCGTCGTTACTTTAGTTCGACCCGTATGAGCCGAATTCAACCGCCCCAAGCCCAAGGTCTGTATCATCCCCAGTACGAGCACGATGCCTGCGGTGTGGGCTTTATTGTCCACATGAAGGGCCAGCAGTCCCACAGCATTGTGGATCAGGGGCTAACGATTTTGGTGAATCTGTCCCACCGAGGGGCGGTAGGGGCCGAGGCCAACACGGGCGACGGGGCCGGAATTTTGCTGCAAATGCCCCACAAATTCATGGCCAAGGTGGCAGCGACGGAAGGCATTACCCTACCCCAGCCCGGTCACTATGGGGTGGGCTTCTTTTTCTCGACGCCTGATCCGGCGGATCGGGAGAAGGGGCGGCGATTGCTGGAGCGCATCGTAGAAGAGGAGGGGCTGCGGGTCTTGGGCTGGCGGAATGTGCCGACGGACAATTCCTCCCTGGGCGATACGGCCAAGGCCAGCGAACCCTTTATGGAGCAGGTGTTCATCGAGCGCACCCCCGATGTAGCCGATGAACTCGCCTTTGAGCGCAAGCTGTACGTGATTCGTAAGCGTTCTCACTCTGCGATTCGCCCGACGGGAATTGACCCCTACTGGTATGCCACCAGCCTGTCTTGCCGCACTCTGGTTTATAAGGGAATGCTGACCCCGGAACAGGTGGGGCTGTACTTCCCCGACCTGGCCGACCCCGATATGGAAAGCGCCCTGGCCCTGGTGCATTCGCGCTTCAGCACCAACACCTTCCCCAGTTGGGAGCGCTCTCACCCCTACCGCTACATTGCCCACAACGGCGAAATCAACACCCTGCGCGGCAACATCAACTGGATGTATGCTCGGCAATCGATGTTTGAGACCGACCTGTTTGGCGACGACCTGCGGCGCACCCAGCCTGTGATCAACAAGGACGGCAGCGACTCCGGCATTTTTGACAACACCCTAGAACTGATGGCGCTTTCGGGCCGATCCTTGCCCCACGCCATGATGATGATGGTGCCCGAACCCTGGACGGCCCACGAATCCATGAGCGCCGAGAAGAAAGCCTTTTATGAGTACCACGCCTGCCTGATGGAACCCTGGGACGGCCCCGCCGCCATCGCCTTTACCGACGGCACCATGATGGGCGCAGTGCTGGATCGCAACGGTCTGCGGCCCTCCCGCTACACGGTGACGAAGGACGATCTGGTGATCATGGCCTCGGAGGCTGGTGTGCTGCCCATCGCCCCCGAAAACGTGGCCTACAAGGGTCGTCTAGAACCCGGTCGGATGTTCCTAGTGAATATGGACGAAGGCCGCATCGTCGCCGACGAGGAAATTAAGCACCAAGTCGCCAGCGAACAGCCCTACCGGGAATGGCTCGATCAGCATTTGGTGAAGCTGGCTGACCTGCCCGAATCCCCCGTACCTGCCGCGCCCCAGCCTGCGCCCCTACCGATTCTGCAAACGGCCTTTGGCTATAGCTTCGAGGAACTGCGCCTGCTGCTGAAGCCGATGGCGGAGAACGGCGTGGAGGCGGTGGGCGCGATGGGCACCGATACGCCGTTGCCCGTGCTGTCTAACAAGCCCCGCTTGCTGTACGACTATTTCCACCAGCTCTTTGCCCAAGTAACGAACCCGCCGATTGACTCCATCCGCGAGGCGATCATCACCTCGGCCCAAACCACCATTGGCAGCGAGCGCAACCTGCTGAAGCCAGAGCCAGAAAGCTGTCGGTTAATTAGCCTGAATACGCCGATCATCACCAATGGGGAACTGGCCAAGCTGAAGACGGCTGGGGACAGCGGCTTCCCCTCGGTGACGTTGCCGATGGTGTTCTCTGCTAGCGAGGGCGAAGCGGGCCTGAAATCCGCTCTGGACAACATCTGTGCGGCGGCGGATGCGGCCATCGCCGAGGGCAAGAGCCTGATTATCCTGTCCGACCGGGATGTGAACGCTAGCCAAGCCCCCATTCCTGCTCTGCTGGCCGTGGCCGGATTGCACCACCACCTGATCCGCAACGGTAGCCGTACCCGTGTGGGCCTGGTGCTGGAATCCGGCGAACCCCGTGAAGTCCACCATTTCGCCACCCTGATTGGCTACGGCTGCGGCGCGATCAACCCCTACCTGGTGTTCGACACCATCCAGGGCATGATGGACGACCAGCTTTTGCCGCCGATGGATTTCGACAAAGCCTGTCAGAACTTCATCAAGGCCGTCACCAAGGGGGTGATCAAAATCGCCTCCAAGATTGGCATTTCCACGATTCAAAGCTATCGCGGTGCCCAGATTTTTGAAGCTCTGGGCCTGAACCAAAGCGTGATTGACCAGTACTTCACCTGGACGGCCTCCCGGATTCAGGGGGTGGGGCTGGATGTGCTGGCCGAAGAAGCCCTCAAGCGCCATCGCCACGCTTTCCCCGACCGCCCCACGGAAAACGTCACCCTGGATGTGGGCGGCGACTACCAGTGGCGCAAGGAAGGGGAGGCCCACCTGCTCAGCCCCGAAGTGATCCACGCCCTGCAAAAGGCGGTGCGAACCGGGGACTACGAGGCTTACAAACAGTACGCCAAACTGGTAAACGACCAAGATAAGCAACTCTTCCGCCTGCGGGATCTGCTTCAGTTTAAGCAGCGGGAACCGATTCCCCTGGAGGAGGTGGAACCCATCGAGGCGATCACCCGCCGATTTAAGACTGGGGCGATGAGCTACGGCTCCATTTCCAAGGAAACCCACGAAGCCCTGGCCATTGCCATGAACCGCATCGGCGGCAAATCCAACACCGGGGAGGGTGGCGAAGACCCAGAACGCTACACCTGGACCAACGACCAGGGCGACTCTAAAAACAGCGCCATCAAACAGGTGGCTTCCGGTCGGTTTGGGGTCACAAGCCTGTACCTCTCCCAGGCCAAGGAAATTCAAATCAAAATGGCCCAGGGCGCAAAACCCGGTGAGGGTGGCCAACTACCTGGTCGCAAGGTTTACCCCTGGGTGGCCAAGGTGCGCCACTCTACCCCCGGTGTGGGCCTGATTTCGCCACCGCCCCACCACGATATCTACTCCATCGAAGACCTGGCGGAACTGATCCACGACCTCAAGAACGCCAATCGCGAGGCCCGCATCAACGTCAAGCTCGTTTCCGAAGTGGGGGTCGGCACCATCGCCGCTGGGGTGGCCAAGGCCCACGCCGATGTGATCCTAATTGCCGGGTTCGATGGCGGTACCGGAGCCTCGCCCCAAACCTCGATCAAACACGCTGGCCTGCCCTGGGAACTGGGCCTCGCCGAAACCCACCAAACCCTGGTGCTGAACAACCTGCGTAGCCGCGTCGTCGTCGAAACCGATGGCCAAATGAAGACCGGGCGGGACGTGGTGATTGGTGCCCTGCTGGGGGCTGAGGAATTCGGCTTCTCCACCGCACCCCTGGTTTCCCTGGGCTGCATTATGATGCGCGTCTGCCACCTGAACACCTGCCCCGTGGGCGTGGCCACCCAAGACCCCGAACTCCGCAAGCACTTCATGGGCGACCCCGACCATGTGGTCAACTTCATGCGGTTCATCGCCCAGGAAATGCGGGAATGGATGGCCCAACTGGGCTTCCGTACCGTGGATGAGATGGTGGGCCGCACCGACGTTTTGGAACCCAAAGCTGCCATTGACCACTGGAAGGCCAAGGGGCTGGATCTCTCCCCCATCCTGCACCAGCCGGAGGTTGGCCCGGAGGTCGGTCGCTACTGCCAGATGGCTCAGGATCACGGCCTGGAGCAGTCCCTAGACATGACCAAGCTGCTGGATCTCTGTGCCCCCGCCATCGAACGGGGTGAAAAAGTCAGCGCCACCCTGCCGATCCAAAACATTAACCGTGTTGTCGGTACGATCCTCGGCAACGAAATCACCAAACGCCACTGGGACGGCCTCCCCGAAGACACCGTTCACCTCCACTTCCAGGGCAGCGCTGGCCAAAGCTTTGGGGCCTTTGTACCCAAGGGCGTTACCCTCGAACTGGAGGGCGAGGCCAACGACTACCTGGGCAAGGGGCTGAGCGGCGGCAAAATCCTGCTCTACCCGCCCAAACAGTCCACCTTTGTTCCGGCAGAAAATATCATCACCGGAAACGTCGCCTTCTATGGGGCCACCAGCGGCGAAGCCTTCATCCGTGGGCTGGCTGGGGAGCGGTTCTGTGTGCGCAATTCCGGCGTCACTGCCGTGGTAGAAGGGGTAGGCGACCACGCCTGCGAATACATGACCGGGGGCAAAGCCATCGTCCTAGGTCGCACCGGGCGCAACTTTGCCGCAGGCATGAGCGGCGGCATCGCCTACGTGCTGGATGAAACGGGCGACTTCCCCACCCGCTGCAACCGCGAAATGGTAGACTTGGAAGCCCTGGAAGATCCCGAAGAAATCCGCGACCTGCAAGAGCTAATCCAGCGCCATATCAACTACACCGAAAGCAAACTGGGGCAGCGCATCCTCGATAACTGGGAAGCCCTGTTGCCCAAGTTCATTAAGGTGATGCCCCGCGACTACAAACGGGTGCTGCAACACATCCAAAAAGCCCTCGCCGATGGCCTCACAGGCGACGATGCCCTCACCGCCGCCTTTGAAGAAAACGCCCGCGACGTGGCCCGCATTGGGGGGAGTTAAATGCTCGTCGTGGGTTGCATGGGCGGGGTCATTCCGCCCCTAAAGCGCTCATTCAAGGTTGAAGTGCATCACCTGCTCAAACCCGCTTGCAGTCATGGATCTGTCACCCAACTTACGAGAGGCCATAGAACCTGGCACTGGACGGCTAAAATGGGACGCCTTGTATAGCCAGTGCTCTACAAGGGCTCTAGGCAACGAGAAATCAAGGATTATATTTTTAGAAACCAGTGTCCCCTAGCTTCAACGCTCGCTGAGGGACGGTTACTATCTTTATTTGAAACAATTATAGCGGTTCTCGATAGAGTGAGATACACCGTTGCTGGGTTCTAGATCCCCCCAGTACCTAGCGGTCTAAGGTTCGCTCTGTACCCCCCTTGATAAGGGGGGCAGGGGGGATTATCGTAATGTACTTCAACCGAGTGAAATCCGCTATAAGCTGTTAGTCATCTAAACTGCGTATAATACATTAAAATTCTGGAATAAGCCATGGGAGTCAGAAACTATCTAACGTCAGAGGAAAAGCAAGAGCTTCAGAAGCA
>NZ_JACJRS010000122.1 GCF_014697375.1 Phormidium sp. FACHB-1136
GAGCCAACTTTGATTCAATCCCATCCCAACTACCAGACCCTCCTGAACTACGGGGTTATCGCCGCATAGACTGGGATCACAGCCTCCTAAATCTGTCCGGAGTGTTGAAAGGCGGATATAGTTCATAAAAACTAAATTGCCCCAAATCGCAGCTTCGCTACTTTAGGGCCGGATAGTCGTAGCGTTGCAGCATTAGGATGGCCAGTTGGCAGCAGGTTTGCCCTAGGCCCAACCAATCTTGGGCGGCGCGAAAGGCGGGAATCGCTTTTTGGTAGCAGGCCAAAGCCTGGGGCCATTGTTCTAAGTGTAGGTAAAGAAGACCTTCGGTGCAGTGGGCTTGGGCCACCTGACGGGACGCGGCAGTCTGGGCATCGGCGAGATCGGCCACGATGAGGGCGACGGTGGCCACGGTGCAATGAAACGATAGCTGGATGCTCATGGAACAACGGTGGAATGGGGGACACCCTAACCTATTGCTGGCGATGAAGGACCTATTCACATTGGCTTCTTCACGTTCCCGCAGCCACAATCCAGACCAGATTCCCCTAGGCTTCCGGCTGAAAGGCGAAGGGGGGCCAGTTTAAGGTAGATCCATTGGGCATCTCGATAGTAACGGTAAACTGCTCGTCCCAGGTGCCGATCACTTGGGCATAGAGGTAGGACAGATCCGGGCCTGGAGTTTGGCTCACTAAAATTCCCCCAGCATCCCGCACTACTAGGCGGAGCTCGGGCGGCAACTGCTCTCCAGGCACTGGCCCCAGAAAAAAGATCAGCGACCATTCCGGCGGGGAGGAGTCAAACAGCGTCCAGGTGAGGGCGTAGAGTCGGAAGGGTAGACCCACTCGCTGGAGGTCGGTGTAGGCTCCTCTGGCGGTGCTGGGAATGGTGACACCCTGGGGGGCAAGCTGTCGCAAGACGGCCTCTAGCTGTTCGGCGGGGGTGCTGACGGACATCATGGCGTGGGCGGGGGCCAAGGGTGGCAGCAGGTTCCAGGCCAGCCCATCGGCCACGGTGTCGAGTTGGTCGCGCAGCCAGCGGCCCGCGTTGATCAGGCGATCCATTGGTTGGGTTGGGTCGGACTGGAATAGCTGTCCCGTTTGGGATAAGACAGATGGTGACGGAGCCGTCTGGGTCGGAGCTGTAGCGGGGCTGGGTGCCGCCAGTTGGTCAGGATTGAGGCAGGTTAGGTAGAGCAGGATGTCTTCGGGAGAACTCTCGAAGTAGGCCACGGGCACGATATAAGTGCCATCGGCTTTTTGGATGAGATCGCCCCGGTGCTGGTGGGCAAATAGGTGATCGCGCCGTAGCCCCGCCAGAATCGTGACTTGATCCGCCTCTTCATGGACTTCCGCCAGGATGTAGAGGTGGGCAAAGTGGGTGGCATCGTCCAGGCTGCTTTTGGGAATCGTCACCACGTCATCGCTGAGGCTCCCTTGGGCCACGATGGCCAGCCGAAAATCGTTGACCCTGTAGAGAGAAGCTGGGGTCGGGAGACCGTTGGGGTCGTAATGCAGCGGGAGATCACCAGCCCCAGATTCCAGCCACGCCTGTAGCCCCTGAACCGCCATCGCCCGCAGAAAGGTTGGCCACTGCTGCGCCTCGTTTGGGTCTTGCTGACAGGCCCGCACAGCCCAGTCGATGGCAGCGGTTGACAGCGTGACGGTGGTGGCGCGGCTGGGCTCAAACTCAAATTCAGCAGACTCAGCGATGGGGCTCATAGGACGAAGGGAAATGAAGGGATGGGCAGCGAAAGAGGGCAACATCATGACTCGGTACCCGGCATAAAGGAGTGAATGGTAGTGCAGAGTTGTTGGGCAAACAGGCTTTTGGCGGTGCGGCCCTTAGGTTGTTGGGCTTCGGCGGCGGCGGCGGCGATCAGGGTATCCACCTCTTCGGCCAGCAGGGCTTCTAGGGTTTGGTCGATGGCCTGCAAGCGGTCGGCGGAGACGTAGGCCATGGCCTGATGCTGCACGGTTTCGTAGAGCTGTGGTAGCAGCCGATGGCGCACCTCCGACCGCAGGCGCTTGAGGTTAAGCAAGCGGTTCACCTGCACCTGGGAGGTGAGGCCAATGTCGGCGGCGAACTTGCCCATGGGTAGCCCCTGGCAGTGGAACAGGTGCAGCCCTTGGACATAGGCCCGATCCTGGGGCGGCTTACGGCCTCGCAGCCGCTCCACATTGGCCTGGATGACGGCAGCCATTGCGCCCGCTAGCTCCTTCACCATGGCTTGGCGGTAGGCTTGCAAAAACTCGTCCTGGTCGTCGTCGCATGGATCGGGAGGCTGACTAGCATGATTGGTGGCCACCGTTTCCCAGTCGAGGCTCTCGCTTTGGTACACCGGGGCTGGCCCACCCCGCACATGGACGCGATATTGCCGCAGTTGCCCAGCCAGGTGGCGCAGTTGGGCCAGCACGTCTTTGGGCGACAGGTCGGGGTTAATGGCCCGCAGTTGCTCGGCGGTGGGGGTTTGGCAACGGCCCCGTTGTCCACTCAATCGCTGGGCAATCCGCGCCCGTTGGTAGACCTGTTGATAGCGCTCTAGCAGGATGGTGGCCTGGGTCACTTCGTACTCGCTGCACAGGTGGTACTGGCGCAGGATGCGCTGAAGTTGTCCGGGTTGGGTATCGTTCAAAATGGCCCAGTCGCTGGCGCGATACAGTCCTTTTTCCAAAAGCGCCTGGTTCAGGGCCGGGTGATGGCTGGTGCGCCGACTGGCCCAGGTGCTGAGGGCGGCTTTGGCCGAGTCGTAGGTGGTCAAAATCTCTAGGCTAAAGGGCGGCGAGGTGTCGGTTGTGCGCCCATCGTCGTCTAGCACTAGATAAAACAGGTCGGTGGCGGCAAAGCCATAGTCTCGCCCAAACCGCTGGGCCAGTCCCAGACACACCTGCTGAATTTGGTGGCTGATGAAGCACCGCAGGCTAAGCTGCGCCAGATCCGCCTCGGGGCCACCTGCTGCCCAGGCCAGAAAGATCATCTGCGACCAATCGGTATCGGGGGCGGGGGCGATGGCGTCCTGAAACCAGGCTTTGACCTGGGGGAGCACCTGCACCTGACACTGGCCTGAACTCGTCAGGCGCACCAGTTGCCAATAGCGGGAAGCAGTGTCCATGGGAGGCGGGGAGGTTCGAGTAAAGGATATCGGGCCAAGGGGCAAGGGGCAAGGGTTGATCCGTCCCCCAAGGTTAACTATGGCTGACCCCTGGGAACTTATTCAAATGACTGGAGATCGTCTTGGTCAGAAGCCAGCCTAGAAGCAGGGTAAAGAGACCTTGCCCCTACGGTTGGCCGCTAGGATCATTCGTCGCCGTGGGCCAAGCCAGCGGTGGCCACACCTAAAGGCCGTTGCCAATGAGAATAAACGGTGCCCAAAAGTAGGGGTGTGCCAAGGAGTCACCGGAGTCACTCACCTGTAGTGGTTGGCCCGTAGCGATCTCGATGAATTCCCCCGTGGCCCGTGCGCCCCCCACTGCCGAAAAATCGCCCGTAATTAGCGCCTGTTGCGCCGCCTGTAAGGCCTCGGCCTTGGTCATGCCCTGGCCCAGAGCATCATAAAACGCTCCCATCAAGACCTGGGTGCCTTGGTCGCTTACCTTCCACAGCGAGGCCAATACCCCCATGGCCCCAGCCTCCTGGATTTGATAGCCCAAACCCAAAATTTCCACACCGCTGCCCAGTTCCGCACTGCCCACCGCCGTTTCACAGGCGCTTAGCACCACCAGTTCCGCATTATCCAAGTCCCAGTTCCGGCGAATGTCCTCTAGGGTAATGTGCTCACCACTGCCCAGCACCACAAAGGATTGGCGCGGATCATTTTCTACCACCGCCCCATGGGTAGCCAGGTGAAAGATGCTGTAGCTGCCTAGACGATTCTCTAGCTCGGCGCGGCTAAAGCCTTGGTTCAGCAACACACGGGTATTGGGGATTTGCTCGGCCAAGGCGTTGACCTCGGTTTCGGTGTAGGGCAAGTCCTCAAAGGCAAAGGCCCGGTCGCCAACATTTACCGTAAAGCTGCACTCGGCACAGGCCGCCGCCAACAGTCGCCGCTGATCTGGATCGGGCACCTGGTTAAGGTTGGATAGTGAAACCGCCGTAATTTGACTGAGACTGAAGCGTTGGGCCAAATACTGGTCGCCATCGTGCAACGCCGCCAGGGGCACATAGCGCAGGGCACCATCTGGCGCATAGAGCAGCGATTCAATGCCTGCCTGCGCGAGGGCGTCCTCTAGGGGGGCCACCAGCCAACCATAGAGCTGCTGGGCCAGGGGTTGAATGTCGCTACGAGGATCTTTCAGTGCTTGGCCAAAGGCAACAATGGCGCGATTTAGCTCGGCCCCACCTACGGCGATGGGATAACGCAAGGGCGGGCCATCGGCGGTAACGAGGACGAGTTCGAGGCGATCGGGCAAAATCAGCGGATAGAGCAGGGCGGTCTTTTGGGGCAGGGCACGTAGGTTGTTTTGCAGGGCGCGGTGTTGGGTTTCGATGGCGAGGTTTTGGCCCTCGGTCTCCTGGCGAATTTTGGCCAGCAGTTGTCGCACTTCGGGCAAATCCAGAAAGGCTGTAAAGCGGCTTTGCACATCGGCGTTGCGCTGACGCAGATCTCGAAGGCGCTGCTGTTGTTCGGGGCTGAGGCTGTCATAGTCGGCGGCTTGCAGTTGGGTCAGTTCGTCGGCATCGGCAATGACTTGGTTGTAGAGAGCCAATAGGTCAGTTTCCATTTGCCAAAAGGCCACACCGCCGCTAGTGTCGCTGGTGCTGCGAACTCCCCGCAAGGCATCATCCAGTTCCTGAACCTTCAGCAAATCCAGCACCCGCTGGGCTTCGAGGATGCGGTTTTGTTGCAGCAGCAGGTCGGCCAAGAGACGGTAGTCGGCGGCGATGGTGTCGGTAAAAGATTGTTGCAGGGCGGAGTCGAGGCCGCGAATATCGCCCCGAATGGATTCGCGTACATCGACGCTGGCTTTAAGGAAGGTGATGGCGAGTTCCGTCTGACCCTGGATATTGAGCAGTCCGCCGAGATTGCCGAGCGTGGTACCCTCTTCGGCCCGACTACCGAGGTCACTGAAGATGGGGAGCGCTTGACTATAGAAATCGAGGGCGCGGTCGTACTGCTGTAGGTTGAGATAAGCAACGCCCAAATTTAGCAGGGCCGCTCCTTCTCCCCTACGATCACCAGTCTCACGGGCCATCGCCAGATGCTGTTCGGAGAAGGTGATTGACTGTCGAACATCCCCCAACCTGCCGTAAGTAATACCCAAATTCCCCAGGGCAATTCCCTCGCCCCGTCGATCACGTATCTCACGGGTAATCGCCAGGTGTTGATCATGGAAGGCAATCGCCTGTTGATAGTTGCCTAGGCTGTAGTAAGCAAGGCCCAAACTCCCCAGAGTAGTTCCCTCACCACGTCGATCACGCATCTCACGGGCGATCACCAGACTTTGCTCATAGAAGACGGTTGCCTGTCGATAGTCTCCCAGGCTGTAGTAAACATGACCCAAATGCCGCAGAGCTTGTCCTTCGCTACTGCGATCACGCATCTCACGAGCAATGGCTAAATCTTGCTCGTGGAAAGCAATCGCTTGCCGATAGTCCCCTAAACTGGCGTAAGCAAGGCCCAAATTCCCTAGGACACGCCCTTCAGCACTGCGATGGCGCATCTCTCGGATAATTCTCAGGTGTTGCTCGTGGAAGGAGATCGCCTGCCGATAGTCCCCTAAAATGTCGTAAGCAAGGCCCAAGTTTCCCAGGGTAGCCCCTTCGTTGCCGCGATCACCAATTAATCGATATATCGCTAATGCTTGTTCCCATGATCGCAGTGCCTCTCGAAACTGGCTACTGTTTAACTGCTCAATGCCCTGAGCAAACAGCCGATCCGCCTCGTCCCTGAGTTCGTCATAACTCTGGGCCATTGCGGCAGGCATCAGAACCCAGGGTTCTTGAAAGCACCCTGGGTTCTCAGCCAAGGGAATCAGCACAGTTGTAATTGCAACCAAACCCAACCATTTCAACCCAAAACGCATGGGGGCAATGCTCCTTTCTGGGAGTGACATCACTATATAGGTCTCGCCCTGGGCTACTTATTCAGTTTTTGGAAAAACCTAAAACTCCGACTCATCCAGTGGTTCCGTCTGGGCATTGCCATCTACCACCGGGTGCAGCGTCACCTCAAGGGTTGTCCAATACTCCGTATTACCCTCGCGCTTTACGGCAAACTCAACCGGCTCACTAAAGGCCGAAATCGCCATGCCGTAGCGAAACCGCTGTTCCTCAGCATCCCAATTCACGCCCGTGGCAAAGCGCAGGTCACAGGTGCAGGTGCCCAAATCATCCACCGTAAGCTGATCATTCGCCTGTACAGCCATAAACCGCAGAGTCTCCCCAGAGGCAGCATCCACCAGCTTAAAAACAGCATCTACAGGGTTGCCGTTTTTAACCGTAATTTGGCTATAGCCATTACCAATGGGGGGAGCCAGTTCCGTACCTGTGGGCAAAGAAACAGGCATGTGCAGGGCCGACAGCTTTTTCAAATCTCTGAGGGAGGGGGATAGGGAGCGATAACCCACCACCTGATGGGCAGAGGTTACCGCTGACAGCGTCGCCGCCAACCCACACAACCCAGCTACGGCAAAAATCCGCAGACGCAGGCTGGTGGGGCTGGTGGCCGATTTTAGGAGAGGGCGTTCAAACATCATGAAGTCTCCGGTAGGGGGCAAGCGACCAACGTGCGCTATGCCATCACCTATGACTCCACCCAACCAACTTATTCACATCAAAACGGCCCTGTGCGGATCATGATGTGCCCGCTCTTTAAGCTGGGCCGACCTCCCCTAACCGATGACTGTCGCAAACCTCGGTGTAGGGACAAATGCCACAACTGGCGGGAGATGGCTTAGGGTCAATCTTGCCTTGGACGAGGTCGTTAACCAGGGCGTGGGCCTGGGTTGTGAGGTCGTGAAGTGTCTGGGCATCAAAGGTATGGAGGTGATGGTGGCGTAGGTAGGCGAGGTGGGCGTTGGGTTTATCGAGAGCCTGACTGTAGGCCCAAAGCTGAAATTGGTGGTGCGCTGGGGCGATGGTTTGATCGGTCTTGAAATCGAGGACAAAATCTTCGCCCACTAAGTCCACTACGCCGTTGAGGGTGAGGTTGCCGACGGTGAGGGAAACGGGGTATTCCCAATGGGTGGCGCTGGCTCGATGGGTGACATAGACCGGGGACTGGCGGAAGCCTTGGGCCAGGGTGAGGGCTTCTTGCACCGTTGAGCGGTTGAGCCGAGGGGCATAGGTCGCTAACGTTTCTACCTGGTCAAGGCCCAACTCCAATGCCTTGTGGGTGAGCTTGCCGATTTCCATGCCCAGATTTGGCCCCCCATGCCCGCTGGTGTAGCCCGGATGTCCATCCACGTAGCGAAATTTGAACCGCAGAGGACACATAGCGTAGTCGCTGAGGGCGGTGACGGGCAATTCGGCAAAGCCTGATCGGCTGGGGTGGTGCATGGTGTGCCGGGGCCGGGGTGACAGGGGCGGATCGACGGGGGCCACGGGCTGGGCCAGATCTGGCGAGAAGGGGATGGGCGACGGATCAATCAGCCCCGCTAGACCGGGCTGCAAAATGTCGAGGCCACCGCCAGCGGGTTTGGCAGCGGTTAGGATGAGGCGATCCCTGGCCCGTGTGAGGGCGACGTAGAGCACCCGCTTATTTTCCTCGCGTTCGGCGGCTTTTTTGCGCTGCTCTAGCAGGGTGTAGAGGGCGGACTTGTGCCGTTCGCCGTCCTCGTCCTCTAGTTTGAGGGCAACCCCTAATTCAGGATCAAAGCGCACCAGGGGCGAGTCGGGGGGCGACTGGCGGGTGAGGTCAGGCACAATCACCACGGGCCATTCCAGCCCCTTGGAGGCGTGGATGGTCATCAGGCTAACGGCATTGCCTCCAGCCAGGGCGGGGCGGGGCACCTCCACTTGGGCGGCCTGCAAGCGCTGGAGGCGACGCACCACAGCCAGCACATCAAAGTTGCCCGATTCCAGAGAACGCACCAGTTCCCCAAACCCTTGCCAGTCGGCCAGTCGGCGGTCGGCACCGGGCAGGTTGGCGATGACGGCGGTATATCCAGTCAGGCGGTCGCACAGTTGCAGCAACCGGGTGGGTGCTTCGGTGCGGCGGGCGATCAGCAGTTCACCGAGGATGTCCCTGGCGCGGCTCAAGGCTGGATCGGTACTGGTTTTCAGATGCTTCCACCAGCCCGTTTTTTCTGGCAAGGTTTGGGCAAAGGTATAGAGCGTCGGATCGCTGAGGGCAAAGCAGGGGCTACGCAGCACCGCCGCCAGGGCCAAACTGTCCGTCGGGTCGGCCAAGAAGCGCAAAATTGCCCCGGCATCCTTGGCTTCGCGGGTATCGAGCAGGTTGCCGCCGCCAGCCTGCAAGATGGGAATATTGCGGGCGGCGATGGCATTGCCGTACAGTTCTAGCGGCCCCCAGGTGCGCGACAAAATGGCGATGTCCTGGGGCTGAATTTCCCGCAATTTTCCGCTGGGTTTGTCGTGGACGGGCCGCTTGGCCGCCAGCATTTCTTCTACTAGGTCGGCGATTTTCTGGGCTTCTACTCGGCGGCAGGCGTCGGTGTTGGTGTCGATGCGTTTATCGCCCTTGTACTCGTCATCTACGATTACGGTGTAAAGCTGAATTTCTGGAGTTGGCTCTAGGGCTTCCTGACGGTGGGCATCGAGGGGCTGGTGTAGGTCGGCCAGGACATGCTCAAACACCTGATTAAGCTGGGTAATCAACGCCTGATGGGTGCGAAAGCTGAGGTTGAGTTCAACGGGGTCATGATTAGGATGAATGCGTTGCTTCCAAGTCTGAAACACTTGCACATCCGCCCGTCGAAAGCCGTAGATAGACTGTTTAACATCGCCCACAATGGTAATCGTAGCCTGGGCGGTAAGGGTTTCCAGTAGTTGGCCCTGGATGGGGTTGGTATCTTGAAATTCGTCAATTAAAAATACCCGCCAGCGTTGGGCGTAGTAGTGCTGCACCGCTGGGTTGTCCAGGGCTTGTAGGGCGTGAACTTCTAGGTCGTTGAAGTCTAAAACCCGCTGCTGATATTTAGCTTGACGGAGAAAGTCGCGCACCCAAGCAAAGGCTCCCCGCAGGTTGGGCAACAGGGCATCGGTCTGGTCATCGTAAATGTTAGCTTCCAGCGTGATCAGACCCGTTTTGATCGCCTCGCGGGCTAGATCGCGTAGGGTGGAAATGGCGTTTTTGACCTCAGCCAAAGCCTCTTTGCCACCCCAATTCTTTTGGCTACCGACGTTAATTCTCAGGCCGTTGAGCTGCTCTAACGCCTGGTCAGCATAGCCCTCTTCAAATAGGGTAATGGCTCCTAAAGCGGCCACCCGTTGATCCTCTAGTTTGTCTCCAGGAGCGGTGTAGGATTGCAGGATATGTTTACTGCCTAGCCAGTCCGGGTTCGACAAAAATTCCTCTAGAGCCTGAAGTTGAATGCGCTCCACCCAGGGCAACCAGTCGTTACAGCCTTTTTCTAGGGCTTGGGCGGCGGTGAGGGGGTCGGCCAGCAAACTCCAGAGCACATCCCGCATGAGGGAGTAGGGAATGCCCATATAGAAGTGGCTGGGCAGTTGGGCCAGGGCATCGGCAAACACATCGGCCTGCCAAATGGGGCTTTCTAGCTCGTCCTGCACGACAAAATCCGGGGGCACGTTGGCAATGGCGGCCTGTTCTCGGCAAATGCGGGCGGCCAGGGCGTGGAAGGTGCTGATTTGGGCCGCTTCGAGTTCGGCTAACAAGTCGTGGCGATCTCCCATCGAGTCGGCAATGGTAGCGCGAATGCGGGATCGCAACTCAGCGGCGGCTTTTTCGGTAAAGGTGACAGCCACGATTTGCAAAGGCGAAAATCCCTGCTGCAAAAAGTATCGGTAGCGCTCGGAGAGCATGTGGGTTTTGCCCGTACCTGCCCCGGCGGTAACGGCCACACTTTCAGCACGATAGGCGGCCTGTCGTTGTTGATCAGTCAATCCCATGGGTCATCTCCTTACGGCTGAGGCGGTCGCCCTGGCGGCAGAGGGCATCAAAGTCGCAGTAGGTACAGGCTTTGCGTTCTGCGTCGGGCTGCACGGGATAATGGCCCGCCTCTAAATGGGCTTTGCAGCGCTCGATGGCGGCAGGGAGTTCCGGCTGGGGTGCTTTCGAGGGAAGGGCGATTTTCTGTCGGCCACGAATAGATAGTAGGCATCGGTTAGAATAGTAGTAGGCATCGGTGATAGTTTCGTCGGGAAATAGAGCTGGCCCAGCGGCCTCTCGATAGAGCGGCAGTTGCAGGTCTATCGAGGCTTTGCCGTTTTGGTCTTGGATGCCCGTGGGGCGGCTTTTCCCGGTTTTGTAGTCGATGAGGACAAAGCCCTCAGGGGTGCGGTCAATCCGGTCGATGCGCCCCCGGACTTTCAGGCCATGCCATTCTCCTTCAAAGTCTTGCTCTAGCAAAACGGGCATCGCTCCGGCGGGCAAAAAGCTGGGGTCTTGCAGGGCCAGGGCCAGGATACGTAGGTGCTCTTCTCGGCGCAGCCTCCAGGCAGGTAGGTTTGGGGGCAGGATCTCACGCTCGGCCTGGGAAAATGCGGCGTTTAGGGGGTCTGTAAAGAAGTCTGGATCGATCAAAGCCTGCTCTGAAGCGTCGCACCACTGGGCCAGCACCAGTTCCAGCGTCCGATGGTAAAGCTGGCCGATCTGGCTGGGGTTGAGGTCGTCGTCGGTCTCCTCCGGTGGCCCCAGCTTCAGCAATTTGTTGGCAAACCACTTGAACGGGCACTGCCCCAAATTCCGCAACTGCGACACGCTAAAGGGCCAGTCGGCCTCGTGGAAGGGAATCCCGATTACCCCGTCGTACTCGTTGGCAGGGTGATGGCTTTCGCGGCACTGCTCGACGGTATAGGCGTGGATAGCGGCTAGAAGCACCGGATCTTCGACCTCCAGGCTTTGAAGGCTATGGCGCAGAAGCGTGCGACGATGTTCTTCGGGGCTGGCGATGGTTGGGGCTGGGGGTTCACTGAGGTTTAAGCCAAATTGCTTTAGGTAAGGGCTGGGCAGCCGTTCCTTGCGGCCCTCTAACTCGGCGTAGGAAAAGACCACAGAGCCTGTCACCGTTTGCAGCAAAAAGTAGGTATCCAGCGCCTCCCGTCGGGCCAGCTCGGCGGCACTGGGCAACATCGCCCCCTGCTGGCGAAGCTGCTGCCGTTCAAAGAAATCCAGCAGCGGGTCGTTGCTAATGGGGGCGGGTAGGATGCCTTCGGCCATGCCCACGATAAAGAGATGAGCATACCTAGCCCCCACCACCGAGCGAGGGCTGTGCAGTTCCACCCCACCGCGACCGGGCTGGGCGGGTACGGTTAGGCTATCTAGCAAATCTCGCCATTCTTGGCGGAACTCACCCCAGCTTAAAATCTCCGTTTCAGGTTTAGCCAGTTCCCCGAGGGCACCGCTGACGGTATTAAACGCCAGACTCTCCCTGGCCCAACGGGCACAGCGGCGACGCAGATCAAAGTGGCCCAGACTCCTTTGCCACAGTTCCACCCAGGTATCGCGGCGGCGGGCTTGGTTGATCTGGCTAAGAAAGTCGAGGTCTAACTCAAGCTGCTCTTGGGCCAAGCTTTTCCAGGCGGTAAAGCCCTGGGGATGCTGACGGCGGGCAGTGGCCCAAAAGTCGCGATCTGGGTTGCTGGCGAGGGGATGGCTGAGCAGGCGGGCGGTTCCCTCAAAGGGAAATTTGGTATCGATCACCTCCACCAACAGGGCCAGCCAAGCCCCCAGACGAGTGGTGAGTAGCGGCGTTTGGTACAGCGCCCGCAGGGGGACGCCATATTCCCAGGCGATGGCGATGAGCTTAGGGCCATAGGCCACCTCATCCCTGGCGATGATGGCGATGTCGCGGGCAGAGGTGCCATTGTTGAGGAGAGTTTTGACCTGGGCCAACGTTCCCCGCACCTCCGCTTCCAAGGTGCTGTAGGCGTAGGCGATGGCAGGGGGCGGCGCAGTTTTGGATATCCCATTCCGAGAAGTCCCAGAGGTCTGTCCAGCCTTAGCGGCTCCACCGCCATCCCTGCTAGACCCCTGGGATCTGGTCTCACCGTCAGAAGTCTGGTCACTGGCTCCACAGAAAATCTGGCTGAGAGATTCCCCGATAGCCAAGATGCCAGGGGTCTGGGCAGCCGTGACGACGATGTTCTCATCCCCGCCAAAACCCTGGGATCTAGCCCCTACTTCTTCACCCACGACCTGCCAGCCTTGGGCCACCAGCCCATCCACAGCGACTTGGCTATCAGCAAAGAGGGGTGAATCGGCCAGGGGCAAAAATAGCACACTGTCCTCAGCGGCTAGGGCATTGATCCAAGCCAGTTCATCGGGGCGGGGCTGAACGTAGCCGTAGATCAGCACCTTTTGGGGAGACATTGGACTGTTAGCCGCGTGCCAGTACAGGTCTGCGCCATCGATCAGCCCTCGCTTACCCAAGGCTATTTGGTAGACCTTCGCCACCTCAAAAAGCTGGGCCGTTTGGCTTGAGGATGCCGTCACCCCTTCTAGATTGGGGCAGCTTTTTAGGAGTGCCCTCACCCCCGGCAACGAGGCTCTTGCAGTACCCAAACTATCGACAGACTGAGCTACGTCCTTCACCACCTGGTGAAATAGGCGTTGGGCTATCAGCTTGGGGGCGATGGTCTTCCCTCTAAGCTCAAGTGCTTTGCGAGCGAACCGATTCAAATTCTGAGGTTGTACCTGCAAAGCCCTTGCCGCCGGTCGTGACGGGGTAGCGATCTGATAGTCAGACTGTTCACCCCATGCCAGGACTGCGCCATAGCTATTGCTGGATGTCACGACAAATCTAGCCATACCCGTTTCTCCATCATTTTGTTGATCTGCGGTGGTCATCCAGCTCTCTGGGGGGAGGGTGTGACCGTCAGGAACTTAGAACTAAAATTCGTAAATATAGCAGCCATGGAAACATCTAAAATCCCTACCCCCTGCCATACAGGCTGTTTCAGCAGCCTTTAGTTTCCTCACCATTGAAACTTGAGCTAGTCTTCAACATATAAATTTTCTTCTCCTTCAGAGCATTCTTCTCTCATCAACACTAAACAAGGATTCTCTAGCCTTTGTTTGTTTGTTTGGGCCAAGTCATATCTTCATAGTACAAAGCCATCGAATTGGCTTAGCATTTCTACCAATTAGGACAGGAAGTTTATTGCCATCAAACCATTGGTAATCAAAGTCTGCATTGTGGGCCACGGTATAGGAAGCTTGAACAGCAATGGCTTTGAGTAGATGAAGCATTCCTTCTTCCATTTTATCTGGGAGATTCATCAATGCCTGGACTGGTATGTGGTTAATTGACTCAGCAGGATTGTCAGGGGCGTAAAGAAGAAATGATATTTGTGAAATCACAGTTTGAAGTTCACCAGAATACAAGATTGCCCAAATTTCAATCACGCTATCTTGCACTGGATCTACACCAGTTGTTTCTGTGTCAATGATGATGAGATTGAAGGCCATCTCTGCCTCGCCGCTATTCCAATAAATCTAGGTAACTACCTTTGCTACGTCACTTCCCCGAATAATGCGATAGGTCATGCTACTGGCAATAGCAATAGCAACCTGCTCAGCCGATTCCTTCTTAGCTTGGGCCAGCAATAATGAGCAGAGGCCCTTCAGTCGCCTCAATAGCTTCACGCTGATGCACATTGGCAGAAGTCGTGAATAGTGTAGGGGTAGGAGAAGTGACAACCATCGTAATTACCTTTTCAACTCATAGACCCGCTGCCACTCCGCCGCCGTCACCTTGAAGTTGGTGGCGTTGGGCTGGCGCAACACCGTCAACGACTTCAGTACCGGGTCTTGCTTCAGGTCACTGCGCAGCAGGGGCCGCTCCAGCAGCTTGTCCGTGAAGCGTAGGGTGGCATAGGGCTTTTCTCTCAGTCGCGACTTATCCAGCCAATAACCGATATCAGGCGGCTCCGGCATCGGCTTTTGGGTGTCGATGATCTCTGCAATGGCATAGACCCCGGCCTCTGGCCCCGCCATCCAAATCAGCACCCCATCACCGGGCTGCATCTCCTTGGCATAGCGCGTCACCAGCCAGGGCATTTGAGTGAAGTCTCGAATACCGTCCACGATGCGGTAATACTTGGGATTTCCTTGAAAGAGCCAGTAGGCCATGGGTGCAATCTTCCCAGAACATCCCCACAGCAAAACAAGGCACCAGAAATGCCTGAACACTTTTGGGCTAACGGACAACAACCAACGGGAGCGGCCAGATCACCCCTCTAGAGTACCCAACGGATTGACGGAATGCTACATTACAAAACTAAATATTCTGACCCCTGAAATTACTGTCATACCTAGGTTTCAGCCTTCCACTACTGAGAGCCAACCTACCCCACAACGGCATCATCTTCCAGGTCTTTGAGCGCCTGTTCCAGGGCCATCCTCATCACCACAGCCTTCTTGCATTTGAACTTGGTGGGCGTCTGGGAAAACGGAATGGAAGTGAACTAAGCACTCAAGTAGTCCTACTCGTTATCGAGTTTTTCAGGATTTTTCATGGATTTTTTCTGCTCTGAGGCCAATCGACGTTCGACCTTCTTGACATCCTCAGCCGGAGATAGAGACTCAGGCCGAATCCCCCGCTCTAGCAGAGTGTTTCGCACGGCCTGGTTATTGGTGACGTGCTCACGAGAGATAGCGCCTTCACTACTCAGATTATTCTCTCTGGTATTGAAGATGGTGATTTCGGTAGCAAAGTCTTTGGCTTTCAGAATGATGGTAGGGGCAAAGTCAGCGAGGGGGCAGGGTAATCGCATCTAATTTGGTATAAATTGTACTTGACAGAATACCAGGGATAGAAGTTTGGTAGTGCATTAATCTACGGGTCAGAGAAAAAACAGCCAAAAACAGCAATCTACTGCCGTAAGGTCTCTAGGGTCGCCTGATTATTCTCTAGCCTGCACGAAATAGGACTACCGAAGTTTGAGGATTCGTTGCCCTTGAGACAGCGGAAGAGTAGTGGCGGAGGGTTAATGGGAAAGCATTTCCCTCATCAAAGTGAAGCGACCCCATGGCCCAAGGCTTTGGTCAACAGGTGCTGAGTCCTCAGCAGGCCCGAGAGGCTAAGATTT
>NZ_JACJRS010000123.1 GCF_014697375.1 Phormidium sp. FACHB-1136
TGCTTCTGAAGCTCTTGCTTTTCCTCTGACGTTAGATAGTTTCTGACTCCCATGGCTTATTCCAGAATTTTAATGTATTATACGCAGTTTAGATGACTAACAGCTTAGTGAGGTGAGTTTTTTAAGCTCTTTCAAAAATGAATAATCGCTGTCGCTGAGTTCATTTTCACTTAAATCCAGAAATTCAAGCTGCCTTAACTCTGACAAGGCTGAAATATCACTAATATTATTGCCACTCAAATCTAGCGATATTAATTCTGTCATCGTAATCAAGAAAGAAATATCGCTAATTCTATTACGACTTAAGCTCAGCGACGTAAGTCCCCTTATCTCTCCTAAACAAGAATATTTGATTATTTTATTATCTCCCAAATCTAGTTTTTTGAGTCTTTCTAGCGAAGATAAAAATGAAGCATCACTAATTTTGTTGTCTCTTAAGCACAAGAATTCGAGTTCTTTTAGTTTTTCTAAAAAAGAAATATCACTGATTTGATTGGAACTTAAATCTAGTGAGGTAAGTCTTTTTGATCTTGCTAAAAATGAGAAATCATCAATTTCATTGTCACTTAGATCTAATGACGTGAGATTTCCAAGTTCTGACAAGCATGAATAATCGTTAATTTGATTAAGACTTAAATTAAGTGAAGCAAGTCTTTTTAGTCTTGTTAAAAATGAGATATTAGTGATTTGAGTAGAGCTTAGAGTAAGCGAAACTAGGCTTTTCATCTCTGCCAGAGATGACGTATCGATAGCTTCAACATTACTTAAATCTAGAAACTCAAGATTTTGCAGCTTAGCTAAAAACGAAGTGTCAATGACTTGACTTTGACTTAGGGACAATGATGTCAGATCTTTAAGATTTGCCAACCATGAAAAGTCAGGCAATTTGAGGCGATTCAGATATAAATACTTGACTTTTCTAAACTTCCAGAAAGGATAATTAGTTAATATATCATGAGGTACTGGTTGCAGAAATAGTCCACTAACGGCTCCGTCACACGTTATAGAGTAAGAATTCTGATTGATACGGCCAGGACTATACCAATCCCATGCCGCAACCTGGTTATGCCGCTCAAACCGGGCTTCGGGAATTTCTTCTAGGGGACGGCCCAGGCGTTCTTCCAGTTGGCGAATCAGGTCTAGGTCAGACATGGGGGTTTAGGCGTGACAGTCTAGGGGGCTATGGCAAGGCAAGGCTCTGTTAGGGCTTGATCTACAAACTTAGGCTAGACAGATCACTTATCCCCAGATTGCGCCTCAATCAACAAAAAACCACGGGTTTGGCCCGATACCGAATCTACGGTGTTAATCGCCTGCCACAGCAAATCAGCCTCCACCCACACAGGGGGATACTTGTAGCGCGACACATCCAAAATTAAAAACTGGTCGGTATCGGCATCGTAGGCGGCGATGGGGGAAATGTGGCCACCCCGTTCTTGGCCAATAGTGCGGCGCAGGTAGTTGATCAACACATAGTTGCCAGGGGTATCGAGGTTGGCACGAATCAGGTCGCGAAATTCGCCTAGGCTGACCTCGCTGCCGTGGTGAATGTCCACCTGAACGGGATAGGTGGACAAGATTCCGGCCAATTCCGCCAGGGTTAGCCCCTGCCGTGCGATGGTGGCCTGGGGAATAATCGCCTCGGTTTGGTCGTTAAAAAGATTCTCCTGGGTAAAGTAGCCGCGTTCCCATTCCGGCGCGAGGGGGGCGGGCACGTTCAGGGCATTCAGTACCATCACCATACTGGCCACGCCACAAAAGGCTTGGTTAATTTGGGTGACAAACTGGCTGGTCAGGGGCACGTAATCGGCCAGGGCTTCGCTATCCCGCAACCGCGCCTGTCCCTCGGCAGAATTTAGGTCGGTGAGATGATCCGGCAGGGGCAGGGTTTGGGCCAGCAGCGGGGAAGCGGTGACCAGCAGCCCAGCCAAAGGGGCCAGCCAGAGGGCGCAGAATCGCCGTTGTCCTAGATTCATCAACGTTTCCTCACAGGGGGGTAAGGTTGGGCAAGCGATAGGTAGTTATTCTGATGATCCAGGGCACAATAACGATGCGATCCGTCATTACCTGGAGCCAGGGAATTGGGGTGGATGCTAAGGGCATAGGCCAGCGGGGAATGGAGTGAGCGCATCTGTGGTTTTATCGTAGCCTGTTCCCTAGAGATGACCGCTATCCTTGCCCCTGGCGGTTGGTCTGGCAAACGTTCGACAGGCGATGTAGCCCCCAGGTCACAAGTCTCAGATCAGCCGTCTAAACAGCATGGCCTTTGGGTAATCCTCCATAATGGGGACAGTGTGTGGGTGTCTCCCGTTGGTTAGGGTTAGGTACTCCCGCGTGGTCGTCAAAAAAACGGTCGTTTCGGAATCTCTTATGAATGCCCACCCCAATCCTCCGATTAATCCTCATCCTCCGGTGGCGGCAGGGGACTCTACCCTGGGTGCCCTGCCTGGGACAGACTGTGGCCAGGAGGCTCTGTTGCAACTGGAGGGTATCTCCAAGTGCTTTGGCAGTAACCAGGTGCTCGATCAGGTGGCGATGACGGTCTATCCGGGGGAGGCGGTGGCCATCATTGGCCCATCGGGAACTGGGAAATCGACGATTCTGCGGATCATTGCTGGGTTGTTGCCTGCCGATGCGGGCGAGATCTATATAGCGGGTCAGCGGCGGCGGGGGTTGATTGAGGATGCCCAAGATCCTGTCGGGATTGGCATGGTGTTTCAGCAGGCGGCCCTGTTCGACTCGCTGACGGTGGAGGAAAATGTGGGCTTTTTGCTCTATCAGCATTCCACCTTGCCCCGTCGCCACATTCGGCAACTGGTGGCGGAGGTGCTGGAGATGGTGGGGCTTCCGGGCATTGGCAGTCGCTACCCGGCGGAACTCTCTGGGGGGATGCGCAAGCGGGTGAGCTTTGCCAGAGCCATTATCAGCAATCCTGAACATCCCCAGGATCGGCCCGCCCTGCTGCTATACGATGAACCGACCGCTGGCCTCGATCCCATCGCCTCGACGGTGATTGAGGATCTGATTCGCGATATTCAGCGGGGGCATGGCTGTGGCTCGTACCTGATTGTCACCCACCAAGACAGCACCATTCGCCGCACCGCCGACCGGGTGATTTTTCTGCATCGGGGTAAAATTCAGTGGAGTGGCCCCATTGACGCCATTGACGAAACCGACAATCCCTATGTGCGGCAATTCTTTAGCGGCCAGGTTGAAGGCCCCATTCAGATGGCCCCATAATGGGGCAAACCCATCCGTGGGGAGCGCAATGGTCAGGGGATGATGGCCAAAGGGCTGAACTAGGCGCAGGGCGCACCGGACGATAACCTAAGGAGCGATGATGCGGGAACGGGCCATTCGAGAAGGTTCAGTCGGGCTGCTGATAGTGATGGCGGCGGGGCTATTTGGCGGCATGGTACTGTGGCTGCGCGGTTACAACCCCAGGCAGCAGAGCTACCGAGCCACCTTTCTGTTTACCAATACCCTCGGCGTTCAAGAGGGGGCGGCGGTACGGTTTCGGGGGGTGCGCGTAGGGCGAGTGCTGGCCATTCGTCCGGGGTCTAACCAGGTGGAGGTTGATGTGGAAATCAGCCCACCGACCTTGCTGATCCCCAGCGACTCGTTGATTGCCGTCAACCAAGCGGGCCTGATTGGCGAAACCACCATCGACATCACCCCCCAGCAAGACCTGACGGTGGCCACAGTCAGCCTCACCCCCTTTGAACCCAACTGCAACCGAGACCAAATTCTCTGCCATGGCGATCAGCGAGTGGGGCAAGTGGGAGCCAGCTACGAATCCTTGATTCGATCCGCCGAAGAGTTAGCCACTACCTTTTCCGACCCGAAACTGACCGCCAATCTCAACCGCACCCTGGAAAATGCGTCGGAGTTTGCCGCCAGCGCCACGGTGCTTTCCGGGGAATTAACCCGCCTATCTCAGCAGGTGCAGACCGACCTAGGGCCATTGATGGCCTCCGCCAACCGGGCCACCGATAACCTCGATGGCACCCTCACGGAAATTGGTAATACCGCCACCGCCATTGGCTCAGCGGCCAACCAGTTTGAAATCACAGGCAGCGAAGTCAACGGCCTGATCAATCGCAACCGCAACAGTCTCGTCACCACCCTCGACAGCCTCAGCCGCAGCAGCGCCCACCTCGAAACCATCATGGCCACCCTGTCCCCTGAAATTCAGGACAGCCAGTTTATCGCCAACCTCGACCGCCTCTCCACCGATGCCAGTGCCGCCATGGCCGATATCCGTGCCCTCACCGCCGCTGCCAACACCCCCGAAAACCTGGTGATGTTGCAACAGACCCTCGATTCGGCCCGCAGTGTTTTCCAAAGTGCCCACAAGGTGATCGCCGATGTGGACGAACTGACCGGAGATCCCACCCTGCGCAACAACATTCGCAACCTCATCAACGGCCTAGGCACCCTGGTGTCCCTCACCGACCAACTGGAGCAAGACAGCCGCCTCGCCCAAGCCCTCACCCTGCCCAGGGGTGCCCAGGTGGATCGCATCCTGCTCACCCCAGCGCCCCACCCCAGCGCCCCACCCCGCCCCACCCCAGCCCCGCCCGCCAACGCCCCAGCGCCCCTCCTGATCACCCACAATGGTCAGTACTATCAGCTACAACTTCAGTCGCGTTAGTTGCCCTTGATATTGTCCGCAGGTGGGCCACCCATGACCGATACCCTGTTTCAGTTTGAATTGGATTTTGCCGATACCCTGCACTGTGTCCCCATGGGGGTGCGGCTAAAATTGGATACCTGCGGCATCAAGCTTTCCCTGGCCCAGTGGAACCGCTTTGACTGGGCGGAACGGCAGCAGCTTGTAGAACGCCCCTGCGATGGGCCAGAGACCGTGGCCACCTATCGAGATTATGTCGCCACCCTGGTAGACCAACACCAGAGCGGCCCCCTGAAAACCCTGGCCATCGATCCCCATCCGGCCTGGTTGCAGGCCGAGGTAATTCCGCTCGCCGTGCAGCAACGGGCCGAGGAACTAGGTTGTTCCCTCACCCTAACTCACTGGCAAGGATTCAGTCCCCTACAGCGGTTCGCATTGATAAAGCTCAGCCGCCCCAGCCACGAAAACCACAATTTTCTCCCTGCCCTGCGAGAATTTGGCCTCTGCACCGAAAGCTAGCCCAGTCGCCGCAGGGGCTACAACCCTTAAAAACAAATTTGGCATTAAAAATCGTCACTTTGTAGTCAGGGCTACTTATGTTCACTGTCACAACCGATTAGCCTCAACGTCTATAGCGACAACGATGATGGACAAACGGATGCTGTCTCGTTAGCTTCCTCAACAACAGCCGGGTTAGATCGTGTTTCTTGCCCGGTTTTCTGGTGTATGGCGGTTAGCGAAGGCCCATTCCTGCATCGAAGGCGGCGCTGTGCAAGGTTATCCCTAGACGAAGCAGCTCTGTGACTCAGCAATCTGTGACTCAACAACTCGACACCCAACTCACCCTTACCATCAACGGAGAGCCTGTCTCCGTCGAAGCCCTCTCCCCGGCGATGACCCTGCTGGAATACCTACGCCTGAGCGGACGGGCGGGCACTAAGGAGGGCTGTGGCGATGGCGACTGTGGCGCTTGCACCGTGGCCATCATTGGCGAAGGGGCCGATGGCAAACCCCACTACCAGGCGGTGAATAGCTGCCTGATTCCCCTCGGTGCGGTGGCGGGGCGGCAGGTGTATACGGCGGATGGCATTGCCCAGTGCCGCATTCCCAAGAGTCCCCTCGTGAAAGAACCCGTTACCCTAGAGCAGTTGCACCCCGTCCAGGCGGCGATGGTGGAAACGGGCGGATCCCAGTGTGGCTACTGCACTCCGGGCTTCATCATGAGCCTGTTTGCGGCCTACTACAACGGCGGGCCGGATGACCTCTCGGTGGAAGGCAACCTCTGTCGCTGCACGGGCTATATCCCCATTCGTCGCGCCGCCGAAATGGTGGCCGCCGACGCTCCCCAGGACAGCTTTTCGGCACAGTTGGCCTCGGCCTCCACGGATCTGTTGCCCCTGGCCTACACCGGACGCGAGGAGCAGTTCTACCGTCCTGACTCCCTCGCCGATGTCCTAACCCTGCTGCAACAGCATCCCAACGCCACCCTGGTCGCTGGAGCCACGGATCTGGGTCTAGAAATGAGCTGGCATCGGCAGCACTACCCGATTCTGATTTCCCTAGAAGCCGTCACGGAACTGAAGCAGGTGCAGAACACAGCGGATTTTGTAGAAATTGGCGCTGCCGTGCCCCTCAGCCACATCGAAACTAACCTGCATGGCCTCTTCCCCAGCATGGATGAGATGATCCACTGGTTCGCGGCGCGGCAAGTGCGCAACCGAGCCACCCTGGGCGGCAACATTGGCACGGCATCTCCCATTGGCGATATGCCCCCAGTGCTGCTGTCGCTTGATGCCACCCTCAAGCTGGCTGGCCCCAGCGGCGAACGGGTAATGCCCCTGGCGGATTTCTTCCTCGGCTATCGCCAAACCCAGTTGCAATCCGGCGAGGTAATTGTCTCCGTCACCATTCCCAAAGCGACTACTCCAGGGACAGATCGCCGCCTCGCCCAGTCCTACAAAATCGGCAAACGCGGCACCGACGATATCAGCATCGTCGCCGCCGCCTTTTTGGTGGATGTGGATGCCAATAACCAGATCCTCCACGCCCGTCTGGGCTACGGTGGGGTCGCCGCCACTCCTGCTAGGGCAACCGAAGCTGAAGCCTTCCTGGCCGGCAAACCCTGGAACTCCAGCACCATCCAAGCGGTGAAGCCCATTTTGCAAGAAGCCTTTACGCCGCTAACCGACCTACGAGGCAGCGCCGAGTATCGCAAGCGCCTGGTCGTGAATTTGTTCGAGAAATTCTTCTCCGAATTCCCGTAGGATGGGCACCGCCCACCATCCCCCGTTGGCCCTCACCCCTAGCCCCTCTCCCACGGGGAGAGGGGAGCCGGAAGTAGACAAAATGCCCTCACGAATACACTGTTCTTCCGTAATGGTGAATCTTAATGACCGTCCTAGCCCAAGAAATTCTCAGTCAATTTGATCGCTTGTCTAATGCAGATCAGATGGAGATTGCGCTAGAGATTTTGAGGCGACTGGTTAATTTTGATTTTCCACCATTAACCGATGAAGACCTAGCTTTAAGTGCAGAGAGCCTATTTTTAGACCTCGATCAAAAGGAAATCTGCCGTGAGTAGCTTTGCTCAAAAGCTAGACCATGCTCCGTTTTAGCATCCCCTGTTTTCCCAGTACTCCCCAGAAAAAAGAGGTAATCCCCCATGAGTCCAGTTGGTCAGCGTAAGAGCCACGAAAGCGCCGTTGCCCATGTGAGCGGAACAGCGGTCTACACCGACGATCAGCGGGAGCCGTTGGGGATGTTGTCGCTGTTTCCGGTGATTTCGCCCCACACCCACGCCAAAATTACCAAGCTGGATCCGAGTCCGGCCCTGGAGGTTGAGGGTTGTGTGACGGTGCTCACCGCCGCCGATGTGCCGGGGGAAAACAACACCGGGGTGATCGTTCACGATGAAGTGCTGCTGCCCACCGATGAGGTCTATTACTACGGCCAAGTCGTCGCTTGGGCGGTGGGCGAAACGGAAGAGGCTGCTCGCGAAGCGGCGGGTAGGGTGGTGGTTGAGTATGAACCCCTGCCTGCCCTGAAGACCGTACAGGAGGCCATCGCCGCCAGCAGCTACCACAACGACCCTCAGTTCATTCGGCGGGGGGATGCCGATGCGGCCCTGGCCCAAGCACCCCATACCTTCTCTGGTGAGGTCGAGGTGGGCGGACAGGATCACTTTTACCTCGAAACCCAAACCAGTTGGGCGGTGCCCGATGGCGAGGGCAATCTTCAGGTCTTCGCCTCCACCCAGCACCCCACCGAAACCCAGGAAATCGTTGCCCGTGTGCTGGGCCTGTCTAAGAACCAGGTGGTCTGTACCTGTCTGCGGATGGGCGGTGCCTTTGGTGGTAAGGAATCCCAGGCGAATCCCTTTGCGGCGGCGGCGGCCTTGGCGACTTATAAAACGGGTCGTCCGGCACGGGTACGGCTGCGGCGGCACCACGATATGTTGATCACCGGGAAGCGCCACGGATTCTTGAACCAGTACGAGGTTGGCTTTGACCACGAGGGCAAAATTCTGGCCATGAAGGCGCTGCTGGTGGCCGATGGCGGCTGGAGCCTCGACCTCTCGCCCCCGGTACTGGCGCGGGCCATGCTCCATGTAGACAACGCCTACTACATCCCCAACCTGGAGGTAGAGGGGCGCATCGCCAAGACGAACCGAGTCTCGAACACCGCCTACCGGGGCTTTGGTGGCCCCCAGGGGATGATTGTGGCCGAGGAGGTGGTAGATCGCATTGCCCGTACCCTGAATTTGCCGCCGGACGTGGTGCGCGAACGCAACTTCTACCACGGCACCGGGGAAACCAGCACCACCCACTACAGCCAGGAAATCGTCGATAACCGCATTGCCCGCGTGTGGCAGGAGGCCAAGGCCAATTCTAACTACGAGACCCGACAGGCCGAAATCGCCGCCTTCAACGCCAGCAGCCCCTACAAAAAGCGCGGTCTGGCCATCACCCCGGTCAAATTCGGCATTTCCTTCAACAAGGTGCAGTACAACCAAGCCGGATCCCTAGTGCTGATCTATACCGATGGCAGCATTCAGCTCAACCACGGCGGCACCGAAATGGGGCAAGGTCTCCATACCAAGATGATCCAAGTCGCCGCCAAGGCCCTGGGGGTAAAAATCGACCGCATCCGCATGATGCACACCAGCACCGACAAAGTGCCCAACACCTCCGCCACAGCAGCCTCCAGCGGCTCAGACCTCAACGGCCAAGCGGTGAAAAATGCCTGCGAAATCCTGCGGGATCGCCTCGCTGCCGTGGCGGTGCGAATGCTGAACCTAGACGCCCCCGAAGACATGGTATTCGAGGACGACTGGATCTACTGCCGCACCTACCCCAGCGCTCGGATTTCCTTTGATGAGGTGGTGCAGCAAACCTACAGCGAACGGATCAGCCTCGCCGCCACGGGCTTCTACCGTACCCCCAACATCTTTTGGGATCCCAAGCTGGGCAAGGGTCGCCCCTTCTACTATTTCGCCTACGGGTCTGCGGTGTCTGAAGTAGAAGTAGACGGCTTTACGGGCACCTTTAAGCTGCGCCAGGTGGATATCGTTCACGATGTCGGCGAATCCCTTAATCCCTTGGTGGATAAGGGCCAAATTGAAGGCGGCTTTGTCCAGGGCATGGGCTGGCTGACCATGGAGGAGTTAGTTTGGGATGGCGAAGGTCGCCTCCGCACCTTTGCCCCCAGCACCTACAAAATTCCCACCATCAGCGAAATCCCGGAAAACTTCACCATCCACCTGCTAGAACGCGCTTCCCAAGACGGTGTCATCTACGGCAGCAAAGCGGTAGGCGAACCCCCCTTCATGCTGGCCATGTCCGTCCGGGAGGCGATCCGCGCCGCCGTCGCCGCCTTTGGGGATGCTGACTACGTGCCCCTGGGCCTGCCCGCCACTCCAGAGGCCACTCTCTGGGCCATCGAAGGCATCCGGGAGGCCAGCCGAGAAGCTCAGCCCGTGGGGGCTTAGGTTTACCCACTGCTTTAGGCCAATACCTGGGCCAGCTTGGTGAGCAGGATAGCCATGGAATAGGGTAAATCCTCCTCCTTTGAGGCGCAGGGGGGTGGGGTAATGTCTAGATCGATAGGGGGGACGGGGGCACTGCTGTTAACGGTGAGGATGGGGATATGGGGGGCCATCTGGGCTAGGCGGCGGGCCATAGCTCCGGCGCTAAAGGTGGACAGGGCCAAATCTAAAACGATAGCTCCCAGGTTGGCCTGGTGCTCAATCACAGCAGCCAGAACTTCGGCCCCGTCCTCGGTGGTTAGAACGGTATGGGATCCACTGGCGAGCATAGCCCGCAGCAGTTCCCGATCCTCCGCCTCGGCCAGCAGCAGCAGCAGGGTAGTGGGCTGGGTGGGCAAGTGGGCTAGCCGCCGTTGCAGTAGGGGAAGGTCTAAATCGGGCACCTGGGCTGGCAGGTAAACCTCAATGGTGGTGCCCACTTGGGGTTGGCTTTTTAGGTTGAGCCAGCCGCCATAGACCTGTACCAAGCCTAGGGCGGTGGAGAGGCCCAGGCCCGAATGGCCCTCTAGGGCACGGGTGGTAAAGAAGGGTTCTAGGCAGCGGTCACAGACCTCTGGGGCCATGCCTTCTCCGGTATCGGTGAGGGTGGCGACCACGTAGGGGCCAGGGGATCGCTGGGGATAGGCCGCATCGCCCTGCCACCAGACATTATGGGCACTGAGGTGTAGTTGACCACCCTGGGGCATGGCGTCGCAGGCATTGCGGCACAGGTTGGTGAAAACCTGGTTGAGGTGGGTGGCATCGGCCTCCACGGGCCAGAGGCGAGTGGCTTGCAGCCGGGAGGTGATCAGCCGGGATTCGGGCTCAGTTTCGGCTAGGGTTTGCACTAGTTCTCCCAGCAGGTAGGCCAGTTGGAGGGAGTGACGTTGGCCCTCTAGCCCCTGGGCAAAGGCGAGCACCTGGTCGATTAGGCTGGCTCCTCGATGGGCGCTGGATTTAATGCGGTTCAGCCAAAGCTGCTGCTGTTGCTCGTTGAGGGCGGGCTGCTTCAGCATTTCTGCTGCTAGGAAAATGGGCGTTAGGATTTCGCCTAAATCGTGGGCCAGCCCCCCAGCCAGGGTGCCTAGGCTGGCGAGGTGTTGCTCCCGCACTCGGGCCGACTGTTTCTTCCATTGGGTGGCGGCCTGGGTTTGCTGAAGCAGGGCAATTTGGGTCTGGTGGTAAAGTTCCGATTGTTCGATGGCAAGGCCCACATGGTCGGCCAGTTGTTTGAGGGTGTGTCGTTCTTCGTTGGCCCAGGGCCGGGGAGCCGTGCAGTGTTGGGCCACCAGTAGCCCCCACAGTTGCCCCCGCACCCGCAGAGGAACAACCAGATTAGCCCGCACTTGCAACTGTCGCAGCAGGTCTTGATGACAGGGCGAAAACCCCGCTGTTTCAATATCGTCTACGGCTTGAATGCGGCCTTGGGCATAGACCTTCACCCATTGCTCGGCAAAGTGATCATCGTAGAAACGCCGCCCCTGCAATGTCTGGCAATGGGGCAGGTGATCTTCCACCAGCACCACGCCGCCCCAGTCGGATTGAAATTCCAACAAAAATACCCGATCCACCCGCAGCCAGCGTCGTACCTCCGAAACCGTGGCTTGTAGCACCACATCCAAATCGAGGGATCGGCGAATGCGCTGCACTAACCGCAGCGTCCACAGCAAGGATTGCCGCTGGGATCGGGGATCGGGGGATCGGGTTGGGGCAGAGTCCTTGGTGGGCTGAAGCGTCTGGGTGGCGTAGCCCTCGTCGGTGATGGTACTCATGGTGGCCTCGCAACATCTAGGTGCCCCTGGTTCCAGGGTTGGGGCGGTGGGCCTTTCCCTGGGGTTAACTTGTTGGTCGGTTGATTCACTAAAAACCGCGTCTAGGCTCTTCTTCTGCCTTCACCATAGGTCTGTGGATAGGATCTGAATATCAGGGTTTGGCGGATTTTACGGAGAATGCACCCTGAGACCAAATCCGAATTGAAAAACCCTGGTTTCTAGCCCAACAAACCCTAGGGGCGAGGTCTCCTCCCCCGCTGATACCGTGGGTAAGTAAGCCGGATTTAGGATCATAGGGTGTTCTCCTAAAACGTGAGCCCAACGGTGGGCGGTGATTTTGGGTGATGGCGCGTCCCTACCAGGGCTATTCCCAACCTAACGCCGCAGACGGTGGGCAAGCATCAGCAAGATCCTGAGTTTTGGGGGCTAAATCCCTGAGTTGTTTGCACTTGGGCAACCTACTCCAGCACCACCAGCCCGGTACGAATGGCGTAGCGCACCAGTCCGGCGATGTCGTGGATGTCGAGGCGATCCATCAGTTGGGCGCGGTGGGTTTCTACGGTTTTGGCGCTGATGTAGAGGATATCGGCAATGTCCTTGGTGCTTTTGCCCGCTACGATCAACTGCAAAATTTCCCGTTGGCGGGGGGTGATGTGGTCGAGGGGGGTGTCCTCAGATTCTAGGCGACGCACATAGTCCTTCACCACGTATTTAGAAACGGCGGGGCAAAGGTAGGTTTCGCCCCTAGCAATGGCGCGAACGGCGATCTCCAGTTCCTTTAGTCCACTATCTTTGAGCAGATAGCCCGATGCCCCGGATCGCAGGGCTTGGTAGACATATTCTTCGTTGGCGTGCATGGAGACAATCAGCACCCGCACCTGGGGAAAATCGTGGGAGATGCGGGCAGTGGCTTCTAGTCCGTTCATTTCGGGCATGGCAATGTCCATCAGCACCAGTTGCGGCTTTAAAGATTCCACCAGGACGAGGGCTTCGCGGCCATTGTCGGCTTCGCCCACCACCTCTACCCCCGGCAGTTCTTCCACCAAGGCCCGAAACCCGGCCCGAACCAGGGTGTGATTATCGGCAATGATCAGAGTAATGGGTGCCATGGTTGTTCTGATAGGGGATCGCAAAGCAGGTTTCTGGGGGGAGACTAGCTTCCTGCACCAGGGGAACCTGAAGTTCTACCGTGGTGCCCTGTCCAGGTTTGGAGGTGATGACTAGGTGCCCCCCAATGTGCTGTGCCCGTTCCGTCATGCCCAACAAGCCTAGGCTGGTGCCCCCTCGGCTGTGGTAAGCCGCCTCCCTATCAAAGCCTACCCCATCATCTTTAATGGTGAGGCAGAGCCACTGGGCCGATCTGACCAGCCGCACGGTGACTTGGCGGGCCTGGGCATAGCGGGCAATGTTGGTCAGAGCTTCCTGAACGATGCGGAAACAGGCGGTTTCGGTGGCAGGGGGCAGCGGGGGGAGTTGGAGATCGCAGATCAGGGTTTCGGCTAAGCCCGTGCGGTCGGCGTGGCGGCTGACATACCAACGCAGGGCGGGCACCAGACCCAGATCGTCTAGCAGGGAGGGGCGCAGGTCGAGGGAGAGGTTGCGCACCTGCTGCAAGGCTCCATCGGCCAAGTGCAGGCCATCCTCTAGGATCGCTAGGGCGTGGCAATCCTCCATCAACCGTTGCAGCCGTTGCAGATTGAGCTTAATGGCGGTGAGGGCTTGGCCCACTTCGTCGTGGAGTTCTTGGGCAATCCAGCGTCGTTCCGATTCTTGGGCGTCCAAAAGCTGGGTGGAGAGATCCTGTAACCGTTGGCGGTCGGCTTGCACCTGCTCGAATAGGCAGGCATTTTGCAGGGCAATGGCGAGGTGATTGGCGGTTTCCTGGGCCATGGCTTCGTGGTCGGCCTGAAAGTAGGCCACCTGGGGGTCGGCCAGGGTAATTTCGCCAATCACTCGGCCATCCACCCGCAGCGGCACCGTCAGCACCGACCGCTGGTGGTAGCCCTGTAGCCCTTGCAGCAGGGGAACGGGCTGATCGAGGGTGGCGATGTCATCGATGCGCCAAAGGGGCTGATCGGAACCCTGGCCATAGACAAAATCCCCCAGGGGCCAGCGGGTTTCGGCGGGGCGATTCTGAACGTCGGCGGTATCGGCCACCACTTCGGCCTGGGCCGTTTGGCCATCGAACACCACCACCAACCCTCGCTCGCAGCCCAGCAGTTGATGCAAGAGGGTGAGAGCCGCCTGGGCCATGGCAGGGGGGCGAAACTTCGACAAAATCGCCCGATCCATGGTGTGTAGTCCCTGAAGACGCTGGGTGTAGTGGCGCAGGGTGTCCTGGTTTTGCTTCGCCTGGGAAATATCCTGAATCACCGAAATAAAATACTGGGGCTGCTGCTGGGCATCACGCACCAAGGACACCGTGAGACTGACCCACACCAGGCTCCTATCCTTGCGGATGTAGCGCTTCTCCATGGTGTAAGACTGCCGCTGCCCCGCCAGCATTGCCTGCACATAGGCCAGGTCGGCATCCAAGTCGTCGGGGTGGGTAATGTCTTGGAAGGTAAGCTGTAGTAGTTCCTCGCGGCCATAGCCCACGATGTCGCACAGGGTTTGGTTCACCCACTGCCATGCTCCATCGGGGGCCACATGGGCAATGCCCACCGCTGCCTGCTCAAAGGTGGCCCGAAAGCGTTCTTCACTGTGGCGCAAAGACTTGATCACCTGCCGATAGGGCGTTATGTCTTGGATCGTGCAGAGCAAATGCCCCACCCGCCCCGATTCATCCCGAATCCCCTTCACATCCACCAGGGCATAGATTAAGGATCCATCCTTGTGCAGAAATCGCTTCTCACGGGTATAGCCGTCCGTTTCCCCCGCTAGCACCTGCTGGATTTTCGTCACCCCAGTCTGCACGTCATGGGGATGGGTCACTTGCTTCCAAGATAACTCCTGCATCTCAGCGCAACTGTAGCCCAGCATGGTGCAAAACCGCTCATTGACCCGCACCCAGGTTTGTTGGTGCGGGTCGTAAATCACCATGCCCAGGAAAGGGAGGTCAAAAAAGAGCCGCAGCATGGCCTCCTCTTCCAGCGATTCCCTCGCCCCACCGCCTAAGGTTTCTGGCCCGTTCTCGATGGGCCGTTGCTCTGACGCCGATACCGAAACTCGGTTTGGGTTCATGGCCATGCGCCTACCCTTCTTTTCCTTGCTGTTTCTACATGCTCTGCACCCTACCGCCGCCCCTTTGGGCCAGCCCAGAAACCCAGACCATTACCTTTTGCCAGTCATCCTCCTTGGTTCCTAGGCTTAGAGTGCCTAGAAACCAGGGAAATCAACCGATTCTTCAACAACCGTAATATTGCAACTCGGAAATAGGGCGATGCCCTCGGCACTGGTTCTTTAAAGTAGGAGGGCTTCAAAGCCCCTGGAATTGAGCAATTCAGCCATTGAGATGGGGCGGGTTGTGAAACCCATGGCCATCGCAGGGGGCTGCTTGCCCTAGAGTCCCCAGGGGGGGCGTACCCAATGATGGATCAACCGCTGAACGTCCCAACTGCGCTGTAAGCCCTCGGTAGTCTTAGCATAGAGGTTTTGGCGGCGGCGGTAGGCACTACACCGTCGCCGGAGGGCCGCATTGTTCGCCTCATTATGGTTTGCGTGGAC
>NZ_JACJRS010000124.1 GCF_014697375.1 Phormidium sp. FACHB-1136
AGGCGCTGGTCGAGGGTATCGAGCTTGTTGAGCAGGGATTGATTATGCCCCCAGGGAATTTGTGCTACGACCTGTAGCACGATTGCCTCGTCGGGGTAGGCCTCGGCCAAGGCCCGCATATATTGAAGGTTTCGGGGCGAGAATCCCTTCATCTCCGGAAACTCGCGCCGCAGATCAACCGAAAGGCGGTCAACCACCTTGCTCCCCCATCCCGCCTGCTGCTGTCGTACCAAAATCTCTCGCCCCATGTGCCAGTACAGGGCAATGAGTTCCTGATTAACCGCCAAGGCTGCCTTGACCTGAGCGGTGCGAATCCGCTGTTTGAGGCCGTCTAGTAGGTCAAAGTAGTTGTCTTCGTCAGGAAATAGGCCGAGGTCTTTGGGCATGGGTGATGCATTGAGCCAGTAAACAATCAGTAAGCCACTTCATCATCTAACTGATCATTCAGTTAATCACTCATATCTCCCAGGTCTACCTTCTCGGTTGCCCTATAACCAGTCTGTTGTCTCACAACCATGTTGACCAGGGGCGATCAGACAGAGTAACGCTGGAGATCACTATCGAGGGCGCTCATGATCTTCATTTTCCTTGAAACCGGGTAGTACCGCCAAGGGGACGTATCTAACGATGTCGAACGGGATAACCTACTATCGGAATAGGCTATGGGGTAGGTAGACCAAAAACCTAAACCACTCTTATTCCGTTAGATTTTTCCGAGGTGAGACTAAGCCCATCTGCATCGCCAGAATGACGGCCTGGGTGCGATCACGCACCTCCAGCTTTTGCAAAATAGCGTGGACATGGACTCTCACTGTGCCGGGGGCAATGTAGAGGGTCTCGGCAATTTCCTGGTTGCTCTGCCCATCGGCCATCAATACTAGAATTTCTTGCTCGCGTTTAGTGAGGATGTCTAGGGTGGTCGGGGTATGGGTGGGTGGCGATTCTAGGGCAGGGGACTGAAAGGCCGTCTGAATTTCCTGGGAGGCGATGGCATCCCACCAGGTTGCCCCCAAGGCAACGGAGCGAATGGCCAGCACCAGCGCCTCGGCGGCAATGCCTTTAACACAGTAGCCCTGGGCCTGGGCTTCGATCAGGCGGGCAATCAGGGCGGGCTGGTTGTGGGAGGTGAGGGCCAGCACTGGCAGGGTGGGGTGCTGCTGCTTGATCTGGCGACAGGCTTCGAGGCCGCCAATCCCCGGCAGGCCAATGTCTAGCAGCACCACGTCGAAGGACTGCTGGTTGACTAGGGCAATGGCCGTTTCGCCGTCCTCCGCTTCGGCGGTAACCTGCAAGGTCGGCTCCCGCTGCAATCGAGTGGTTAGGCCCAAGCGAAACAGCTCATCGTCTTCGACCAGGAGAATATCAATAGGCTGGTCGGTCATCGGAGGTTAGTAGCGCGTACCATCAAGCTATTATCCTGCACCGGGGGCTGGGCAGGCAGTCGAAACGCAAACACCGCCCCTGTGGGCTGGCGCGATTCGGCCCAAATTCTGCCGCCGTGGGCCTCCACGATCTGACGGCTGAGGTAGAGGCCCAGTCCGGTACCCTTGGCCTGACGATCACTGTGGCCCTGGTAAAACCGTTCAAACAGGTGGGCCATTTCATCGGCGGCGATGCCCTGGCCCTGATCCAGCACCTGCACCAGACAATCATCGCCATGATGGCGAATCACCACCTCCACTAGGCTACCTCGCAGAGAATGGTGAATGGCGTTGGCAATCAGGTTGCTCAGCACCCGCTGGAGCTGAAGCGCATCGGCCCTTACCCAGCAGGGCTGGCGAAAGTCGGATGCCCCTTGGTGAAGGCGAATGTGTATCTGCCGGGAGGCCGCAAAGGCTGTGAGCTGCATAATGGTGTCCTCTGCCAGGGAAACGACATCCACAACGCTTAGGTTAAGGCGTAACCCCTCGGCGTCGTTGCGGTAGACATCCATTAGGGTTTCAACCAGTTGCAGGGTGGTCTGGTGGCTGCGGGTCATGATGGCGATTGCCCGCCGCTGGGCCAATGTCACGGCTCCAAACTGCTCGGTCTCCAGGGCATGGAGGGTCTCTATCGCCCCCAGCAGTGGCGTTTTCAGGTCGTGGGTCAGGGTCGAGACAAAATCTTCCCGCATCCGAGCCAATTGGGCCTGGGCCAGGATTTGGGCGTGCTGGTAGGTGATGGCCTTTTCGTAGCGCTGAATGCGGTCGCTCAACCACCCCGTTACCGCCAGCGCCAGCACCGTGATGGCCCGATTGGCAATGGTTACCGTACTAATTGGCTCTAGGCCGGGAATCACCAGGTTGAGCAGGGTGAGCACAATGGCGATTGCCGTTACCCACCGTGTCACCCCCCGGCCCAGTCGTCCGCTGGCCAAAAGCACTGCCCCAATGTACAGATAGCCAAACACGTAGGGCGGTGGTGTGCTGTATTCCAGCCCAATGACCACGACAAAGAGAGCGGTAATCAGCCAGTGGGTTTGTTGCCAAGGGGGGGTGGGGCGGGGCATGGGGGAGGGTGGGGTGGGAGGTTGGCACGTTGGCACGTTGGCACGTTGGCACGTTGGAAGGTGGGGAGGTTGGAAGGTTATGGGCTTTTGGTTATGGTGATTTTGTCAATCTATGTTAGGGCTGATTTGGTGTGGAGTGGTGATGTTTATATCAAATGATATAGGAGTTCAATAATTACCTAAACGCTATATCTATTTGGAGCTTGGATGGAGGGTATAAATCTAGATTAAACGCTTTTCTATACCTTGATTTTGGGCGCAAGAGCAGCAAAATGGAGATATCGAATGGCTCTTTTTTGGAAAGACTCTTGTCATGAAGGCCAAGTTGATTACTTGCACGGTTTATTTTCACAGCGCACATCTTGGACAACCCCTGGGGTCAATTTGTCTGCCGGATAGCTGTCATTTTCTGGGCTTAGTCCGAGCAGAGCAGTTGATTCATTTTCAACAGAATCCTGTGGTTGAAGATGGTGATTGTCTGATTGCCATTGCTCTCAACCCTGCCATTTCACCTCATCTAGGAAATTGCTTGCAGCTCAGACAAAAAGTGCATTAGCGGGGAAGATTTTCTTCTCGATGTGTCGATCTGTGTTGCTTTATATCTATCAATCCCATGCTACAAGGATTTCTTCAGATAACTTTGATACTCGTCATCTTGGCGGCGGTTTCACCTGTACTGGGGCGCTATATGGCCCAAGTCTTTCTGGGTGAAAAAACCTGGCTGGATTGGATTGTTTCTCCAGTGGAGCGAGTGGTTTTTGCTGGGTCTGGCGTACTCGATGGCCGTCCGATGACTGGTGGCCAATATATTCGTGCCGTACTGGTCAGCAACCTAGCCATGATCATGTTGGTCTACGTTATTTTTATGCTCCAGGGGGTGCTGCCCCTAAATCCGACAGAGCTGGGTGCCCCAAGTTGGGATCTAGGTCTGCACACGGCTATTTCGTTTACCACGAACACAAACCAGCAGCACTATTCCGGCGAAACCACCTACAGCTATTTCAGCCAGATGGGGGCGTTGGGATTTCTGATGTTTACCTCAGCAGCGACGGGCATTGCGGTGGCAATTGCCTTTATTCGTGGGTTAACGGGACGACCCCTAGGCAATTTCTACACCGATTTAATCGTATCCATTACCCGCATTTTGCTGCCGATTTCCATTGTGGGAGCTATAGCACTGCTGATTGCCGGGGTACCCGAAACCTTCGCTGGCCCCGCCCAAGCCACCACCCTGGAGGGAGCCACCCAATTCATCGCCCGTGGCCCGGTAGCCCACTTTGAAATCATCAAAGAACTGGGGGAAAACGGCGGTGGGTTCTTTGGCATCAACTCCGCCCACCCTTTTGAGAACCCCAACAACTTCACCAACCTGCTCGAAACCGTGATCATGCTGGTGATTCCCGCTGGGCTAATCCTCACCTACGGCTACATGGCGGGCAATCCCAAACAGGGCTGGCTGATCTTCTGGATGGTGTTTGCCATCTTTGTGGCCTTTATCGCCATTGCCGCCGTGGGTGAATACCAGGGCAATCCCCTGGTCAATCAAGTCCTTGGCAGCCAACAGCCCAACCTGGAGGGTAAAGAAACCCGCTTTGGGCCTTTCCTCACCGCTCTTTGGGCCGTTTCCACCACGGGCACTATGTGCGGAGCCATCAACGGTCTGCACGATTCCCTGATGCCCGCAAGCGGCTTCGTCACCCTCTCTAACCTGTTTTTGCAGATCGTCTGGGGTGGCCAGGGCACCGGAACCGCCTACCTCTTTGTATTTCTGATTCTCACCGTCTTCCTCACTGGGCTAATGGTCGGACGCACCCCCGAATTCCTGGGCCGTAAAATCGAAAAGCGCGAAATCGTCCTCGCTAGCCTAATTCTGCTCGTTCATCCCATCGCCATCCTCATTCCCGCCGCCATCACTCTGGCCTTCCCAGAAACCCTCTCCGGCATCAGCAATCCCGGCTTCCACGGCATTTCCCAGGTGGTCTACGAATACGCCTCCGCTGCCGCCAACAACGGATCCGGCTTTGAGGGGTTAGGCGACGACACCCTCTGGTGGAACCTCAGCACCAGCTTTTCCCTTCTCATCGGTCGCTACGTGCCCATTGCCGCCCTGATTTTCCTCGCCGACGGCATGGCCCGAAAACAACCCGTCCCCGAAACCGCAGGCACCCTCCGCACCGACACCCCCCTGTTTACCGGAGTCACCGCCGGAGCCATTTTGATCCTCGGAGCGCTGACCTTCCTGCCAGTTTTAGCTTTAGGGCCAGTGGCGGCGGCGTTTAGCTTGGGGTAGTGGGAAAGTTGGAAGGTTGGGAGGTTGGAAAGTTGGGAGGTTGAAAAGTTGGGAGGTTGGAAGGTTGGAAAGTTGACAAGTTCTGAACCTTCCCACCTTTTAACATCCCCACCTTCCCACCCTCACCCCTTTTTCCCCTCCAAATACGCCATGAACCGACTAACTTGCTTGCTACACCGCTCTGCCAACGTTATTAGATGATCAAATTGTGTCTGGTCAATGTAGCCCACATCCAACGCCACATAAGCCTGAGCACGTACTTCCCCTGCCGAAGCCTTGGCATGACCTAAATAGTTAATGAACATGCCTCGAGTACGGCTTTCAAAACCTTCGGCAATATTGGACATGACCGAAACCGCCGCCCGCCGTATCTGATCCTTCAAGCCAAAATCCCGCGCAAAGCTACCCGTATTTGACAGGCCATAAACCAACCTGGTCAACTCCCGCGCCGACTGCCAAGCCAAGATATCTTCAAACCTCTGAATAGCACCCATCCACGTCAACCAAAACCGACACCCTAAGTATTCCCACCTTCCCACGTATAAACGTTCTAACGTTCGCACGTTCACACGTTCTAACATTCTTCTCCCCCAATCCCATGACCCAATCTACCCTCCCCCTCAAACAACCCGGCGGGCCTCGCCAACAGCGTAAGCACACCCCCAAGGCGAAGATGACCGACCTTTATCAACGAGCTGTGGTCGAAGCTTTTCGCAAGCTAGACCCACGCATCATGGTGAAAAACCCGGTGATGTTTGTGGTTTGGGTCGGCACGGTAATCACCGCTGTGTTGACTGTGAACCCTACCCTATTTGGCCCTACCGATGGCGATGGCGCAGCGGTTTATAACGGGCTAATTACGCTGATTTTGTTTTTGACGGTGCTGTTTGCCAACTTCGCAGAGGCCGTGGCTGAAGGGCGCGGTAAGGCCCAGGCGGATGCCCTGCGGTCTACCCGTTCAGATACGGTCGCCCGTAGGCTGAGATCGGACGGATCGGTAGAGGAGGTGAACTCGACTAGTTTGAAGCGGGGTGATCGCATCAAAGTTGTGGCTGGTGACATGATCCCTGCCGATGGTGAGGTGATTGAAGGCGTGGCCTCCGTCGATGAGTCGGCGATTACGGGCGAATCGGCCCCGGTGCTGAAGGAGCCTGGCTCAGACGTGGCTAGCTCGGTAACGGGCGGTACCCGGATTATTTCCGACGAGCTGATTTTGCAAGTCACCTCTGACCCTGGCAAGGGCTTTATCGACCGCATGATCGCCCTGGTGGAAGGGGCCGAGCGCAGCAAAACCCCCAACGAGATCGCCCTGACAGTGCTGCTGGCGGTACTCACCCTGGTGTTTTTGATTGTGGTGGCGACCTTGCCCGCCCCCGCTAACTACGCCAATAGTCCAGTGGGTATCACCATTTTAGTGGCGCTACTGGTGGCGCTGATTCCCACCACCATTGGCGGGCTGCTCAGTGCCATCGGTATTGCCGGAATGGATCGGGTCGCTCAGTTCAATGTGGTGGCCACCTCCGGGCGGGCAGTGGAAGCCTGCGGCGACATCAACACCCTGGTGCTCGACAAAACTGGCACCATCACCCTCGGCAACCGTCTGGCCGAAGAATTTATCCCGGTCAACGGCCACAGTGAGCAGGAGGTCGCTGACGTAGCCTTGGCGGCCAGCGTATTCGACACCACTCCAGAGGGCAAATCAATCGTGCGCTTAGCCGAAAAACTGGGAGCCACGCTCTCTTTTAACGAAGACAAGGCCGAAGGAGTGGAGTTTACCGCCCGCACTCGCATGAGTGGCACCGATTTGCCCGACGGCGGCGAAGTGCGTAAAGGGGCAGTGGACGCCATTCGCGGCTTTGTGCGTTCACGCGGTGGCACCGCCCCTGCCGAACTCGACCAAGCCTTCGAGCGAGTCTCTCGCCTGGGCGGCACCCCCCTGGCTGTTTGCCAAAATAGTGACATCTACGGCGTTATTTACCTCAAAGACATCATCAAACCCGGTATTCGAGAGCGCTTTGACCAACTGCGCCGCATGGGGGTACGCACCGTGATGCTGACGGGCGATAATCGCATCACCGCCTCCGTGATTGCCGAAGAAGCCGGAGTCGATGACTTTGTGGCCGAGGCCACACCGGAAGACAAAATCCAGGTGATTCAGGCTGAGCAATCCCAGGGCAAGCTAGTGGCCATGACCGGAGACGGCACCAACGATGCCCCCGCCCTAGCCCAAGCCAACGTCGGAGTAGCCATGAACTCCGGCACCCAGGCCGCTAAGGAAGCCGCCAACATGGTCGATCTCGACTCCGACCCCACCAAGCTGATCGACCTAGTCACCATTGGCAAACAGTTATTGATCACCCGGGGTGCCCTCACCACCTTCTCCCTGGCCAACGACATCGCCAAATACTTCGCCATCATCCCCGCCATGTTCGCCGCCGCAGGCATCGGTGCCCTCAATGTGATGGGCCTCAGCAGCCCCCGCACCGCCGTACTTTCGGCCCTAATTTACAATGCCCTCATCATCCCTGCCCTCATTCCCCTGGCCCTAAAAGGCATCGAATTTCGTCCGCTAACCGCCAACCAACTGCTCCAGCGCAACATCCTCATCTACGGCCTCGGTGGCATTATCGCCCCGTTTGTCGCCATTAAAGTTATTGATTTGGGGGTGTCGGCAGTGACAAATTTCTAGGGGGTTGGAACGTGTGAAGGTTGGAACGTGTGAAAGTTTAGGTGTTCTAAGTTTTTAACCTTCCAACCTGACAACATCTAATTCTTAAACCCTATCAATCATCCATCACAAAACATTCCTTCCTATGAAACCTACTCTTCCCAAAATTTTGCTGCTGGGTTTGCTAGCTAATACCGTGATCACACCCGCCCTCCATGCCGCTACTGGCTCTGATATCCCCCGTGGAACCGCCTATGCCATCGGGCTGCTTGGCCTCGTTGTCGTGGGCCTCGCTATCTATTTAGCCGCAGTGATCGTCCAACCCGAAAAGTTCTAAAAAACTAACGTTCACACGTTCACACCCCTACCCCCTTACCCCCCATGCAAGACCTCATCATCAGCATCCGCAGTATCGCCACCCTCTGGATCTTGACAGCGTTTCTCTATCCACTCCTAATTTTTATAATCGGCCAAACGGCTTTTCCCTACCAGGCCAACGGCAGCCTACTGACCAATAGCCAGGGTGAAATCGTGGGTTCAGCATTAATTGGCCAAACCTTCACCGCCAATGAGTACTTTTGGAGTCGTCCCAGCGTCATTGCCTACAGCGAAGGGGACGATGCTAACCCCACGGGCCTATCCGGTGGCAGCAACCTAGCTCCCGATAATTCTGAACTGTTAGAGCGCATTAAAGTAGAAGCTGAACGCCTTCGCAGTGAGGGAGTGGAACCCACCGCCGATCTGCTTTATTCCTCTGGCTCTGGCCTTGACCCACATATTTCCCCCGCCGCCGCCGAAGCCCAGGTGGAGCGCGTGGCCCAGGCACGAGGGCTGTCGGTGGAGGAGGTGAAATCACTGATTGCCCAAAACACTGACGGGCGCTTCCTAGGGATTTTGGGTGAATCCGGTGTCAATGTTCTGACCCTAAACTTAGCCCTAGATAACCTCTGAAATAAAACGTTGAAACCTTAGAAGGCTTCAATATAACTCAACCCAACCCAACCACCCTCTTTTCTCTCCTAGTTCCATGCTAAAAAACACCATCCTAATTATTCACCATGATGAGATATCCCGCAGCACCGTGGCACAGTTTTTGATCGCCGCTGACTACGAAGTTCTCCAATCGGAAACCATTGAGACTGCTAATGAAATTCTGGCTCATCAGCCTATCGATGTAGTGATCTTAGATGCAATGCTTACCCAGACTGAGGACGTGGACATCATCCAGCAGCTAATCCATAACCATCCTTGCCTGCGGGTGATTATTACCGCTGTTCACAGTAGCGTTGATGAAGCCGTACAGGCCATGAAGTCGGGTGCTATAGACTTTATTCAAGAACCCCATGGCTATGTGCAAAAGCCTTTCAGCGCCCGCACCATTCAATCCATTGTCCGTAAGACCCTAGAAAGTCCCCATCCCTGGGCCAAGCTTGATGCCGACTACGACACCCTACTTAAGACCGCCCACGACTACCTTGATCGCCAAGACTATTCCCAGGCCACAGGCTTTCTGAAAGAGGCGCTGCGCTGCAACCCTGAACGCCCCGAAGCCCTAACCCTCCTGGGTGAAATCGAAGAATACTTCGGCAACCGACTGGATGCTCTGAAAAAATACCGTGCCGCCCTCGACCTCGACCCCACCTACCTACCCGCCCAACAAACCCTCCACCGCGCCACCACTCAACCCCACACTCGCCCTCAATTCAATGTGTAAACGGTTCGCACGTTCACACGTTCCACCTTCTTCTGATGTACCATCCCACCCAATCCCAATCCTCCCCCCGCCGAGGCAAACACAAAGTCTTTATCGGCATGGCCCCTGGCGTGGGCAAAACCTACCGAATGCTAGAGGAAGGGCAGCAGCTTAAGCAAGAAGGCTTTGATGTAGTAATTGGGCTGTTAGAAACCCACGGACGAGCTGACACCGCCGGAAAGGCTGATGGAATGGAACAAGTTCCGCTGAAACCGACACTTTGGCAGGGGCGGAATTTGATAGAAATGGATACCCAGGGCATTATTGATCGTCACCCACAACTGGTGCTGATCGATGAATTGGCCCATACCAATGTCCCTGGTTCGCCACGAGAGAAGCGTTATCAAGATGTGGACGTCATTTTAGATGCAGGCATTGATGTGTATTCCACCATCAATATTCAGCATTTAGAGAGTTTGAATGACCTAGTGCATAAGATTTCGGGGGTGGTAGTACGAGAACGAGTGCCTGATCGCCTACTCGATGAGGCTGACGAAGTAGTGGTCATTGATGTGACCCCCGAAACCTTACAGGAGCGATTGCAGGAAGGCAAAATCTACGCCCCTACCAAGATTGATCAGGCTTTGCAAAACTTTTTTAAGCGGCAGAATCTAGTGGCTCTGCGGGAATTAGCCCTGAGAGAGGTGGCCGACAACATTGAAGAAAATGGCCGAGAGGGAAACGCCCAGAGTTACTGCAACATCCAAGAACGCATTTTAGTCTGTGTTTCAACGAATCCTAGTTCAATTCAACTGTTGCGACGAGGGGCACGTATCGCAAGCCAAATGAATGGTCGATTTTATGTGCTGTTTGTCGCCCATCCCCATCAGTTTTTGTCTAAGGTAGAAGCACTTCATATCGAAACTTGCAAACAGCTCTGTGAGGAATTTGAGGGTGAGTTTCTACGATTAGAGTCCGAGGATGTGGTCAGAGCCATTGCCAGCATCGCAGCTAACAAGCATATCACTCAAATTGTTTTGGGAGAAACTCAAAGATCACGCTGGCAACTGCTGACAAAAGGTTCGATTGTCCAGCGGCTCATGCGAGCGCTTCCGAGTGTCGATCTTCATATCATTGCAGCCAAGTAATTTAGAGCATTTTTAAGCATTGTAACTACATTGATCTAACTCCTGTCAGCATCCGGTGTAAATGATCTGAAAGAGGAGCTTTGATGCTGATTGTACCCTCCCTCAGTTTCTGTCCATGACGTGCCGTGGTTCAGCCCATCTGCATCTCAGATTGGGCTTTTGTTGGGGCAGGTTTTGGGGCTTGAGCCTGCTTCCTGGATCGAGTCTTTGGTCGAACCTGAGATGGAGGCTCAATATCCTTGATGGGCTTATAGGGAAACCCACTATTGGAGGCTTCCCTGGCGGCTCTGACGGCTTTTACACTGGCGGGCGTCTGCTCATCAACCAGTCCTTCGGTTTCTTGGGAGGACTTTATCGGCACGTAGATGGAGGTCTGGTCTACGTCACCCTCGGCATAGTTGACAACCCCTTGCTTATTGGCTTTGAGGGTAAATTTCGGAGACCGGAAGGCGGTACCGACAATGGGCACTTTCTGATGTTGTGGGAAGGCTCCAATGATGTTGCCGTTCGACTCCAAGCAGGGCTGACCCGCTAGGCTACGGTCAGGATGATCCGTGGGATACTTGCCAACTCTGAGGACGATACCCTGTCTGGTGCCTGCGGGTCTTCTGCCAAAGGTGGTATGGCGCAAGCCGATGGCGTGGATGCCGTCTCTGAGATGCTGCTGCCGCTCCACCGCTGCTAGCAGTTGAGGGACACAAACGTTGTAGGCCAGGGAGCCTGTCCCAGAACGGCCCCTCGGAATCGACCATTTATCATAGTCAGCGGGCCTACTGACCTGGCCCTGGAAAGGCACCGGGGCGTGGTGGTCGGGGTATCGGTTTTCCAGGTTGCCCAGGATCGATGGGGGCGTAGATGGGTCAAGGACAAAGTCCATCATCGGAGCTTTGGGTTGTTGGTAGGCGGTGTATTTGACGTTGTTTTGGTCTAGATATTTCTTCATCCCTTCTGTACTTTGACCAAAGGGCGTTGTCACCACATCGACCTCGGTTAGGCCCGGTTGTTGGTGAAGCTGAAGGCACTTGGGGCCAAAGGTGATGGGTTGACGCTGGCACCACTCATCCATCTCGCCACCGGGTTCCAGGGGGCGTTGGTCATGGTTCGTTTCAGAGGTATGACAGGCTCTCCAGATGGCAATATGGAACAGCTCTTTGATCTCGTCAACTTCCTCAGGGCTTAATCCGTCAATCCCCAGCCCCTGAGCCACGAACGCATCGCAGTCTCGGTAAAATTCGCCAATTCGCTTGGCGGATTCCTGGGAAGTGAGGTTCTCTTGGATGTTCCTGGCCACCAGGGCATTGAACTGTTGTTTGTACTCCATTGCCGATTCTTCGACCATCGGGTAGTGGGGATGGCTGAATGCGGCTTCTAGTTCTGCCTCACTGTGTAAGACCGATTGAAAGTAGCTGCGCTTCTTCTGACCCACGGGTAGGGACTCCCAGGCCGCATTGGTGATTCGAGGCATCACCTCCACAGAAGCCTTTGACCCCGTATCGGGCATCATGAAGTGCTTATAGATATCGGGGTCTTTCTTATGGTCAAAGAAGGGCACAGGGCGATCTTCAGTCCAGGCTTGCGCGTCTGAGATCAGGGTTTCGCCGCCAATCTCGTCCACGTCTTCCAACCGTTCTGCGCTTTTGCCATAGTCCACCTCGATCTGAAGTGCCCCCATCAAGCGTTCCAGCAGGTCATGCTTTTGGTCTCTGAACTGTTTCATAGACTGATGGGTGAGTCGGTCTCGGTCGTTCGGTTGGGCCGATTGAACCCGACCAATCAAGTTAGCGACTAGACCCACTTTGTTTTGCTCACCGCCCATGGCACCCTCAATGACGGAGCCATGGATGATGGGTGCGAACTGTTTGAGCGATTCACGGTCATCGGTATAGCCGCTCGTGTCTGTGGTCACGTAGGGCTTTTTGGGCCGCTGTTGGATGCCCTTAAAGTCCCCCGGCTCACCGGCCCACTTCACTTCTTTCGCGATATTGGGCAGATCCCGTGCAAAGTCCCACTGCATTTGGTCGCCATCAAAGTCGCCCTGGTGATACTCAGCGGCATCGGCTGAGTTCATCCAGATACAGCCTTTGTAGTTTTGCAGCCGCTCGACCTTGGCATTGTTGACGTATTTTCGGATGTTATCTTGGCTGGGGATGGGGGAGCGGGTGACGATGATGACTTCGCCATCGGGAATCCCTGGAATACAGACCTCGCCACGGGCCAGTTCCCGAGACGGCACGGCCCGTGAGGACTGGTGTTTATGGCCGCCGTTGATGGCGAGTTCTTTCCAGGCCCGCTGTAGGCGAGATTTTTGGTAGTCCTGCACCTTGGGCGTGGCGTTCAGGATACCCAACTTATCTCGACGCAGCAGCTGAATCATGACTGGGTCTTCTGGGTCATCGCTGCGGGCTTCGTCGATGTCGCCATCTTGGTAAAGGTCGTTGCCCTCGTCATTGAGATAGTCTTTGCTTTTGTCATGCAGGCTAATGACATGGCGTTTGAGCATCACGTCATCGCTTTGAATCGCCTTCAGTCGTTCGGCTTCGGCCTGGGTCTGGGGGCCGAAATCTTGCTCAATGGCCGCAGCGCTAAAGCTGGTCGTGAACTGCCAACTATTGCGGTAAAAACGATTGCGGGCATTCTCCCGATTGCCGATGACGGCTTGGGGCAGATCATAGTCGCCTCGGGGCACAAATTGGTCGAGCACGCCCTTGTGAATGCCCTTGATGGAGGTCTGGTCGAGGATGATTTGGTTGGAGTTGGGGGCCAACGCATCGTCAACGGCGAGAACCCCTTTGCTGAGGAAGCTCGGCAGGAAGGGCTGGCCTGGGTCTGCCCAGTTCTCGTTCCAGACCAATCGGAACTGAAAGGGGTGGTCTTTAGGTGCGCCCAGCTTCTCCGCTAGGGCTGAGTTACAGAAGCCAAAACAATCATCCGTCCTGAAGGCTTGGTCGTCGGGGTGCTTGTAGTTCACCACCTTAAGCTGGATAGCGCTTGGGTCGTTGGGGCCAACGGTGTTCTGTGGCCCTATCGTTTCTAGCCCTTCGTAGCAATTGGAGGTGAACAGTGACCCATAGCGAACGGCGGCATCTGGCTCAGAGCGAAAGAACCTGCGGATTTCTTCCTTCAACTCAGGACTACCAAAGTAATGGGTCTTGCCGGAACTGAAGAGATGGGTGCGGGTATCGCCCTTTTGGGAAATGTCGTCCAGCAGATGGGGACGTTTGTCCTCGTCGGCTGTCCCTGTGGCAATTTTGACGACCATCAGGGACTTGAGTTGGTCTTGCAGGAAGAGGGCTGAAATGGGTTCATTTTCAACGGTTTGGTAGCCACACTTGTCGCCTTCCAGGGCTCCCGCTGTGGGTTCGCTGCGTTTCAGGGTACGTCGGTTACCGGGGGCTGGAGCGACCCTAACGACAGGGATTCGTAGGGTGCGTCCGTCCTCTGAGAGTTGAGTTTTGAGCATAATTTTTGGTTTTATGCCGGGACAACGATTCAGTGCCTAGCCGCTAAGTGTGGCTGGGCCTTGCTTAAGTTCCGTTCTAGCGGCTAGGCGGTGGGGGTAGCTTCAGTCTTAGGTTTGAGATTCAGGCCCGTTCAGGGCGATTGACCGCATGGGCCAAGACCGCTGCAAGGCTGGCGTCTGTATTGTAGTGAGAGACCATGGTTCCGGTCTGTTGGTCGAAGTGGGTGGCGAATTGGGTCAGGCGATTGTTCAACAAATCGACCACATACCGACCCATGAGGGTGGCGACCTGAGGGTTGACCATCAGGCTTTGGGCATTGGCGAGAGCCAGTTCCGCACAGGACTGTCCCGACAAGCCTTGCTCCTCTGGTCGGGCCGTTAGCATCTCTGGAGCTTGTACCGTGGGCATTGGCAGGTTTTCACAGAAGGTGTCCATCGAGTAATCCTCTAGCTTGACGGAGCTGCTGTTGCCGACCAACACCTGGCCGTGGTGCTGACTGTTGCCACCATCAATCCACCAGGCCGAACCTAGGCTCCGGTACCGGGGGGGTGTGATGGCCTCTGCAATGGTCTGTCGAGCCGCCGCATTATCAACACAGCCACAGAGCACTTGCCGAGTTTCATAGGGACTGTCGAGGAGCATCGACGGTTTGAAGGGTTGGGCCAGCGCTTCGATGGTTACCCCGAAGGCGGCACTATAGCGGAGGGCTAAGGTCTGGGCTTTGTTCAGGCCCACCTCGGCCTCGCAGAAGCATTGCCGAGTCACGTTCTTGGCTTCAACATGGTCTGGGTCTACCAGCACCAGCTTGGTCGTTCGACCTTGGGCGGTCAGGGCTAGGGCTACCCGGCACAACAACTGCACCAGGAACGATCCGGTGCCCCCGCATCCAATGATCCAGAGTTCGATGGTTTGGGTTGGGGCGAGCACCACGGGTTTGGCGTTCACCGCGTCAAAGTTGGGGAGTAAGTTGAGAGGCGTCGTCGGCATGGTCAGGTTCCTTGGCTGAGTAGTAGGGTAGTTTTGGGTGGGCCACGTCAAGCAGGGTGCAGCCCGATTCAAACGAATCGAAGACGGCAGAGGCCGGAATCATCCAGAAATGCCCAAACAGTCCGACCCTGAGCAGCAGTTCGGGTTGGGCCTGGTGCAGTCTGCCGAGGACGCCATA
>NZ_JACJRS010000125.1 GCF_014697375.1 Phormidium sp. FACHB-1136
GAAAGGCTTTACATCAGCCAGTTTCGGACATGATGGGTCGATTGACTCAGCTCATGTCCGTTTTTCTTGGCGTCCCGCTACCGGATACAGAACTTCCCACTGTCCAGCAAGGGATAATATCCTCCTTTTTCAGTTTTGTCTAATTCTTCCTTGTCTTTTTTACTTATTGCGTATACAACTCCCCAAACATGACTATTTGATGAGCGGTATATGCCTGCTGCGTTACCGCCTAAATGTGGAGCATCAACGGCGAAGTCCAGTTCCCAGTCATATAAAATGCCAACACCGATTTTCTTGGCTGTAGGACACCTCTTACTCATTTGAGACGAAAGCATATTAGAACCATAAGCAAAATAGTAGATCCCTAGTCCTAGGTCACACATTTCGCTCGGTAATAGCCGTTGAAGATTACTTATCCTAGAAAGAAAACGTTGCTGTAAACTTTTAGCTAAATCAGATCTTCCATAAATAAATAAGGCTATAGAAGCATCAAGCTTCCTGGAGTCAAGGCCGTTTTCTTCGGTTTCAAACAAAAGTTGTACGATTGGGGATTTTCCTCTAGGATCAATGACTGCTGTATTAGCAAGTTCTGTACTGTCATAATCAGCGTAAACTTTCAGCTTGTCAGGATAATTCTGCATCAGTTCAGCAAACTCGTTAGCCCATTCCTCAGAAGGATGAGAAGACATCTGTATTCTCACAAAGCTAACTTGATTTTTTAATGCTCTTTCTGTCGCTCTAAGAGTACCCTTAATAAACTTTTCTTGATCATCTGACCATGTTAGGAATCCTGTGCCTGTTAAATAAATTTCAGATCTAGCTTCGCGATAAGATTTATATAATTCCTCGTGGAAAAGATGAAGATCATCAGCATTTAACAAATCAAATACTCTTATCTTTTCGCCATTCTGTCCTTTGGGTAAAATTTTATGGCCAATTAGTATTCCTGTGAAAAATAAACAAATACAAAAAAGCCAATATGCGATAGGGTCTTGAACCCACCTTAACATTTCAGTAGTTGTTAGCCTGAAGTCGAAAATATCACGCAATAAAGCAATAGCTCCTAAGATAACAGCTATTGCAGTGCCGCTTAAAATATAATTTTTCCTGTCCTGCATATTATTTAATTAGTGTGCGCCAAGTTTCTGGGCATATCGGTTGCTAGTTTCTTGTTCTGAATGTCCCATTTGGGATCCTGAATATAATTACTTTACCCAAGATCCCTGTTCATCACAGTTACAGCCCAAGAGTGAACAACTCCCTCAAACCTGCTCCAACGTCTTCAGCACAGCAGCCACATCTACCGAGAGATATTCCCCAAGGCGGAGGATTTCGCGGACTTGGGCGCGGCTGGATAACGAGAGGGGTTGACCGCTTTGGGCGGCGTTTTTAATTAGGGCAAACACCTGACGGTGGAGGTGTTGGTAGAAGAGTTCCTGGGGGCGTTCTAGGGAGAGGCCCAGGCCCAGGCGGTCGCCCAAATCAATCAGGCGGCCCAGCCATTCCACATCGGCGGCGAGGGATTCGGTGGGTTCTTGGCTGAGGATTTGCCAGACGGAGCGGCCAATCAGGCGTTCTAGCATGGGTTTGGCATCGGGCAACGAGAGGCTGGCATGGAAATAGCTGGCCTCGGTGGCGATGGCATCCAGTTCGTTGATGAAGTCTTCCCCTTGGCGGAGGGGGTTGGCGCTGGGGTCGCTGGTTTCCCGTTCTAGGGCGTGGAGTACCTCTAGGGTGCGCTGGCTGAGAGCGATATCTGCCGCCACTTGCAGTTCGCGGGGCACGGGTAGGCCATCGCGGTGGAAGGCGCGGAGGACACCGTAGTTGTCGCGGTAGACCTGGGAGTAGAGTTGGTCGAGGCGCAGCAGGGTGTCTTGGGAGAGCAGCTTCATCATCCGATGGCGTTCTTCGGCGAACAGGTCTTGCAGGCTGTAGGCTTGGGTGCCGAAGGTGCGGTTCATGGCCAGGATGGTTTGGGCGGCGCTGGCTTGGCTGAGGCAGTCGAACAGGTCATCCTTGGCCTGGGTGTAGTCGAGGCGGGAGTGGAAACTACGGATGCAGCAGTGGAAATCCCAGCCGCCCAGGTGGACGACGGCAAAGGCGAGGCTGAGGGATTCGCGGGTGATGGTGGAGGTGATGTCTACCAGGCCGACGGCGAGGGAGATGGGGCCGAGGCGCTGGCGGCGATAGTCGTGCTGTTCGACGGTGTAGCAGTAGACCGACTGCTGGCGGCGATAGTCGCTAAACAGCGACCCCATGGCGTAGTGGGCGGCCACCTGCTCTAGGCTGATGCGGGAGGGCTTGACCAGGGCGCGATAGACCCCGGCTCCGTCCTTGAACTCGTCTACATTGCTGGGGGCGAGGGCCAGCCGCATGACAAATTCCTGCTCTAGGGCGATCCCCGCCACTTCTCCGGCCAGTTCGATGGCGCGGGCGGCGTAGCGCAAAATTTGGGTGCCCTCAGGGCGAGAAATTTCCTCAAAGAACCAGCCGCAACTGGTGTACATCAGCAGGGTGTGGCGCTGCATTTCTAGCAGGCGCAGGGTTTCGACCCGCTCACTGGGGGAAAGCTCCCGCTTTTGGTGCTCGGCCAAAAAGGCGTTGAGGCTATCGTCGCTGCGATCGCCGATCACCTGAATGTAGGCATCCCGCGCCGCCCAGGGATCGTGCAGCAGGTCGGCCCCCCGTTGTTCAAATACCACGGCCAGCTTGTCGCGTAGCCAATCGAGGGTATCCCGCAGCGGTCGCCGCCATTGCTGGTGCCACACATCGCCGCCGCCACAGCCGCAGTCCTCCTGCCAGCGGTCTACCCCATGGGAGCAACTCCAGGCGGTGATGGGCTTCAGTTCCGCTTCCCAGGTGGGGGGATGGGTGGCCAGGTAGTGGGCGTAGTTGGTCACCGTCCAGCCCTGGCGGGGGAATTCCTCGGTGACGGCGTAGGCCAGGGCTTTTTCGGCACCGCCCTTGTGGTGGCCAAAGGTTTCGCCATCGGTGGCCACGGAAATGAGCTGGAAGGGACGGTGATCCCCGTGGATGGCCTGCCCAATCCGTCCAGCAAAGTGGGAGGACGCGGCGAGGACATCGTTAAAGCCCATGTCCCGCGAGATCGGGCCATCGTAGAAAAAGATATCGATATAGCGGCTGGGATCAGGGCTACCGTCCTCGTTTTTGAGGAAACAGCGGTAGGGACGGCTGGGATCAATCTGGCCGCCGCCCACCTCATGCCAGTCTTCTCGGTGGCCATGCTGGCTGACCAGGGGCCGACAGCGCTGCACCTGAGAAGGAGCCAGGATGGTGAACTTGATCCCCTCTTGGACGAGGACTTCCAACGTGGGGTAATCCACCGCCGTTTCCGCCAGCCAAATGCCCTCGGGATCGCGCCGGAACCGTCGCCGGAAGTCTGCGATCCCCCACTTCACCTGGGTGACTTTGTCCCGCTGGTTGGCCAGGGGCAAAATGATGTGGTTGTAAACCTGGGCAATGGCGTTGCCGTGGCCCTGCAAGCGGGCGCAACTATTGCGGTCGGCATCCAAAATGCGCTGGTAGGTTTCGATGTCGTGGCGCTCCATCCAGCTCAGCAGGGTGGCCCCCATGTTGAAGCTGATGTATTCAAAGGTGTTGACGATGCGAATCACCTCGCCCCGGTCGTTCAAAATCCGGGCGTAGGCGTTGGGCCGATAGCATTCGTGGTGGATGCGCTCGTTCCAGTTGTGGAAGGGGGCGGCGCTGGGCTGCTTCTCAATGGCATCCAGGTAGGGATTTTCGCGGGGGGGCTGGTAGAAATGCCCATGCACACAGACAAAAACTCCGGTGCTAACGGCGGGGATCAGCCCACTATTGGGAATTTCGGCCACAGAAGCCTCATAAACTGCCGCGTCAACCACGGAATGCCGAGAAGAATCAGCCATAGGAAGAAAGGGGATAAGTTGCAAAAAATGTTTTATAAAAACGCCTAAAACCTCGATGGGCAGGACGTTGGACTAAACTATCAAGCTATTCAAAAGCCAGATTTTCATCATTTGTTGACGATTTACTGACCCCAGGTTTGCTTTAGGAAGGGGTACTCATAATCTCCATTATGGTAGCGCCCTTTTTTCAATACCCGCTGCAATACTTAACCTGCCGTGATAATTTGTCACCGAAATCTGCTGAGCTTACGGACGTGATTGCGTGGATGAGCCAGCGGTAATTTCGTCCATTAGCGCCTAAACTTGGGCCATTGAGGGATAATCCCACCACCGCAAACGAGCACCGCAGCAAACGAGCACCGCCATGATGGATTTAGACATTACCAGCACCTATGTTGAAGAATTGATTGTCAGCCTTGGGGAGGACAGCGAGGAGGTGCTGAGCGGCTATACGATTACGGGCACCCTGGCCGATGGCCGTAGTCTGTGGCTGGCCGATGTGACTGCTGACACCCACCCCGCCATGGAGGATCTGGATGTTGAGGAAGACCTAGATAGCCCCACGGTGGAGGAGGCTAGGGTGATTGCTCACCTGCTGGCGGCGGCTCCGCAGATGCAGAGCATCATTCTGGCCCTAGCGACAGAAGCCATCCAAAACGACGGACGCATCGACATTGACCATGCCGTCTATGCCCTAGAGGTGCTGGCCTCCCTGACGGATGAAGAAGTGGACGACGACGATGAAGACGAGGACGAGGACGATGGGGATGCGTAACGATGGGGATGCGTAACGATGGGGGCAGATATAGATCCTAGCGAGTCTGACCCACGGGGTCACGCTACACTGTGGGTCAGTCCCGATACTCCCTCGTCTATGCCTTGGTCTCGCATCATCAGTGGGCTAGTTGCCATTGTCATCGCCCTAGCTATGATTCTTTTGGGTGGCTGGTACTTTACCCTGGGGTTCGGCGTCATTATTTGGCTGGGGCAACGGGAAATTTTTGATCTAGTGCGGGCCAAGGGCATTTTGCCTGCCACCAAGACCACCCTGGTGGTGAGTCTGCTGGTTTTGATCACGGCCCATTTTGCGCCCCACCTGGCCGATGCTCTGCTGCCCTTGGGGGGCACGTTTATCTGCTTTTACCTACTGTTTCAGCCCCAGGTCGCCACCATTGCCGATGTGGCCGCCTCCATTCTGGGCCTATTCTACGGCGGCTATCTACCCAGCTTTTGGGTGCGCCTGCGCGATCTGGGCGACAACGTGGGTACCCTACCCCTAGGCGGCTACTGGCCCGACCGCTGGCCCCTGCCCCTCGACCACATTCCCGCCGGACTCACTCTCACGCTGATTGCCTTTGGCTGCATTTGGGCCGCAGACATCGGAGCCTACACCGCCGGAAAGGTGATCGGCAAAACTCCCCTCTCCAACATTAGCCCCAAAAAAACTGTGGAAGGAGCCGCCTTTGGCATGGCAGGCAGTATGGCCGTGGGGCTGGCTGGCGGCTATTGGCTGAGTTGGCCGATGTGGCCCCTCTCCGGTGCGGCCCTGGGGCTGATGATTGGCATTTCCAGCCTACTGGGCGACCTCACTGAATCCCTAATGAAGCGCGACGCAGGGGTGAAGGATTCCGGCGACCTGATCCCCGGCCACGGCGGCATCCTTGACCGCACCGATAGCTACGTGTTCACCGGGGCGCTAGTGTTTTACTTCGTGACTCTCTTTCTGCCTCTACTGGATTAGTATCGCTAAGGCGAAAAGCCTAGGATCAGGTTAGGCTTGGGGAGCAGGGCCGGAACAACGACAAACGAAGGATAAACATCCTGGGTGCTTCCGCCAATCATTCCCCGGTCATGGCTTAATCTGAAGAGATATGCCAAGGCGGTAACACTCCGCACCGTTTTGGCTATGATAGATAGTCTTTGGCTGTCATCCCTTCCCTTTTCCGCCCTGGAAACCATGCTCAATCCCAACCTAGACGATATCCAACTCACCAAAGAGGAGTACGAGCGCTACTCCCGACACATCATTCTGCCGGAGGTGGGCCTAGAGGGGCAAAAGAAACTCAAGGCCGCTAGTGTGCTCTGTGTGGGCACGGGCGGGCTAGGGTCGCCCCTGCTGCTGTATTTGGCCGCCGCTGGCATTGGCCGCATCGGCATTGTGGATTTCGATGTGGTCGATCAGTCCAACCTGCATCGCCAAATCATCCACAGCGAATCCTGGGTGGGCAAACCCAAGATTGAATCGGCCAAAAACCGGATTCTGGAAATCAACCCCCACTGCCAAATCGACCTCTACGAAACCCGCCTCAGCGCCGAGAATGCCCTCGACATCTTTGCGCCCTACGATGTGGTGGTAGACGGCACCGACAACTTCCCAACCCGCTACCTGGTCAACGACGCCTGCGTGCTGCTGAATAAGCCCAACGTCTACGGCTCCATCTTCCGGTTTGAGGGGCAGGCCACGGTGTTCAACTACCAAGATGGCCCCAACTACCGCGACCTCTACCCCGAACCGCCCCCGCCGGGAATGGTTCCCTCCTGCGCTGAAGGGGGCGTGCTAGGGGTGCTTCCCGGCATCATCGGCACCATCCAGGCCAACGAAACCATCAAGGTGATCCTCGGCACGGGCAAAACCCTCAGCGGTCGCCTGTTGCTCTACAACGCCCTGGATATGACCTTCCGGGAACTGAAGCTGCGGCCCAACCCCGTGCGCCCGGTGATCGACAAGCTGATCGACTACGAAATGTTCTGCGGCATTCCCCAGGCCAAGGCCGAGGCGGAAAAAGAGCAGGCGGGCATCCCCGAAATGACCGTCACCGAACTGAAGCAGGTGCTCGACAGCGGAGCCGATAACATCCTGCTGCTAGACGTTCGCAACCCCAACGAGTACGAAATCGCTAATATTCCCGGTGCGGTGCTGGTGCCCCTGCCCGATATCGAAAGCGGCGAGGGTGTGGAACAGGTGAAGGAACTGCTCAACGGCCATCGGCTGATTGTCCACTGCAAAATGGGCGGACGTTCGGCCAAAGCCCTTGGCATCCTTAAGCAGCACGGCATCGAAGGCACTAACGTCAAGGGCGGCATCCTGGCCTGGAGCAAGGAAGTCGATTCCTCCGTGCCGGAATACTAAAACCGATCCGTGATGGGATAAGAGTACTCCATATTTGGAAACCCCCGATTCCCACCTCGACAAACCGTAGGGGCGAGGTCTCCTCGCCCGCTGATACCGGGGGCAAGCCTTGAACCCAAGGCTACCCGGTTATGTCGAGCATGTCTTTGGATCATGGGTGATGCAAATGGGAGGGACGTTACTCAGATCTATCGGTTTAGACCGGGCTAAAGTTCACTTGGGTCTAAACAATTTAACGTATCCCTTCTTGCGCTTCATCTTCTGGAAAACGCAAGAGCCAGTCATGGCATAAATCGCTCTAATTGCAAAAATATAACAACGCTATTCGATTTTATTATAATAACAAATAACACAGTGGTATGGAAGGGTTATTTCTGTCTCACTGTGTTATTTTTTGAGGCGGAAATTTCCTGAATTCTCGACTAATCGAGGTGCCCTATAATTTAATCGAGTGGGTTGGGCACTCTGCGAAGGCGTGCATTGCCAATCGTCTATTTGAGTCGCTTAAGATTTGGTTCATGGGCTTGTGATTCATCCAAGGGAATTCGGCCTACCATAAGGAAACTGACCATGTGGTTCATTTGTTCTTAGCTAACCCATTTATACGCTAGCCCTGTGACTGCATTTTCCCCGAACCCTTCGTCCACGCCGTATGATGCTGCCACAACCCGGCTACCTCGGCAGCGGTGGCGCATTCCCACGCCCAATACGGCCCTAGTAGAGGACTTGGTGACGGCGACGGGGTTATCGCCGTTAGTGGCTCAGGCGTTGGTGCAGCGGGGGATTGTGATCCCGGAGCAGGCGACGGATTTTTTGAATCCGGAGCGCTTGCAGTTGCCTTCACCGCTGCTGGAATTTGAGGATTTGGCGGTTAGTCTAGACCTGTTGACCGAGGCGATCCAATCGGGCCGACGGATGGCGATTTGTGGGGACTATGACGCCGACGGCATGACCAGCACGGCCCTGTTGCTGCGGGCCTTGCGGGCCTTGGGGGCCGAGGTAGACTACACCATCCCCAGCCGCATGAGCGAGGGCTATGGCATTAATCTGCGCATTGTGGAAGACTGCTACGCCGACGGGGTGAGTCTGATTTTGACGGTGGATAACGGCATTGCCGCCGTGGCCCCGATCCAGCGGGCGCGGGAGCTGGGCCTGACGGTGATCGTCACCGATCACCATGATTTGCCGCCCACCTTGCCCCCCGCCCACGCGATTTTGAACCCCAAGCTGTTGCCCGAAACCTCGCCCTATCGTGGCGTGGCGGGGGTGGGGGTGGCCTACATCTTGGCAGTGTGTTTGGCCCAGGCCCTCAACCAAACCCAAGACCTCACGGCTTCGCTGTTGGAGTTGTTCACCCTGGGCACCATTGCCGACCTGGCTCCGCTGACGGGGGTGAATCGGCGCTGGGTGCGGCGGGGGCTGGGGTTGTTGCCGCGCTCCCAAATTTTTGGCATTCAGGCGTTGATCCAAGTGGCGGGGCTGGCCGATCAAAGCAAAGCCCTGAAGCCAGAGCACATCGGCTTTCGGCTGGGGCCACGGATCAATGCGGTGGGTCGGCTTAGCGATCCGCAGATTGTGATCGACCTGCTGACCACCGACGATCTGGGGACGGCCCTAGAGCGGGCCATGCAGTGCGAGCAGATCAATGCCACTCGTCAGGAACTCTGTCAACAGATTGAACAGGAGGCGGTGGCCTGGTGTGAGCAGCAGCAGGCGGCGGGGAATCTTGCCCTGCTGCGGGATCGGGTGCTGGTGGTAGTGCGGCCCCAGTGGCACCATGGCGTGATTGGCATTGTGGCCTCACGGCTGGTGGAGCGCTACGGGGTGCCCGTGTTCATCGGCACCTATGAGGACGAGGACGGATCGGTGATTCGCGGCTCGGCACGGGGAATTCCCGAATTTGACGTGTTTGAAGCGTTGCAAAGCTGTCACGATTTAATGGAAAAGTTTGGTGGACATCGGGCGGCGGGGGGCTTTTCCTTTCGGGCGGAGAACCTGGCGGCGATCCAAACTCGCCTATCGCGCTATGCCTGCCAGGTGCTCAGCCCCGATTTGCTGAAGCCCTTGATTTCCGTGGATGCCCAGGCCGACCTCAGCGATATCACCTATAGCCTCTACGAACAGATCGATCACCTCCACCCCTGCGGCATCGGGAACCCAGAACCTGTATTTTGGACGCCCCAAGTGCAAGTGGCGGAGCAGCAGGTGGTGGGCCGCAACCGGGAACACCTGAAGCTTACCCTGCGCCAGGGCGGCACTACGATTAAGGCCATTGCTTGGCGTTGGGGGGAGTTTTTCCCGCTGCCCGATCAGGTCGATTTGGCCTATCGCCTCAAGCAGAACGAGTGGCAGGGCGTGACCACCGTGGAGCTAGAACTGGTGGGGGTGCGCCAAGGACACCCTGCCCAGCGGGGCGGCATTCAGGCCCCTGTGACCCAGCCCGTACCAAGGGAGTCCGTGCTCAGGGAGTCCGTGCTCAGGGAGTCCGTGCAAAAGGAACCTCCTGATCCTGCAATCACTGCGGCGACGCCAGCACCCACCCTCGCGCCCGTGGCCCCCGCACCGACTACCCCTCCACCCAGGGATGATTTGCCCCCAGCGGCCCCCGCCAACCCAAAACCTACCCCCGCTGCGGTGGCGGAGATGTCCCCCGTCGCGTTTCGTTACAACCAGCGGGACTACTGGATTCGCTTTGCCGAAGCGGATGCTCAAGGGTTGACGATTACCAATGCAGAGGGGCACGAACTGCGCCTTAACCTGACCACCCAGCAGGGGTCTCTCACCGTGCCGGGGCAGGAAACCCAGGGCATTAACACCACCGCACCGGGCTATGCCAACCTGATTCAGACTGGCCTTCAGGCCTTGGAACTGGGGCGACTGAAACAGGACGTTCAGGCTCAGTCGGTGGCCTTGGCGACCAAGGATCAGGTGATCCAAACCCAATCGGCCCAACTGGCCGAGCGAGACTGGCAAATTCAGGCCCAGGCGGCGCAAATTGCAGATTTAGAACGACAACTTCAGGCTCAGACAGCACAACTGACCGACCAAATCCAGCAAATCCAAACCCTGCAAGCCCAGGTAACCCTGCTGAAGGCGACCCCAGTCTCCCCACCATCCAGTGCGGCCAAGCCATCCTCCCCCACCCAAAAATCTTCCAAGGCATCTTCCAAGGCTACCCAAGGGGTTCCAATGCCCTCGCTGTTTGATTTGGATACCCTAGCTGCGCCCCCTGCCCAATCCGTCAACTCCGGCCCAGAGGCCACGGTCTTCTCCGCCTCGCCCATCGCCCAGTCGCCCACCCACCCACCCACCCCCGACGAGGCCCGCTGGCAACAGCAAGTTCGTACCGCCCTGGGGGATGGCGTCTGGTTTTGCCTGATGGAAGCCACCCAGCAGAATCTACTGTTGGCCTTTCAACGGCGGGAACAGTTGGCTCTACAACCGGAGACGGTGGATTATTCGGCGGCAGCGTTGCCCTTGATGATGGCCCTAGAGCGGGAAATTTGGACCCCGCTGGTGGCTGATTTGACTGACTATGGCCAGCACCGCCAGGATGGGGAACTGCTTCAATTGGCCCATGCCCTCGCGGATCATGCGAGTTTAGGGGTGCTGCCGGGGCTGGTGGCAGAATCGTGGAAAGTCCTTTCAGAAAAGAGCTTGGCATCCATGGACAAGCCCCGCAAACTCACCCAGACAACCCTCCAAGCCGAAGCTTGGGGCGAGTCCTGGCCCCTTGATGGCCATTCCCCTAACGACACCCACCGGGTCTTGCTCGATGAATTCCTCCAGGGCTGGAACCACCCCGTTTCTCGCTGGTTGACCACCCTGCCCGAAGACGCCGCCACCGCCCTGGCCCAAGTCTACCAACTCCACCAGATTGCCCTTAGCCCCGACCCCATGCGGCCTTGGCACTATTATTTATTGCAGCAGTGGGTTGTCGGCGAACGTCGGAAGATCGGCATTTTTCCACAAATTTTCCGACTGCCCCCAGTGGGTTAGAGGTCTGGCTGGAGGACAATAAAGCCTTAGCCACCGGGATCGTGACGGCGGCAGCGATAGCCTTGGCCTATGGGGTGGTGCTGGGGGTAAAGCCCCGGTGGTTGCTGTTTTTGCCAGGAAAGTTCAAAATTCCTAACACCAGTTGGGAGGTACCCCTGGGGCTGTTGCTTTGGTTGAAGTATCAGCCCAGGGTGTTGGATGCTTGGGTGGCGGGGCATCTGGTTGAAACCCGCCAGCGGTTTGCCAAGCTGCAAACGGTTCACGACCGCAGGATTCATATTCCCATTCAAATTAAGCTGGATGGCGACCTCATCGACCAGCTTACCCCCAGCCACCTGTCTCCTTTGTTTAGTCGATCTCCGGCCACGCTGTTGATGGTGGGGGAGGGGGGCGTGGGCAAAACCAGCTTTGCCTGCCAAATTGCCCGCTGGGGGCTGGGTATGGCCGATGCCGGAATGGCGACCCCCCCCGCCCTGGGCCAGCACAAGATGCTGCCCGTGCTGATTGAGCAAGAACTGAACGACACCCCCCTAAGCACGGCCATTCGCGAACAACTGCCCCGCAATGGCGACGGTACCTTTGTGGCCGATGAATTGCTGGATGTCCTGCTGCGACAGCGGCGGATTTTGGTGATTTTGGATCACGTCTCAGAAATGAGCGATGCTACCTATGGCCAAATGCAAAAAGCCCTAGAAACCACACCCATCAATGCCCTAATCATCACCTCTCGATTGGCGGAAAAGAACCTCGGACGCCCCCATTACCAGCGCCTAGAACCCCAAAAAATTGTGGTGGATCGGCTCTCTGGGTTTATTGCCCCGTACTTGGCTCAAAAGGGTAAAAAAGACCTGTTTGACAGCGATGACGAGTTTCTCCGCACCTGCCGACGGCTCTCCAACATGATGGCCGCTACTCTGCAAGATGCCACGGCCCTATTGGTGACGCTCTATATCGACCAAGTGATTTTTGTCAACCAGCATCAGGATATTCAACTGCCGGATAATATTCCCGATCTCATGCTGGAATACCTCTGCCGCCTCAACCGCGAAGAATCCATTGATCGATCCATGCGGCGAGACAATGACGACCTTAAGCAAGTCGCCAAACGGGTGGCCTGGGAATGCCTGAAAGACTTCTATCGCCCCACCGAAGCCCGTTATGCAGAGGTGCTCAAAGCCCTGACCCAGGGTGAAGATGCTGCCGCCAAAGCCTGTTTAGGCTACCTCAAAAAGCCCCTGGGGTTAATCCAAATTTCCGCCGCAGAAACCACGGTCAAAATTATCCTAGACCCCATTGCCGAATATCTAGCGGCCTTGCAAGTAGCGGAATACTGTCAACAAGAGGAGCCCGCAGAACGCTGGCAACAGTTTTTTGAAACCATCGATGCCGATCAAGACAACCTACCCACCATGCGCGGCTTTTTGTTGGCGGTGCGCAACTGCTGCGAAAAAGAACGCAAGCTACCCACCGGAGTGTTAGACAGCCTAAACGAACGGGCCGACTTTGACCCCGAAGCCTAAACCGCCGCTCTCCGTCGCCAACGCATTAACCGCTATATCGACATGCTGGATGATGTGGAAGCCTCCATCCTGATCCAAACCATCCAAAACCTGCGCCGGGAGGGCTATGCGGCGCAAAAGGCGGTTCCTGATATCCTCAAGCGCATTCAATCCGCCGACCAGCCCGTGGAGGTTCGCACCGAAGCCTTGCAGACCCTTTTGGCCATTCAACCGGATCAAGGAGTAACGCGGCACATCCTCCAAGAGGTGTTGGCCAACCGCAGCGACACCTCGGCCCCAGAGGTGTCGCTGCGGCCATCAAGGGCTTGCTTCAGCTTGGGGATGAACCCAATGGCCTAGTGCCCCTCTTGAAACGCTACTTTAACGACGAGGACGACATTGGCCTGGTGCGAGTGCAAGCCGGGGAAGGGCTGCGGCAGTTGGGGGTGCTGTCTCAGCTTTTGGTGGTGCAGGTGTTTGATGCACACACCCAGCACATTCAGCTTGTAAACCCGCCCAAAACCCACACCGTCAAGCTCTCTGACGACGTAGCCCTCACCCTAGTGCAAATTCCTGGGGGCACCTTTTTAATGGGGTCGCCCGATGGCGAAGGTTACGACGATGAACATCCCCAGCACGAAGTCACCCTTGAGTCCTTCTGGCTGGGGCAGTTCCCCATCACCCAGGCCCAATACGAAGCGGTGATGGGGGGCAACCCAGCCACCTTCCGCCTGGGCGGCAACCACCCAGTAGAAACGGTGTCTTGGCACGATGCCGTGGCCTTTTGCCAGCGTCTATCCGAGCAGACGGAGCTAGACTTTCGGTTGCCCAGCGAAGCCGAATGGGAGTATGCCTGCCGCGCTGGCACTACCACCCCCTTCCACACCGGGCCAACCCTCACCACCGACCTCGCCAACTACCGGGGCACCGACTGGGACTATGGCGGGCAACTTATCAGCGGATCCTATGGCCCTGGCCCCAAGGGGATTTTTCGCGAACAAACCACCCCCGTGGGCCTGTTTCCACCCAATTCCTTTGGCCTATACGATATGCACGGCAATGTGTGGGAATGGTGCGCCGATCACTGGCACGACAGCTACGAAGGTGCCCTAATAAATAATACTCCATGGCTATCTAGCGATGAAAGCAACAATCGGATGTTGCGGGGTGGTTCCTGGATCAACGACCCGAGGGGTTGCCGCTCTGCCTCTCGCAACTACGACGATCCGGACGCTCGCGACGACTCCTACGGTTTTCGAGTTGTTTGTTCTGCCGCCAGGACTCTTTAGCACTTTTCTCTTTAGTACTTTTGCACTATTCTCTTTCTTCTTTTCTCTCTCTTTGGCGCGTAGCGCCTAAAAAATGAATATTCCCCGTAGGGGCGAACCCACGTGTTCGCCCCACCCCGCCCCCGGTGTTGCCCCCACGATTGCAGGACAGACACGGGGGGCAGGGCAGACACAGAGGGCAGACACAGAGGTCTGCCCCTACGGGGATTACCATTTGGAGGGGATTTGGGGATGTAATTGGTCTTTTTGCCAGGATGACGGGTTGTTGTGGATGTAGGTTTGTATCCGTATCAGATCTGCCTCATTACGGATAATGTGGTCGTAATAATTGCGTTGCCAAACCCGTTTTTCAAACGGCATCCATCCATTTGTTTTTACCCCACGAATGTAATGGTTGGTTGTCATGGTCCCTCCCTTATTGCTGTGACTAATTACGAGAAAACGACTGGCGAGAGTGTAGCATGAGCAAGTACGACCATATTATCGAAAGAGTTTTTATCAAGAATTATGTTGATGGCAACATCAAGGTTCCTTTTGATCGTAATGAATTGGCACAAGCATGTGATGATCTGGGGATTTCACGCATTAAAAACCTTGGCGACATTCCATACTCATACAGATTTCGCAGAGAATTGCCTGAGTCAATCAAAATGACATGCGAGTCTGGCTATGAATGGATAATAGTAGGAACAGGAATTAGTACCTATGAGTTTAGGTTGGCATCACCTGGTAAAATAGTACCCACCACTAACCGACAGAAAATAAAAATTCCAGACGCCACACCTGAAATTGTTAGGAGGTATGCTCCAGGGACGGATGAACAAGCACTCCTTACAAAAGTCCGCTATAACCGACTTATTGATATTTTTACTGGATTAACTTGTTACTCTATTCAGAACCACCTTAGCTCGACTTTATCCATTTGATCCAAAAAGGAAAGCAGCAAGCAGAATTCAGATGAGGGTCTGAGGAACTTGCTGCGATGGAATTTATGTCGATGATGATAGCGTTT